>JARBUG010000073.1 GCA_029239785.1 Symbiobacteriaceae bacterium | reverse complement strand
TACCATGACCACGATTCTCAAGGTTCACGGTCGTGAGATTCTCGATTCGCGCGGCAATCCTACCGTTGAAGTTGAAGTTGAACTGGCCAGCGGCATTAAGGGCCGCGCTGCAGTGCCCTCCGGCGCTTCGACCGGCGCTCACGAGGCGGTTGAACTGCGCGACGGCGACAAGGGCCGCTACCTGGGCAGGGGTGTTCAGAAGGCTGTCCACAACGTGAACGAGATTATCGCCAGCGAGATCATCGGCAGCGATGCGCTGGACCAGGTCTCGATTGATCGGGCCATGATCGCCCTGGACGGCACCCCGAACAAGGCCCGGCTCGGCGCGAACGCCATTCTCGGCACTTCGCTGGCCGTGGCGAAGGCCGCTTCCAACGCCCTCGGCCTGCCGTTCTACCGCTATGTCGGCGGCGTGAACGCCCGGGTGATCCCGGTGCCCATGATGAACATCATCAACGGCGGCGCCCATGCCGACAACAACGTCGACATGCAGGAGTTCATGATTTTCCCGGCCGGCGCCAAGAGCTTCGTTGAGTCGCTGCGGATGGGCGCTGAGGTTTTCCACAACCTGAAGTCCGTGCTGAAGAGCAAGGGCTACAACACCGCCGTGGGCGACGAGGGCGGCTTCGCCCCCGACCTGCGCTCGAACGAAGAGGCGATCACCGTCATTCTGGAGGCGATCCAGAAGGCCGGTTACGCCCCTGGCAAGGACGTTTTCCTGTGCATGGACGTCGCTTCCACCGAGTTCTACAAGAACGGCCAGTATGTGCTGGAAGGCGAAGGCGGCAAGACCTTCACCACCTCGCAGCTGATCGACCTGTGGGATAGCTGGACCAAGCAGTACCCGATCGTCTCCATCGAAGATGGCGTGGCCGAAGACGACTGGGAAGGCTGGGCCGAGGTTACCGCTCGTCTTGGCAACCGGGTGCAGCTGGTCGGTGACGATTTCTTCGTGACCAACACCCAGCGCCTGGCCCAGGGCATCGAAAAGGGCTGCGCTAACTCGATTCTGGTCAAGGTGAACCAGATCGGCAGCCTGACCGAGACGATTGAGGCTGTGAATATGGCCCACCAGGCCGGTTACACCAGCGTCATGTCGCACCGCTCCGGCGAAACCGAGGACGTGACCATCGCCGACCTGGCCGTCGCCCTGAACTGCGGCCAGATCAAGACCGGCGCCCCGTCCCGGACCGACCGGGTGGCGAAGTACAACCAGCTGATCCGGATCGAAGAGGAGCTGGGCGAGGCGGCCATCTTCCGTGGCACCGGCGTCCTGCGCAACCGGAAGTAGTGGAAAAAGGGGAGAGGGTGGCGAGCCCTCTCCCCTTTTCTAGTTGTACGAGCCCATATGGTTGTGTTACAATTGGAAAGCTGACTCTACCCTGGATGAGGGGGTGAAGGGACTTGTTGAACACGATCGTTACTGTGATTCACACCCTTTTTGCCATTGGTTTGGTGACCTCGGTTCTGTTGCAGTCGGGCAAGAGCGCCGGTCTGGGTACCATCACTGGCGGCGCCGAGCAGATTTTCGGCAAAAAGAAGGGCATGGACGAGATGCTGAACCGGCTGAGCACGATCTTTGCCGTTCTCTTCATCGTCAGCTCGCTGGGCCTGATTTTCCTGCAGGCGGACCTGTAAGTCGTCCGGTGCGGGATCCGAATGTGCAGTGTAGGCCGGGCCTTAGAAGGGGTCCGGCTTTTGCCTTTGCAGGGAGGATTCACAATGACGGTGTTGAAGCGGCGCCTGTCGGAGCCGTTCTTTTTTGAGCAGGGAACGACGGCCTGTTTGCTCCTGCATGGGTTTTCGGGGTCGCCGGCGGAGGTGCGTCCGTTGGGAGAACATCTCGCGGCCAGGGGCGTGAGCGTGCGGGCTCCGCTGCTGCCCGGCCACGGGACCGACCCGGAGGATTTGCGGCGGACCCGGTGGCCCGAGTGGGTCCGGACTGCCGAAGCGGAGCTGGCGGAGCTGCAGGGGCGCTACGGTCGGGTACACGTGGTCGGCTTCTCGATGGGTGGGTTGCTGGCGCTTTACCTGGGCGCCCACCGCGAGGTGTCGACGGTGACAACTTTGGCCTGCCCGATCAAGCTGGCAGACTGGCGGCAGTTGCTGGTGCCGCTGGCCAAGTATTTGGTGCCGTATTACCCGGCACGCATTTCGAACCCCGAAATTGCGGCCCAGCTTGACAGCTATGACCGCTTTCCGGTCGCAACGATTCACAGCCTGCTCCGGATGGCCAAGCAGGTCCGGAGGAATTTGCACCGAGTCACAGTACCCGTGCTGACGGTGCAGGGCGACCGGGACCGGTGGATTGCCGAGGAGAGCTCGGACTACATTCTGGCCAACGTGGGAAGCACGGTGAAGCGCCAGGTGATGCTGCCGGGGCGCAACCACCTGATCACGCTGGAGCGGGGCCGGGAAGAGGTTTTCGAGGCCGTTCACGCGTGGATTACCGAGCAATAAGGAAGAACCCCTGCCGGGGTGGGCGCTGCGGCCCGCTCCGGCAGGGGTTCTGGTTATCAGGGGGATGTGGTCATGTTCAGGATCTTCCAGCCGCCTTGTTCGAGGTTTAGCCGCACGTAGCGGGTGTTCCGCCCGTCACTGTAGTTGGTGGCGGTGTTTGGGGCGACCTTGACGGAGAAGTTAAGCTGCACGCTGGCTGAGGTCGCCGTTGCGTCGATCATTTCCGAAGAGATGAGGTACCACTCGGTGACGCCGGGCGTTTTGAGCATGTCGGCGCTGACTTTGGCTGCGGGCGACCAGTGGGCGGCAGCCTCCTCGTAGCTGCCCCGCTTCAGTGCGTCCAGGTAGCCCTGGAGGACTCTGCGGACGGCCATGTCGACTTCCTCAGGGGAAGCCGGGGGAGCGTCAACCGGCTTGGCCGGTGGGTTGGTATTGGTTTGGCCGGTTTGGCCTTGACTGGGGGACGAATTGACGGGCTGGCTGGGCTCGGGACCGGGCTTGGCGCAGCCTGCAAGGCTGAGCACTGAGACCAGGGCGGCAAGGGCAAGGGCCAGGAGACGGGACCTCTTCATCAAAGCGGGCACCTCCACATGTATCTGGTTCCGAGGAATAGACGGGCTCTCCACACAATCGGGTTCACAAAAAAAGAGCCCCTGTGCTGAATTGTTCAGCGCAGGGGCTCGAATTATGCTAGGCGCGGGGTCCGGCCTCACGAATTTCGTCGGGCACCTCGAACTTGGCGATGTTCTTGGCGAACAGGGCGGCCAGCTTGTGGGCCTGCTCATCGTAGGCGGCGGGGTCAGCCCAGGTTTTGCGGGGCTGGAGCACTTCCGCCGGGACGTTCGGGCAGCTGGTGGGCACCAGCACCCGGAAGATCGGGTCTTCGACGAACTCAACCTTGGCCAGCTCGCCGTTGAGGGCGGCGTCGACCATGGCCCGGGTATAGGGCAGGCGCATGCGCTTGCCAACGCCGTAGGGGCCGCCGGACCAGCCGGTGTTGAGCAGGTAGACCTGCGCATTGTGCTTTTGGATCTTTTCGCCGAGCAGCTTGGCGTAAGCTGCCGGGGCCAGGGGCAGGAACGGGCTGCCGAAGCAGGAGGAGAAGGTAGCTTCAGGGTTGACCACGCCACGCTCGGTACCGGCCAGCTTGGAGGTGTAGCCGGAGATGAAGTGGTACATGGCCTGTTCCTTGGTCAGCTTGGCGATGGGGGGCAGAACGCCGAAGGCATCGGCCGTCAGGAAGACGACCACTTCGGGCATGCCGCCGACGCCGGGAATAACGGCGTTGGGGATGAAGTCGACCGGGTACGCAGCCCGGGTGTTTTCGGTGAGGGCTTCGCTGTCGTAGTTGGGAACGCGGGTCTCCTCGTCAAGAACGACGTTCTCCAGCACCGAGCCGAACCGAATGGCGGCCCAGATTTGGGGTTCATTCTCCTGCGAGAGCCGGATGCACTTGGCGTAGCAGCCGCCTTCGAAGTTAAAGACGCCCTTGTCGGTCCAGCCGTGCTCGTCGTCGCCGATGAGGCTGCGGCGGGGATCGGCGGAGAGGGTGGTTTTGCCGGTGCCCGAGAGGCCGAAGAAGAGGGCGACGTCGCCACGCTCGCCGATGTTGGCGGAGCAGTGCATGGGGAAGATGCCCTTGAGCGGCAGGAGGTAGTTCATGACGGTGAAAATGGACTTCTTCATTTCACCGGCATAGTGGGTGCCGCCGATCAGGACGACACGGTGCTCGAAGCTCAGAATGACAAAGGCTTCGGAGTTGGTGCCGTCAACCGCCGGGTTGGCCTGGAAGCTGGGGGCGCAGATCACGGTGAACTGGGCTTCGTGGGTCTTCAGTTCATCTTCCGTCGGGCGGACGAAGAGCTGGTGTACGAAAAGGTTCTGCCAGGCGAACTCGTTGACGACCCGGATGGGCAGACGATATTCGGTGTCGGCGCCGGCGAAACCGTCGAAAACATAGAGTTCCTTGTGGCCCAGGTGTTCCAGGACCTTGGCGTAGAGCCGTTCGAAGACGGCCGGCTCCATGGGCTGGTTGACCGGGCCCCAGTTAATGTGATCCTTTACGCTGGGCTCCACGACCACGAACTTATCCTTAGGGGACCGCCCGGTGTACTTGCCGGTGGTGACAGATAAGGCGCCGTTGTCGGTCAGGGTGCCTTCGTTCCGAGAGACGGCCAGTTCGACGAGACGGGCCACGCTCAGGTTGCGATGGACTTTGGGGCTGCGCTCAAACGCGGTCGCAAGGGCGGAGGTGCCCAGTTGCATGGTGCTCGTTCCTTTCCTCTCGTGACTTACACAAAGGATGTTTACTTGCAGAACACCCTATGATGTACGCTTGCCGTTCCCACCTGGGTATATGTAGGAACGGCCTTGGTCCTGATTGCGGGTCTTCTTCATGTTTCAAACTTGTGCGTGGGAAACCCTGCTGTAGACGTAGTAATCCTTAGGAATGAGTCTTATCCTTCTTGCGAATGAGAGAAGGGGGTCCAGCATCGATGCTACTCGGCGTTCCGGCGGACGTCAAGGGGGGAGACCGGTTATCTGCACAGAGTGTTCACTCGTCATAGGTGATTCGTCACAAAGTGTTAAGTAAAGCAGGGTGAAGGAACAAGGCTATAGGAGTCGAAAATATCGATAGTTATTTTTAGTGAATTTACGAGGAGCGAACGTAATGACATGGAGTGGTACCACGGAGGGGGTCCCGGTCGCATGGCAGGAACGGGTGCTTGCTCTGCTGACCGATCCGCCGGCTAATACGCGCATCACGATTTTGGACCCGGACGGCCTTGCGGTGATTCCTGGCCCCGCGATGAAAGAGTTCTCCATGGACGCGGGCATGGTGGCTGATTCTGTCGCTCTGCAGTGGATTGCCGAGGCGGGTGCCACCCGCTGCCTGTGCATGCGCAGCATTGACGGCGAGGAGTACCGGGTTTTTCACAGTAGGCCCCGCCATAGCGAGCCCTATCTGGCCAACATTGACTGCTTTGCGCCGAAGCGGAAGCCGCAGGTGCATGATTTAGTAAGTGGTGCTGTGTTGGCGGTACATGTGGACATGAAAGCCCGGCAGAAGATGGTGAGGCAGGGGCGGCGCCGTGCGGCGCAAGCGTCCCGCTGGCGGCGTCGCAGGGGGCGCCCCCTGATTTACTACGCTCATTCTATGCGGTGCTACAATACGCCCAAGGAAGTCGCCGAGTTGGCGGCGATTCGGCGCAGCTTTCCGGGGGCGACCATCGTCAACCCGTCTGGTTTTCAGTATGACGGTCACGGTATGACCATGTTCCTGCGGGCTGTGGATCAGGCGGATATGACCATTTTCTCGCCGTACGAGGGTCACTTGGGTCGGGGCGTGTTTGTGGAGGTCAGCCGGGCGCTGCAAGGAAAGAAGCCAGTCTACATCGTGGATGAGAACGGGCCCTTGCCCTGGCGGGGGGCGTTTCGGATCATCAACCAGGATTGGGCCGTGCGATACGCCGTACCAGAGATGTGATCAGCAAAAGAGCGCCCAGCCTCGGGGTGAGGTCGGGCGCTCTGCCTTTACTTGAGCCGCAGGCGGTCAGAACGGACGCCGCAGGCCTGGCGAATGCGGGCGACGGTGGCCGGCGCCTCCAGGTCGAACCAGCCGTTGAGCCCTTGATCTCGCCGGGCGGCGGCGATGGCCTGGCGAATGGCGAAGAAGACGGTGGTGGCCAGTACCAGCGGTGGTTCGCCGGTGGCCTTGGAGGAGCGCACCCCGGCCGGGCCCGGGGGCAGAGTTGCGTCTGCCGGGTTCCAGAGCCGGACACGCAGGTCGAGCGGAATCGACTTGGCGCAGGGCGCCTTGTAGCGCAACGCGCTGGCCGTGGCCATGCGTCCCTGTGGGTCGTACTTCACCTCTTCGGTGGTGACGAAGCCTACGCCCTGAATGAAGGCGCCCTCCACCTGACCGATATCGACCAGTGGACTGAGCGACTTCCCGGCATCGTAGAAGAGGTCGCTCCGCAGGATGGTCGTTTCGCCCGTCAGCACGTCGATTTCCACCTCGGAGCAGCCGGCGGAGTAGGTGTAGTAGGCGAAACAGTGGCCGAACGGGTTCTCTCGGTTGACGGTGCTGACGCCGGGAGTTCCGTAGAGCGCCCGCACGCCCAGGTCCACCCGGTCCCGCCAGGCCTGCGCCACGATGCGGGGCCACAGGTCGGCCCAGTGCTCCCGCCAGCCGGCCAGGGCCCTGTCGGTGCCGTCAAGCGAAGCGCAGTAGCTTTCCAGCCGCTCTTTGAGGATTCGGCAGGCCTCAATAATCGCACCGCCGTTCAGGTCGGTGCCGGTGCTGGCGCCGGTGCCGACCGTGTTGGGCACGATTTCGGTGTTGGATTCGGCGACGCGAATCCGGCTGAGGGGAAGCGAGAGCGCATGGGCCGCCAGTTGCGCCATTTTGGTGTGCAGGCCCTGCCCCATTTCAATGCCGCCGTGGTGAACTAGCACTGACCCGTCCGCCGCATAGACGTTGACCAGGGCGCTGCTTTGCATGATATAGGACTCGGTGAAAGAGATGCCGTACTTCAGCGGAATCATCGAGATGCCCCGCTTCTTCCAGCGGTTGTGGCGGTTGAACGCTTCGACTTCGGCGGTGCGGCGGTCAAATTCGCAGCTTTGCCTGAGGGCGGCCCACACCTCGGGTAATCGGCAGCCGTCGAGTTTGCCGCCGTAGGGGGTCAGGTCGTGGTCGTCGGGCCGGCCGGTGCGGTAGAAGTTCCGCTCCCGCACCATTTCCGGGCGCATGCCCAGTGCGTGGGCGACCCGCTCGATCGCCGTTTCAGTGATCAGCGTCGTTTGGATGACGCCGAAGGAGCGCATTGCCGTGCTGCTGGGCTTGTTGGTTCGGCAGATGTGTCCGCGGGTCTGGTGGGTGTCGAACCGGTAGGCGTTGTCGGCGCTGAGCTGCGCCTTGTCCATGACGAAGAAGGAGCAGTCGTAGGTGTGGCCGCCGTCCGACCAGAGGTCGGTGGAGAGGCCGCGTACGGTACCGTCCGGCGTAAAGGCGGCGTGGAACCGGCCCAGGAAGGGGTGGCGCTTGCCGGTCATGGCCATGTCGGTGGCGATGGTGCTGGCCAGCCGGACCGGGCGGTTCAGCTTGTGGGCGGCCACAGCCACTGCGGCGGCGATGAAGGGCGGCCGGGTGGTTTTGCCGCCGAAGCCGCCGCCGACGGGTTTGACCAGAATGGTGACGTTGTGCGCGGCCAGGCCCAGGGTGCGGGCGACGGCTGTTTGAACGGTGGAGGCGTTCTGGGTGGATGCGTAGACCGTGATGCTCCGGCCCTCGCCGGGGATGGCCAGGGCGGTTTGCGGCTCCAGGTAGAAGTGGGCCTGGGCGCCCGTCCGCTGCTCGCCGGCTACCACCTGGCACCCGGCCGGGGGCGTGGCGGGGGCGGCGAGCCAGGCCAGGTCGCTGCCGGGGCGGGTGATGGCGTCCATGTGCGAGAGCCAGGTGGCGGTGGCGGGGTAGTCAGGGAAAAGGCCGCTCCCGGCCGGCTGGGCCATGGCCTGGTCCATCGTCAGGACCGCGGGCAGGTCTTCGTAGGTGATGTGGGCTGACCGTACGCAGCGGGCCGCCTGCAGCGCCAGCCGCTCTGAGTTGGCCACCACCAGGGCGATGGCCTGGCCGGCGCAGGTGACGACTTCGTCGGCCAGGAGCGGCTCGTCGTTGCCGATGCCCAGGTGGCGCTGGGCCGGAATGTCGTGGCAGGTGACCAGGTCGACCACACCGGGGAATTGCTGCTTGAGCTGGGCGACCAGGCGGTCTGGGGCCGGGTCGAAGCGGAAGCGGGCATGGGGCCGGTCGCTGATGACAACGGCGGCAGAGAGCGTTTGCGCTGTGGGCGGGAGATCGTTGGTGTAGAGTTGCTCGCCGGTGGCCTGGCGGCAGGCATTCAGGTTGACGATGGGCTCGCGCAGGGGCGCCTCGGCGGGGTCGGGCTCGTCGTAGACCCGTTCGCCCCGGGAGAGCGGGCGCCCCTGGGGTGTCGCCGACAGGCAGGCCGGGTCGATGTCGGCGGCGGCGGTCGCCTGGGTGATTCGGAGGATGAACTTGTAGAAGAGCGCCTCGGCGAGGGAGACCCGTCCCGCCGGGTCGACACCGTCGAACCAGGGAACCAGCGCCTGGCCGACCTCCGCCCGGAGGGCTTCCAGGGCGCCGGCCAGGGTTTCATCGGAGAGGGTGCGGCCTGCCAGGGCCTGTTCGGCCCGGGCGGCCCGCACGGGCAGGCGCCCGACGCCGCCGAAGACCAGGGTGGCGCCGGTGATGGCGCCCTCGTGGCCGAGGGTGAGCCGGAAGGCGGCGTTCATGATGGCGCGGGCGTTCTGCGCCCGGCTCGCGACCTTATCCGTATGGAAGTGCTCGGCCTGTCTGGGTACGGGGAGCGGAATGCGTATGCCAAGCAGTACCGCCCCCTCCGGCCAGCCAGGGGGCAGGTGAAGCAGCTCCGCCTCGCGAATGCCGTTGCCGTCGCTGATGGTGATTGTTGCGCCCAGCGCCACGAGGGGCGTATACAGGTCTGACGGGAACGGGGCTGGTCCGGCGGCAGCCTGCAGGGTGATGATCAGGTTGCCGCCCAGGCTGCCGGTGTTGCGCAGCTGAACGGTGCCGTTCCGCCGGAGCAGCGCGGCCAGGGGCTCCAGGCCCAGCGCCATGGGCTGCCGCTCCAGGTAGGTCAAGAGCGCACTGAACGTGACGGCGGCGCCCACTTCAAGAACCGTGCCGCCGTCAATCAGGCGGATACCGGTCAGCTCGGGCATGGCTGTTACGTCGACGTAGGTCGTGGCGGGGGGCACGGGGCCGATGCCGGCGGCGGTGTTGCCGGCGACCAGCCGGGCGCCCGGATGCGCCGCCAGCAGGAACCGGGCAGCCGCCAGACTCGTGGGGCGGAGCCATTCACACCCGCCCTGGCGGAAGTGCAGGGGGCGGGGCTGATATGCGACCAGTTCAGGCGGCAGATCTTTGTCGGCACAGCACCCTGCCTTCGGGGACACGGCTGGCGTCTCCGCCTCCAGCAGGGCGGCTGCCGTTTCGCTGCCCGGCGCCGCGAGGGAGTGCACTCCGTCTAGAATCGGGCGGTAACCGGTGCAGCGGCAAATGTGTCCGTCGAAGCTGGACTCGATCTCCTCGGCGGTGGGTGTGGGGTTGCCCTTGAGCAGGGCATGCATGCTCATGACAAAGCCCGGTGTGCAGAAACCGCACTGGGTTCCGCCCGAGGCGACGATCTGCTCCTGAACTGGGTGGAGTGTTCGCTTGACCGAACCGAGCCCTTCGACGGTGGTGACCGCCTGGCCGTCCAGAAGCCCGAGGGGGACGAGGCAGCTGTTCACGGCCTGATGGATGGCCGCCTGCCGTTCGGGGTCCCACCGGGAGAGCATGACCGTGCACGCGCCACAGGCACCCTCGCCGCATACGTGCTTGGTACCCGTCAAACCCACAGCCGGGGAGCGGAGATAGTCGGCCAGCGGCAGCGTAGGATCAGGATCTGTCAGAACGACGCGGGTCCCGTTCACATAGAAGAGCAGATCGTGGGCGGTGAGCAAGGCATTTCCCTCCGATGGGCCGGGATGGTAGAATATGCAGGTGATTCGATATTACCATACACAAACGAGGGGCGAGATAAGTTCGTGGGACGGTCCTTTTGGCTTTTTGTTGCCGGACGAGTGATCAGCACCCTGGGCGATGGCTTCGGGAAGATCGCGATGGGATGGCTGGTTTATGAACTGACGGGTTCCAAGGTGGCCATGGGGAGCCTGTATCTGGCCGGGATGCTGCCTGAGATCATCATCCGACTGGTGGGCGCCCCGCTGACGGACAGGCTGCACCGCACCCGGCTGATGGCCGCACTCGATTCGGTCCAGTTCCTGGCCTACCTCACGCCGCTCCTCCTGTTCGCGACCGGTCATCTGGCCCTGTGGCACCTGTTTCTCCTGGAGGCCGTGGCGGGGGCCAGTTACGCCCTGTACCGCCCCAGTGTGATGGCGGTAGTGCCCACACTGGTCAAGCCGGAGCAGTTGGTGCGGGCAAACGCCCTGCTCGATGGCTTGCTGCAGGTGGCACTGGTCTCCGGGCCGGTGCTCGCCGGGTTCGCCGTGATGATGATGAGCAGCGCATCTGCCCTGGCCCTGAACGCCCTGACCTTTGCCGTGTCGGCCCTCTCCCTCGCGCTGATGGCGCAATCCCGCCAGGCGGCGCCGGCCGCCGCAACGGCCGGCAGCTACTGGTCGCAGCTGACCGATGGCTTCCGGTTTTTCCGGCAGGTGCCGGCCCTGCTCTGGCTGACGCTGATGTTGGGCATGGCGTACATGAGCTCCTGGGCGATTTTCTCCATGCACGCGCCGTACGTGAAGGAGCATTTGCAGGCGGGGCCCGAAGTGGTGGGCTTTATGCAGGCCAGCTGGCCCGTGGGCTTTCTCGCCGGGACAGCCTTGCTGAGCTACATCGGTGAGGTGAAGCGGCGCCGCACGGTGATGCTGTGGGCGCTGGTCGGGATTGGCGTAGCGCTGGGCGGCCTGGGGCTGTTGCCCCCTGGGCAGGTGCTGCCGGCCCTGGCGCTGAAGGCGCTGGAGGGTTTCTCCTTCTCCATGTTCAGCACCAACAGCGTGGTCCTGTTCCAGCGGGTCGTGCCGACCGAAATGCTGGGCCGGGTCATGTCGGTGCGCATGCTGCTGGCCTGGGGTGGCAACCCGTTGGGCGCCTTCCTGGGCGGCTACCTGGGCGCCCGCCTGGGCCTCCCGTCGACCTTTGTGCTGGCCGGCGGTGTCGCGGTGGCGGTCGGCGCGGTCGGGTTCCTGCTCAGGTCACTGCACGCCGTGGACCGGGAGATGAAGCCCCGGGTCGCGTAAGGGGGGAGCGCCGCCATGAACCTACCGCAGCCGCCGGTGTCGATGCCCGTGGAGTGCCGGGTCCGGGTCAGCTTGAATGGAAGCGAACTTCTTACCCTGCAAATGACGCCTGATGCCCTGGATGACTGGACGGTGGGCTTCCTGCAAAGCGAAGGCGTGATTGACGGGCCTGCCGACTTGCTTGCCCTGCGGGTCGACGCGAACGCAGGCGCGGTCGATGCGCACGTGTCGCCTGACAGGGCCGCGGTCGTGCTGGAAGCTTCGGCGCGCTACCTGACCAGCGGGTGCGGCAAGGGCGTTACCTTCAGTTCCGTCAAAGATGCGATGCTGCTGCGGCCTGTCACCCATGCGCTCACCGTTACGCAGGGGCAGCTGCTGGCCTGGACCCGGCGTTTGCAGGCTGAAAGCCCCCAGTACGCGAAAACCGGCGGCATGCATGCCGCCGGGGTCGTTCATGTGCCAACCGAAACCCTGGTGGTCCGTGAGGATATCGGGCGCCATAACGCTGTGGACAAGGCGATTGGCGCCGCCCTGAAGGCGGGGTGGGATCCGGCCGAGGCGGTGGTGCTGACCACGGGCCGCATCTCGTATGAAATGTGCACCAAACTGGCCCGGTACGGCGCCGGGGTGGGCGCGTCCCTTACCGCCGCCACGGACCAGGCGATTCGCCTGGCCGAACGTTTGGGGATTGACCTGCTGGGCTATGTACGTAAGCCGGACAAGGTGGAACTCTACACCCGGGGCGCCCGCATCCGACCAGACTGAAGCCAAAAGCCTAAATCCAACCCTTGTTGGAGGCCAGTAATGCGGCCTCCACTCGCTTTTTCACGCCTAGACGCCGCAGCGCCTCGCCGAGGTAGGCCTTGACGGTTTTTTCACTCAGGTAGAGGCGATCGGCAATCTCACGGTTGGTCAGGCCGTGGGCAACCAGGCGAATAATGGCCAACTGTCGCTGGCTGATGGGAACCGCATCGCCGCCGGAGTCCCGGGCCAGAATCATCTGGTTGATCAGCGGGCCGAGGAGCCTACTGTCGATGGCGAGTTCGCCCCGGGCGACGGCCAGGCAGTGTCGCCGCAATTCAGCGCCGGGGATGTTCTTTGTCAGAAAGCCCTTGGCTCCGGCCTGGATCGCCGCAATTACCTGATCGCCGTCTGCGGAGGCGGTCAGAAAGAGCACGTGCGCTGAAGGGCATTCCGCATGCAGACGTTCACATACCTCAACGCCAGTCATGTCGGGCAGTTGCGCCTCCAGGACCACCAGGTCGGGGCGCAGCTCCCGGCATATTTTCATGCCCGCAGCACCATCGGCGGCCTCGCCGACGACAGCCAGGTCGGCGCCGCGGGCCAGTACGGCTCGAACCCCCTCGCGCAGCAGCTCATGGTGATCGATGATGACAACGTTTACTGGCATGGCGCGTTCCCTCCCCTCGCTGACCGACGATCAGCAGTTCGATAGAGTCTATCGCCTATAGTTCGGTACACAAAGTTTTCATCCTTCTCACTCATGGGCCTTCATCGAAATGAGGATCAACTTCCCCGAACAGGCACCAAACATATGGCCAAAGGTCGATGAAGACCCGACCGGACGGGGGGAAAAGAACCTGCCGGATGGGTCGTTACATATAGGGCATTCGCAGTAATATAGTAAAGCTTATAAAAGCGTAAGATTTTCATCTAGGAAGTGTCGGGTGTGACGAAAACACGGAGGGCCCCCCAGGAACGGCCAGTGACGGTCTACCTGAACGACCGGGAGTGGGTGACGGTGCAGGCAACCCCCGCTGACTTAGGTGACTGGGCTCTGGGATATCTCTGCGGTGAAGGCGTGATTGGCAGGCCAGATGACCTGACCCGCCTGGTGGTGGAGGAGGACCGGGGCCTGATTTGGGCAGACGTGCCCTCTTGGGCCGGGCCGCAGCCGCGTGAGCCGATCTTCCAGCCCGTGGCGCCGGGGCCGGCCGTTGCCGCCGAGCAACTCCTGGCCTGGATGGCCCACATGCTGGAGAACGCCCCGCTCTACCAGGAAACCGGGGGCATGCACGTCGCAGCAGCCGTCCGGCTGGAGACTGACGAGTGGATCATACGGGAAGATATCGGCCGGCATAACGCCGTTGACAAGGTGCTGGGCCGGGCCAGGCTGTCCGGCTGGCCGCCGGAGCAGGTGGCGGTGCTGACCTCGGGCCGTATCTCGTATGAAATGTGCTCCCGCCTGGCCCGTTTTGGGGCCGGCATTGGGGTTTCGCGCACGGCAGCCACAGACCAGGCCTACCGCCTGGCCATGGAACTTGGCATCGATCTGGTGGGGTATGTTCGCACCCCGGCCAGTTTGGTCATTTATACCCCGGGATTGCGGGTGTTGAGGAGGGTCCGGCATGCAGGTTAACCGCCGCGAGTTCCTGAAGCTCTCGGGCGTCAGTGCCGCCGGCGCTGCCGTTGTGCTGTTTGCCGACGAGCGCAAGGCCCTGGCCCAGGATCTGAAAGAGCATCGGATCACGAAGGCCAAGGAGGTTCCCACGGTCTGTCCCCACTGTTCCGTCGGATGCGGCATGATCGCCTACGTAAAGGAAGGCGAGCTGCTGCAGTTGGAGGGCAACCCGGACAGCCCCATCAGCGAGGGGTCGCTCTGTCCGAAGGGCGCCGCATCCATGCAGTTCGCCTACGACGCTGTAGGCAAGGCCAACCCCCTGCGCCAGTTGAAGGCCAAGTACCGCAAGCCGGGCGCCACCGCCTGGGAAGAGATTGACCTGGAAAAGGCGCTCGACATGATCGCCGAGCGGGTCAAGGAGACCCGCGACAAGTCGTTTGTGGCCACCAACAAGGACGGGCTGACGGTCAACCGGAACGAGGGCCTGGCCCACCTGGGCTCCGCCTGCATTGACAACGAAGAGTGCTACCTGGTCACGAAGCTGATGCGTTCCCTGGGCGTGGTGTACCTCGAACACCACGCACGTATATGACACTCCTCCACGGTGCCCGGTCTGGGCACCAGCTTCGGGCGTGGCGCCATGACCACGTCGTTCTGGGATATCCCCAACGCTGACGTTGTGGTTTTCATGGGCTCCAACGCTGCCGAGAACCATCCCATCTCCTTTAAATGGTTCCTGCGGGCCAAGCAGAAGGGCGCCAAGATCATCGTGGTCGACCCGCGCTTTACCCGCACCGCCTCCAAGGCGGACATGTGGCTTCCTTTCCGGTCCGGCTCTGATATTGCCGTGCTGGGCGGCCTCATTAATTATGCGATTACCCATAACAAGATCCACCGCGACTATGTGGTCAAGTACACCAACGCGTCGCTCCTGGTCAACCCGAACTTCAAGTTCGAGGAAGGCCTTTTCAGCGGCTGGGATGCCCAGACCAAGAAGTACAACCAGGCGACCTGGTCGTTCCAGACCGGGCCGGACGGCGCCCTGCTGCGGGATGATACCCTCACGAACCCTGCTACGGTCTACCAGCACATCAAGCGGATTTACGGCGAGTACACATCGGAGCGGGTCTCGGAGATTTCGGGCATTTCGGTGGAGGACTTCAACAAGTTCGCCGAGATTGTGACCAGCACGGGCCAGGCCGGCAAGTCGGCCGTGTTCGCCTACGCCATGGGCTGGACGCAGCATACCAAGGGCGTGCAGAACATTCGCTGCTCCACCCTGCTGCAGATGCTGCTGGGCAACGTGGGCGTTCCCGGCGGCGGCATTGCGGCGCTGCGCGGCCATGCCAACGTGCAGGGCGCCACCGACTTGGCGGTGCTCTACCACGACCTGCCCGGCTACCTGGGCCAGCCGACCGAGGCGCACAAGACCCTGGCCGAGTTCCTGGACAAGACCACGACCAAGCAGAGCTACTGGATCAACAAGCCGAAGTTCATGGTGAGCCTGCTGAAGGCGTGGTACGGGAAGGCCGCCACGAAGGCCAACGACTTCGCCTATGACTATATTCCGAAGATGGCCGGCAACGCGACCTACAGCCACTACGACATCTTCCAGTCGGTGCTGGACGGTAAGGTGGAAGGGCTGCTCTGCATGGGCCAGAACCCGGCCGTGGGCTCGGCCAACGCCAAGAAGGTGCACGCCGCCCTTGCCAAGCTGAAGTGGCTGGTGCATGTGGACCTGTTCGACAACGAGACCGGCGAGTTCTGGAAGCTGGACGGCATGGACGCGAGTGCCATCGACACCGAAATCTTCTTCCTGCCGGCGGCGGGCCCGCTGGAGAAGGAAGGCTCGTTCACCAACAGCCATCGGCTGCTTCAGTGGAAGCATAAGGCGATCGAGCCCCTGGGCGAGTCTCGGAGCGACGGCTGGTACATCAACGAGCTGGGCAAGCGGCTGAAGAAACTGTACGCCTCTTCGACTGCGGCGAAGGACGCACCGATCAGGGATCTGGTTTGGGAGTACGACCACCCCGAGCATCCTGACGACTTTGACCACCTGAAGGTGCTCAAGGAGATCAACGGGTACGACATGACCACGGGCAAGCCCGTGGCCGGGTTCGGCGCCCTGAAGGATGACGGCACCACCGCCTGCGGCTGCTGGATTTACTCCGGCGTTTACCCGGAGGAAGGCGTGAACAAGGCCGACGCCCGCAAGCGGGGGGCGCCCAACCGGGAAGATGGCTGGACCGAAGCCAAGAAGGACGGCTCCGCCGACTACCTGCACCTGGGCTGGGCCTTTGCCTGGCCGGCCAACCGCCGGATTCTGTACAACCGGGCCTCGGCCGACCCACAGGGCAAGACCTGGGGCAAAGTGCCGCTGGTCTGGTGGGACGATGCGGGCAAGAAGTGGGCGGGCTGTGACGTGCCCGACATGCTGCCCGTAGAGCCCGGTAAGGTCCACGCGGCGGGCGTGCCCGGCGATACGCCCTTCATTATGAAGGCCCAGGGCATGGGCGGCATTTGGGGCCCCCTGGCCGACGGACCGCTGCCCGTGCACTATGAGCCCGTGGAGTCGCCCATTCAGAACCCGCTCTACAAGCAGAGCACCGTTCCCAACGCCCGGACCTTTGGCTCCGAGCACGACAAGTTCGGCACCACAGCCGAGTTCCCGTACGTGGTCACCACCTACCGCCTGACCGAGCACCAGACCTCCGGCGTGATGACCCGCACCCTGGGCTTCCTGGCCGAGGCGTTCGCCCGGCCCTTTGTGGAGATCTCCCGGGAGTTGGCCCAGGAGCAGGGCATTCGCAACGGCGGCCTGGTGGAGGTCTCCTCCGCCCGGGGCAAGGTGAAAGTGCAGGCCATGGTAACCAACCGGGTCAAACCGCTGAAGATGGGCGCCAAGCTGGTCCACGTGATCGGCCTGCCGATTCACTGGGGACCCAAGAGCGGCCACGTGCAGGGTGACATTGCCAACACGCTGACGCCGCAGGCGATTGACGTGAACGTGCAGATTCAGGAGTCCAAAGTCTTCCTTGGCAATGTGAAAAAGGCGTAGGGAGGGGCACAGGAAGTATGGGACGGACAGCAACTTTGGCGGCCTGGCGCCCCGACCCCGGCAACCCGAAGCAGCAGGTGGCCATGCTGGTGGATACCACCGAGTGCATCGGCTGCAAGGCCTGTGAGGTTGCCTGCAAGCAGTGGAACCAGAACGAGTACCGCATCAACCAGGAGTTGGGCACCTACCAGAGCCACCCATCGCTCGACGCCCAAACCTGGACCCTGATCAAGTTCATCGAGCGGGAAGATGAAGATGGCGTCAACCAGTGGCTGATGCAGAAGCACAACTGCATGCACTGCTCCGAGGCAGGCTGCGTGACCGCCTGCCCGACCGACGCCTTGCACTACGGCGATTACGGCGTGGTGACGCTCGACCAGGAGAAGTGCATCGGCTGCGCCTACTGCGAGCCGGCCTGCCCGTTTGACGCCATTCATGTGGACAAGTCCGCCTTCCGCCAGACGGCTCAGAAGGCGGGCAAGTGCACGCTCTGCTTTGACCGCATCTCCAATGCCATGCAGCCCGCCTGCGTGAGCACTTGCCCTACCGACTGCATCAAGTACGGCGACCGGGGCGAACTGCTCAAGTGGGCCTATGCCCGGGTCGAACAGCTGAAGGCCATGGGGTATGCCAACGCCAACGTGTACGGCGACAAGGAACTCGGCGGTTTGCATGAGCTGTACGTGCTGCTGGAGAAGCCCGAGGTGTACGGCCTGCCCGTCAACCCGACGCTCTCCAAGCGGCTCACGTTCTGGAAGTACGGCCTGCAGCCCGTGGGCAAGGCGATTCTGGGCGCCGCCCTGTTCGGCATGGTGATCAACTGGTTCGCGGCCCGCCGCACCTTCAAAGGGGGCCACGGCCCCGGCGAGGAAGCGGAAGCCCCGGCCTCGCTGCACGATTAGGGGGTGAAGCAGATGGCGGTACGAAGCAAGGTAAAGATCAAGAAGTTCTCCCGTGCCCAGGTGGTTTTTCACTGGGTGTACGGCAGTTCCTGGTTTCTGCTGATGCTGACGGGTATGTCGTTCCTGTGGCGGCCCGACCCCGGCGCTGCCGCAGTGGGGCTCGGCCCCCTGCTCCAGGGCACCGTGGGCCAATCGTTCCGGCTGGTGCACCGGGTGGCGGCCATCGGTCTCATGGCTTCGCCCCTGACCTGGCTGGTTGGCGACTTCCGAAGCCTCTGGCCCGACCTCAAGGAACTGCTCCGGTTCGGCATCAACGATGCCCGCTACATGCTGATCGCTCCGCTGCACTATACCTTCGGCAAGCCGGCGTTGCCGCCGCAGGGTAAGTACAACGGCGGGCACAAGGTCAACTTCTATGTGGTGGTGCTGACATTCATCGGCTTTGTCAGCTCGGGCCTGTTGATGTGGTTCGGGCGGGGCGCCGTGCCGGACGGCACCTTCCACATGGCGCAGATCGTTCACTCGACCAGCTTCTGGCTGGGTGCGATCATGACGGCGTTGCATATTTACCTGACAGCCGTACATCCCTTTACCCGCCGGGCGCTGAGCGCTATGACCCAGGGTTTTGTGGAGCTGAACTACGCCAAGGCGGAGCACAAGGTGTGGGTGGAGAAGGAGATCGCCGCCGGCACCGCTGTGCTGGTGGAGGAGCCGGGGGATTGCTAGCCACGGTGTGGGGGACAACCTGTCCCCCACTTTCCCTTGAAAGGGGATAATGCCATAATGTTTATGGATATCACTATTCGGCAGGGCAAATATGCCCCCGGGCGGTTGCTGGCCCCCCAGACGGAGGTCGTGTTCTGGACCCCCGTTCACAAGGACGCCCAGGGAAATAGTACCGCCGAACTGAACTGCCCGCAGGCGGCCGAGATTCGGTTCCTGAAGCCTGCGGCTTCGCCCAATTTCCACCTGACCATTCGGAGCCGCCTGATTGACGGGGTTGGCGACGAGTGGACGATTGTCGTGCCGTCGGACCGGATGGGGATTCTTTACCTGCCGCCCGGTTTCAGCACCGAGCAGTCAATTATGGGAGCGGTTTACCGCCTGCCCGAGGGGCGTGACATGCGGGTTCTGGCCGACCAGCTGGCCGGCATGCCGGGACTCAACTTCACCGTTCAGATGCTGTAAGGAGTGGAGCGGCGTGGGGTCTTACGATTTCTTGAAAGCCTGGCGGGAGCAGTCGTTTCAGGTCGAGTCACCGCTGGTGTCGGTCAGCGAGGCTGATTTGGAGGAGGCCCTGCAGGCCGGGGCGCCTCTGATCACCCTGGTTCCCCCGGTCATTTCGGCAGATGGATTTGCGGCGGCGCTGGCGGTGGTGGCGGGCCTGCTGGCTGAGCACCAGTCTGGCGATGCCGCTGCGCAGGCTGCGGCCGTCAAGGGTGCCATTCAGAAGGCCGGTCCTTCCGAGCGGGCGGCCCTGGTGCAGGGCTTGCTCGACGGCACCGGTGTGGAGGAGTGGGCGGCTCAGCGGGGTGTGCTCGCGGGCATGTTGGATGCGCTGGCGGGTCTGGCGATTCAGCCCTTCATGGCCCGCCACGCGGCCGCCCTGGCCGGGGTCGCGCCGCTGGGCCTGTGGCGGCAGAACGCCTGCCCAATCTGCGGTTCGGCGCCCGACGTTTGCCGTATCGACCCGGATAACATGCGGCACTTGCACTGCCCCACCTGCGACACGCAGTGGGAGCATCATCGGCTTTCCTGCCCCACCTGCAGCACCGACGATGTCAAGAAAGTCAGCCTGCTGACCCTGGAGGAGTTGAAGCCCTGGCGGGTGGAGATCTGCGACGCCTGCGGCGGTTACATGAAGACGCTGGACCAGCGGCACGGCGGCCTGCTGGCCCGGCCCAAGGTCGACCTGTTCCTGGAGGATGCCCGCACCCTGCAGCTGGACTTGCTGGCTGAGGAGCAGGGGTACCGCCGGGGAGGGCGGCTCCAATGACCCCCCTGCTGACGGAGCCCGGTCGCGTTACGCGGGAGAGCCTGGCGGAGTACCGCGAGGCCGGCGGGTACCGGGGGCTGGCGGAGGCGCGGGCCCGGGTCGATGGCCGGGCGTGGGTGCTGGGGCAGGTTCGCCGGGCGGGCCTGCGGGGCCGGGGTGGCTCCGGGGAGGGGCGCCCGGTGGCTGCGACCTGGGCCCGGGTGGCCCGGGCCACCAGCCCCGTGCGCTATGTGATCGCGAACGGCGCCGAAACCTCGCCCGCGAGCCGGAAGGACCGGCATTTGCTGTCGCTTTATCCCCACCGGGTGCTGGAAGGGCTCCTGATTGCTGCGCATGCGGTGGGCGCCGCTGAGGTGTTCTTGTATATTCGCAACGACGCCGACGAGGCTTTGGCGTCGGCGGAGGCGGCCCTGGGCGAGGCCCGTGCCGCCGGCCTGCTGGAGGGCGTTGCAGTGCGGGTCCAGCCGGCGGCGCCCTCGGCCGTGGTCGGGGAGGCCTCGGCTGTGGTCGATGCGCTGGAGGGGCTCGAGGGGCTGCCTCAGCCCAAGTCGGCTCCCTTGGAGTCCATCGGGCTGAGGGGCGAGCCGACCGTGGTTACCAACGTGGAGACCCTGGCGGCAGCGGCGGGCGTGCTCCGGCTGGGCCCTGAGCAGTTCCTGGCGCAGGGCGTGGCCGATTGCCCGGGGACTGCGCTGTTCACCGTCTCGGGCGATGTGGCCGCCCCGGGCGTGTACGAGGTCGCCTACGGGACACCGCTCCGGGAACTGCTGCGCATGGCAGGCGCCCCGCCGGCCGGGGAGCTGCTGGCGGTGCTGCCCGGCGGCCTGGGCTCGGGCCCCCTGCGCCCCGATGAGCTGGACGTCCGCCTGACCTACGAAGCGCTCATAGAGATTGGCAGTTCTCTGGGGCCGGCCGCAGTGGTGGTTATCGCCCTGGACCGGACGACGCTGCCGAACCTGGCTGCTGAAACCTCGGCTTACCTGGCTGCTGGCTCCTGCGGGCAGTGCAACGGCTGCCGGGAGAGCCTCGGGCAGGTGGCGCAGGCGTTCGGCGCCGGCGACCCGGGGCGGGCGCGGCAGTGGGCCGAGGTGGCGCTCTACGGTCGCGGGAACTGTGCCCATCCGACCGGTGCGGCCCGCTTTGCCCTTCGCCTGCTCCAGGCGTTTCCTGAGGTGTGGTCTAAGTAGTCTGAAAGTACCGGTAGGCTTTGAGCCCCCAGGTCCGGCATGCATGCGATGCCGGGTCTATGGCAGCGAGTGGTAGCATGAAGCTAGCCAATCAACCCGCTGTCAGACTGGGGGAGCGCACATGAGCGACATGCTGCCTATGTGGAAGGAAGCCTATCGGGAAGCGCCGTTCCTGGGCCGCGTGCAGATTCTGTATATGGTCATCGGCATGCCGGTCCTATTGGCTGGCTCAGTGGTCCACCTGGCTCGGTTCCTGTAGCTACATACGTATGACGGAAAGGGCCGGGCGCATCGTGCGCCCGGCCCTTTTCACGCGATCCTACCTATACTGTATAGGTAATGGTTTTACCGGCTTCATCGATATATTCGATGACACTCCGCTTCGTCTTCAAATCCACGAACAAGTCGCAGCGCTTCTCCCCCTGCCGCCAGGAGAGCTTCACCTCATCGCTGGCTGAATCCATCACCTGGAACTCTCCATCGAAGGCAGGGTACTCGTTCCGGAACTGAATCAGTTTCAGCAGCCGCTGGACCACATCTCGTTCAAGAGCCTGCTCAATCTCCGGCAAGGTGTAGTTGTGCCGATTCATGGCACGGCCCTCCCCGGTCTCCTTGACGGCTTCGTAGTCGTTTTCGCCAGCCAGCAGTCCGACGTAGTACACCTGAGGAATGCCCGGCGTGAAGAACTGAATCGCCCGGGCTGCCAAATAGGCGTCATCGTCGCGCCCGAGCACTTCATAATAGGTGCCACCGAT
>JARBUG010000072.1 GCA_029239785.1 Symbiobacteriaceae bacterium | reverse complement strand
GCTGGGGGCCCACCCGCCAGAGACGGCCCTGACCGGGGCCGTGGCAACCCGCCGGATCAGCGGTGGAAACGTATCGTATCACGGGGCCGCAGCCGTTCAACAAGTAATCATGACAAACCAACTGACCTACTAGTTCTCCCGGGACTTGGTCGTCATAAGTAAGTTGACCTGCACCACGGTGAACACCACCATCGCGCCGAATGCCGGCCAATTGCGCACGAGAACCTGAGTAACTGCGAGCAACGGGAAGATCACGAGCCCAATCTTCGCCGTGGTTCTCATCCAGCCAGGCACAATACGCTTCTCTCCGTCCATGGCGCCACCCCCTGTATCAAGAACGAGCCGGGCGCCCGCCCGGCTCGTTTCTCTGTCACTACTCTTCCTCTTCTCCTTCCTCTTCCTTTTCCTTCACGGCAACCTTCCGATCCAACGGCTTGATGGCACCGGAGTAATCGATGGAGAGGCCGGGCCAGAGCTTGCTGCCCTCGGGAATCATGGTGTTGCGAACGAGGGCGAACCCGTGCCATACAGCACAGGTTCGCCCTCGTTCAGGACGAGACTACCGCCCCTGCAGTTCGAGGAGGGTCCGGACCAGCACATCGACCCCGATGCTAATCCCGGCCTCATCAAAGTCAAACCGGGAGTCGTGATGCGGTGCGGCGATCTGCGAGCCGATCATGAGATAGGTCGCCTTGCCGCCCGCCTTCTGCACCCGGTCCATCATCCAGGTAAAGTCTTCGCTGCCGCCCAGCAGGCCGAGCTCCTGGACCCGGGTGACGCCCGGGCACTGCGGCGCGACCTTGCCCACAACCGCAGCCAGGTCCGCATCGCTGACCGCCCCGGCGGCGCTGCCCTGGGGCTCGATCCGCACGGAGACATCCCACATGGCAGCGGCGGCGCGGATGATCCGCTCCGCTTCCTGGCGCATGTAACCGTCGATTTCGGTGGTCTCGCCACGGGTCTCCAGCTTCAGCGTGGCCGTGGCCGGCACCACGTTTCGCCCGGTCCCTGCCTGGAGCTCCCCTACGTTAATCCGGGAGGCCCCGCCGGCATGGCGGGCGATGGCGTGCAGGTTCAGGCTGGCGCTGGCCGCCGCCAGCAGGGCGTTCCTGCCCTCCTGGGGCGCCGCACCGGCATGGGCCGGCACGCCCGTGAAGATCGCATCCAGCTTGGACGTAGCCAGGAAGCCGCCCGTTCCGCAGACGACCAGGCCGGTCTCCTTGGCCGCGAAGCCCAGGTGGGCGCCCAGCAGGTAGTCGACGCCATCGACGACACCGGCTTCGACCATGGCCCGGGCGCCGCGCACCCCTTCTTCGGCGGGCTGGAAGATCAGTTTGATCGTGCCGCGCAGGCGCTCCTTGATCTGCATGAGGACGGCGGCAACGCCCAGTCCGATGGCGGTGTGGCCGTCGTGGCCGCAGGCGTGCATGGCGCCGTGGTTGACGGAGCCGAACCCTTCGGCCGCCGGCCGGTGGCTGGCATCCTGGCTCTCGGTCTGGCCAAGGGCATCGATATCGAAGCGCAGGGCCACGGTGGGGCCTTCGCCGCAGCGGAGCGTGGCCACCACGCCCGTGCAGCCGCCGGCCATGGCCTGCACGAGGTTCGGGTCGGCGCCCTGGGCAACCGCCCGCTGCATCTGCCGGTCAAGCTCGGCAGGGGTCGGCAGGCCGGCCATATAGTCGGGATGGAAGAGTTCTTTTCCATAGTTGACTTCGTAACCGAGCTTTTGGAGCTCGCCGATGACCAGGGCGGCAGTGCGGAATTCGGTCCAGCCTGCTTCGGCGTGCTTATGGAAATCGCGGCGCATCTGCACCAGGCGAGGTGCCAGTTCGCGCACGAGGGACGTTACTTGCATTGATGTTGCCTCCTTTTCTAGCAGTATGGCACAGCCATGGGGGGCAGCGACATCCACCTGAAGCATCAGTTCCGATCTCCTTGCGGAGTGCGTCCTGCCTCCCCAGCCGGCGGCGCCATACTCCCATTTCTTTCACGAAGGGACCTACCGAGATGCAGGCAGAGTGGCACCCTGCACGGCACTGACCAGGCCCGACAAATAAGCGAACCCGTACAGGAATGTACGGGTTCGTCCTTTTCGCCGCAAAGGGCTTCCATGTAGCGGCCCCGGCGGAAAGATCCAGGCGGTCAGGCGGACCTAGCAGACAGGCAACTACTGAGCGCCGAAGGTGATGATGCCGACATAGGGTGGGGTCCTCTTGATCCAGACGCCGTGCCCCTTGTCGGTGTTATTCAGCACCCACAGGCTGACGCCGATGGCGACGGCCAGTGCGACCGCTTCCGGCCCCCACGTAGCGGAAACAATGGCGATCAATTCACCGATGTTTGTGGCACGACCCAGCGTTGCGTGGGAGATGTAGAGAACCTCTTCATAAGGAATCCACGGGCCAACGTAGGGAGGAATGCGTTTCTTGTGAATCTCGTAAGCATCTTTCCCGTCTGATGCCGTGGCCGGGGCAACAAGATCTGCCTGGTCGTCTTGGAGCGACTGGAACAACGCTGCATCGCCAGATGCGAGTTTCTCAAAGGCCTCCTTGACGGCCAACTGAGACGCCAAAGAGGTTGGGTCTTCTTGCCCGATGGCCTTACCGATGAGCCTCCAGTCGCCATGATGCTGTGCAATCAGTTTCGCGAACTGCTCTGCGATCAGCTGGTGTTCCGACTCCATTACTTTCGTCTCCATGGTAACGCTCCTTCCACGGGGTGGGTCGAACTCTCTTCATAGCCTCAGCCCGGGTCCCATCACGCCTCCCTTCTGGTTACCGCATGCAACACTTCAGGTACGGCACCCATAGCCGTGTCGACAAGTCTGTCTAGTCAAAATAGTGGCGCGGTTAGATAATACCATGGCTGCGTTTCAAATCCCATAGATGTTCCGAATTCGTTAGATAAGAGTGACAGTTATTCGGGTACAGGCGGGCGGGTTTCCGGGTGCTGGCCGTGCATCAGTGGCACGAACCGAGGGCCAACACCAAGGGCGCCGGCGATGACTGTGCCTACCACGCCACGGATTACACAGATTTCACGGATTGATGATTTCGAGTTGTGGGGTGGGATCCTTACCCTACATGGGCTTGAGTGCGGGTGATCATCATTTTCAAGATGAACGAAATCCGCGCAATCCGTGAAATCCGTGGCAAGATAATGTCCCCCCCTGCTAGAGGAGTCGCATTCGAAGGCGCCGAGGATCTTTGTCCTCGGCGCCTGCCACGGCTCGCTTCCTCTATTCATGGCCCGAATCAGGCCACCTCAGCCTCCAGGGGTCCTTCCTCATCCAACGTCGACAGGCTCTTCACCCGGGAGAACCCGGCGATGGTCAGAATCAGGAACGTCCCCGTGCAGAGCAGCATCAGCCCATACACCCCGTGCTTCCCGGTGCCCAGCAGCCAGTCCGGCAGCATGGCCTGGGCATTTGCCACCAACTGGCTGTCGGCCAGGAAGCCGGCCAGCACCTGCCCCACCGGCATCGAAATCCAGGCCATCATGCGGGCCATCGCAAAGACCCGCCCCAGGTGGCTCGGCTTCGACTTCACCTGCAGCAAGGTGACCACCAGCGTATTGACGATGGGAATGATCAGCGACGCGGTGCCCACGGCAAACCCGAGCAGGAGCGGAATCCGGGCGAAGCCGCCCGCCGCGATCGCCGCACCGAACAGGAAGATCGACCAGAGGATCAGCGGGATCTTCCGGGCGCCCGTCTTCCAGATGGTCATGATCAGGCCGCCCAGCACCATGCCCAGGCCCCAGGCGCCGTTGACGAAACCGAAGTCCTGGGCGGTGCCCATGGTCAGGGTAAACGGCGGCACCAGCACGCCCAGGAAGGCGATGCCGAAGTTGACGAAGGCGAAGAGCATGACCAGATACATGAGCGGCTTGCCGGACATGAGGTACCGCCACCCCTCCCTCAGTTCCCGGCCCATGGAACTCTGCTCGCCCCCCGCCTCGGCCCCGCCTGCGGCGGCGCCGGTGGCCAGCTTTGCCCAGAGCACCAGCGTGATGAGAATGGCAGCCCCGAAGGTGATCAGGTCAAACCCGACGACGACCGGCAGGGCACCCATGGTCAGCAGGATGCCGGCCAGCACCGGGCCCAGCACGTCGCTCGCCGCGGTCAGCGAGGTGAAGAACCCGTTGGCCTGCGCCACCTTCGCCTCCGGCACGATCGTCGGAATCAGGGCCGGCATGGCAGGCCCCTGGAGGGCGCTGGCGCAGGAGAGCACCGCTGTGATGATCAGCAGATGCGGGTAGGTGAAACTGTCAGCCAGGACGGCGGGCAGCACGGTGGCCATGGCCAGGGCGCCGATCAGGTCGCCGGCCAGCACCATGAGGCGGGGGCCCTTCCGGTCGATCCAGACGCCGACCAGCGGGCTGAGGAGAATGCCCGGCAGGAAGCCGATTACCAGCACGGTGGCGAAGTCCTGGACCCGGCCCGTGGTCTCAAAGGTCCAGACACCAAAGGCAAACCGGGTCATGGCCGAGCCCAGCAGCGTCAGGAAGTGGCCGATACCCAGGACCAGGAAGACGCTCATCCCCGCCATCCAGTTCTTACGCGAGTTGCTGTTCATGATTGAATCTCCTCTGCTTTATAGTTGGCCGCCCGCAGCGCGGGTCAGGATCGCTCGGAGCTGTGCCGCCAGTTCGCGCACGTGCGGCGGCTGCAGCATGGTGTCGTGATCGCCAGGCACGTAGGTCGTGGTGATGCGGGCCTGGTGCTCCTGCCAGCCCAGTTCCGGGTCGCCCGGCTGCTCCCGGGCGACGAAGTGGACGACCGGCGACGGGGCGAACGCCAGCTGGTAGCTCCAGTTGGCCCCCGTATTGGCCCGGTAGACCCGGAACCAGCGCCGGAACCCGGCCACATCGGTGATGCCCGGCGGCAGCATGCCGCCCGCCTCCTCGAAGCTGTGCCAGGCATCAGCCCAGCGCTCCTCATCAAGCATGCTCTCCCAGCGTTCGTCGGCGGCCAGGGCACGCAGCCAGAACTCGTCATCGGGGCCGAGGTCAGGGCCGTCCGCCGGGTTCGGCAGCTTCGAGTCGAGCATGACCGCCACCCGCACCTCTTCGCCTGCTTCGGTCAGCAGGCGGGCCATTTGCTGGGCAACGAGGCCGCCCATGCAGTAGCCGCCCAGGTAGTAGGGGCCGTGGGGCTGCACCTCGCGGATGGCCGCCACGTACCGGGCCGCCATCTCGGGAACGGAGCGGAGGGGCTCCTGGTCATCGTAGAGGCCGCGGGGCTGCAGGCCATAGAAGGGCTGGTCAGGCCCCAGCTCCCGGGCCAGGTCGGCGAAGCAGAAGATCGAGCCGAAGCCGCCGTGGGCGCAGAAGAAGGGCGGGCGGTCGCCGGTGGTGCGAATGGGCACCACGGGCGTCCAGGGGCGGTCGCCATCCTGCTGGTCCAGCCGGACGGCCTGTTGGGCGATGGTGGGTCCCTGGAAGAGCGAGGCGACGGGCAGCTGCCTGCCGGTCGCTTCCCGGACGGCATTCAGCAGCTTGACCACCATGAGCGAGTGGCCGCCGAGTTCGAAGAAGTTATCCTCGACGCCGATGGGGCTGACGCCCAGCACGCTCTCCCAGACCGGGAGGAGTTGCAGCTCCCGCGGCGTGCGGGGCGGAATGCGGCCGGCGGCGGCAGCGACCTGCGGGGCGGGCAGCGCCTTCCGGTCGAGCTTGCCGTTGGCGGAGAGCGGCATCGCCTCCAGCATAACGAAGTGGGCGGGGAGCATGTAATCGGGCAGGCCGGCCCGCAGGAACTCCCGCAGTTCGTCCGCCGCTGCCCCGGCGGCAGTCGGCACCACATAGGCCACCAGCCGCTTGTCGCCGGGCACGTCTTCCCGGGCCACGACCACGGTCTCATGCACCCCGGGGTGCCGGGAGAGCAGCGCCTCGATTTCGCCCAGTTCGATCCGGAAGCCGCGAATTTTGACCTGGTGGTCGATGCGGCCCAGGTACTCAATGGCGCCGTCGGGCCGGTAGCGGGCGAGGTCGCCGGTTTTGTAAAGCCGCCCGTCGCCGAAGGGGCTCTGAATGAACTTCTCGGCCGTCAGGTCGGGCCGCTTCAGGTAGCCGGTGGCCAGCTGCACGCCGCCGATGTGCAGTTCCCCTGCGACCCCGACGGGCACCGGCTGCAGGTAGTGATCCAGCACGTACATCTGCGTGTTGGCGACCGGGCGCCCGATGGGCACGCTCTCCGGCTTGCCGTCGCGGGGGCAGGCCCAGTAGGTGACGTCGACGGAGGCTTCGGTGGGGCCGTACAGGTTGTGCAGCATGGCCTTGGCCGGCGCACGGTCGTAGAACCGTTCCACCAGGTCGGGCGGCAGCGCCTCGCCGCTGCACATGACCTGCCGCAGCGACTGGCAGGCGGCCAGTTCGGGCTCTTCGGCGAAGACCTGGAGCATGGAGGGCACGAAGTGCATCGTCGTAATCTGTTCGTCGCGAATCAGGCCGGCCAGGTAGGCGCTGTCCTTGTGCCCCTCGGGCCTGGCCACCACCAGGGTGGCGCCGGTCATGAGCGGCCAGAAGAACTCCCAGACCGACACGTCAAAGCAGAAGGTGGTCTTTTGCATGACGCGGTCCGCGGGGGTCAGCTGGTACTCTTCCTGCATCCAGAGCAGCCGGTTGACAATGCCCGCATGGGGCACCATGACGCCCTTGGGGCGCCCCGTCGAACCCGACGTGAAGATGATGTAGGCGGTGTTGGCGGGGCTGGTCAGGTTGGCGGGGTTCGATTCGGGCTCGCCGGAAAGATCGGTCGCTGCCAGCCAGGCCGGTGTCAGTACTACTGGCGCCTCGGCGTCCTCCAGCATAAAGGCGAGCCGCTCCTGCGGGTAGGTCGGGTCGAGCGGCACGTAGGCGCCGCCAGCCTTCAGAATCGCCAGCAGCCCGACCACCATCTCGATGGAGCGTTCCATGCCGATACCAACCGGAACATCCGGGCCGACGCCCAGCTTGCGGAGCCGGTGCGCCAGTTGGTTGGCCCGCCGGTTCAGCTCCCGGTAGCTCAGCCGCTCGCCTTCGAAGGCGACCGCCTCCGCGTCCGGCGTCTGCGCCACTTGCGCTTCAATCAACTGATGCAGGCAGATGTCCGTCGGGTAAGCGCGGGCCGTATCGTTCCATGCGACCAGCAGCTGCTGCCGTTCGGCCGCCGTCAGCAGGGGCAGGTTGGCCACGGGGGTCTGCGGGTCGGCGGCGATGCCTGCCAGCAGCGTTTGCAGGTGGCCCACCATCCGCTCGATGGTGGTGCGGTCGAACAGGTCGGTGTTGTACTCCATGACCCCGGTCAGTCCGTCACCCACCTCGGTGATGTAGAGCGTCAGGTCGAACTTGGCGGTGCCGCTCTCCGCATCAAATCCCCGGAAGGTGAGACCGGGGAGCTCCGTCGCCCCCGAGGGGGTGTTCTGGAGGGTGAACATGACCTGGAAGAGCGGGGTCCGGCTGGTGTCGCGCACGGGCTGGAGCGCCTCCACCAGGTTTTCGAAGGGCAGGTCCTGGTGGGAAAAGTCGTTCAGCACGTTCTCCCGGACCCGGGCCAGCAGCTCCCGGAAGGGCAGGTTGCCCGACAGGTCGGTCCGCATGACCAGGGTCGAGACGAAGATGCCGATGAGGGCCTCATGCTCTTCCCGGGTGCGGCCGGCCACCGGCGTCCCGACGCTGATATCGGTCTGGCCGGTGTAACGGCCGAGCAGCACCTGGAAGGCGGCCAGCAGGGTCATGTAGAGCGTGGCGCCCTCCTGACGGCTGATCTGCCGCAGGGACGCGGCCAGGCCGGGGGAGAGCCGGAAGGGGCAGTTGGCGCCCCGGTAGGTTTTGACCGCGGGGCGGGGCCGGTCGGTGGGCAGGTCCAGGGCAGCGGGTGCGCCGGCCAGGCGCTGCTGCCAGTAGGCCAGCTGCGCTTCCATGCGGGCGCCCTCCAGCCACTGGCGCTGCCAGCGGGCGAAGTCGGCATACTGCATGGGGAGGGGCGGCAGCGCGGCAGGCCTGCGCTCGGCATGGGCCCGGTAGAGTGCGATCAGTTCCTGGTCGAGCACGCCGTAGGACCAGCGGTCCGAGACGATGTGGTGCATGGTAACCAGCAAGATATGCTCGGTTGGGGCCAGGCGGAGCAGGGCGGCCCGGATCAGCGGGCCGGTGCTCAGGTCGAAGGGCCGTGCCGCCTCCGCCCGGGCCAACGCCTGCGCCTCGGCTTCGGGGTCGGGATGGCCGGTCAGGTCGTGCAGGGGCAGCGGCAGGTCCATGGCCGGGGCGATGATCTGCTGGGGCTCACCGTCAGGCCCGGCGGCGAAGGTGGTGCGCAGGGCTGCGTGCCGCTGGACGATGGTCTTCAGTCCCGCCGCCAGGGCGGCAACGTTGAGCGTTCCTGACAGGCGCACCCCGGCGGGCATGTTAAAGGAGGCGCTGCCGGGCTCGAACTGGTCCAGGAACCAGATGCGGCGCTGGGCGAAGGAGAGCGGGGCCAGGTCAGGCGCGTCGGGTTCCTCGGGTCCTTCGGCCAGGGGCGCCTCCGGCTGCGGGGCGGCGGCGGCGGTAACCACCGCGGTCAGCGCCGCCACCGTGGGATGGGAGAAGATGGCCCGCAGCGGCAGCTCCATGCCGAACTCCGTCCGAATTCGGGTGATCAGCCGGGCCGCCATGAGCGAGTGGCCGCCCAGGTCGAAGAAGTCCTCCTCCACTCCCACCTGCTCCCGGCCCAGCACATCGCACCAGAGGGCGGCCATGCGCGCCTCCGCCGGTGTGCGGGGGGCGGCGCTGGACTGCGTCTGCTCCTGCTCGGGCGCCGGCAGCGCCTTCCGGTCGATCTTGCCGTTGGGCGTCTTGGGCAGCTGGGCCATCTGCACGAAGGCCGCGGGAACCATGTAGTCGGGCAGCCGCTTCCCGAGCAGCGTGCGGAGTTCGCCGGCGGTAAGGATGCGGTCGGCGGCGAAGTAGGCGGCCAGGCTCTCGTGCCGGGCGACCACCACCGCCTCGCTGATAGCCGGGTGGGCCAGCAGCGCCTCCTGCACTTCGCCCAGTTCGATGCGGAAGCCGCGAATTTTGACCTGGTGGTCAAGGCGGCCCAGGAACTCCATCTCGCCGTTGGGCAGCCAGCGGACCAGGTCGCCGGTGCGGTAGATGCGGCCGTATGCGGCCGTGGTGGGGAAGCGTTCTTCGGTCAGCTCAGGCCGGTGCAGGTAGCCCCGGGCCAGGCCGCGGCCCGCCAGCCAGAGTTCGCCCGCCACGCCGATGGGCGCGGGCTGCATGTGGACATCCAAAATGTAGACCTGCGTGCCAGGCAGCGGGCGCCCGATGGTGGGCGGCTGCTCGCCGTCACGGTCGACCACCGTCCAGGTGGAGTAGACCGTATCCTCCGTGGGGCCGTAGAGGTTGACCACCTTCTGGACCGTGGGGATCGCATAGAGGCCCCGGGCCAGGCTCCGGGTCAGCGCCTCGCCGCACAGGTTGACGGTGATGACCGAGGCCGGAATCGCCTGCTGGCGGACCAGTTCAGCGCCCGCCGACGGGGCCGTGTTGATCAGGCGCACCTCGTTCTTCGCCGGTAGGTCGGGCAACTGCAGGGCGTTTTCGGCCAGGATCATGGCGCCGCCCCAGCAGAGCGTGCCGTAAAGCTCAAAGACGGAGATGTCGAAGCAGACCGAGGTGGAGAAGAGAACGGCGGAGAGCTCCTCGTCGGTGTAGTGCGCCCGCACCCAGTGCATCAGTTCGGCAACGCTGCGGTGGGTAATCGCCACGCCCTTTGGGCGCCCGGTGGAGCCGGAGGTATAGATCACGTAGATCAGGTTTTCCGGGTCCAGATGGGCCGCGGGGGCGGACTCGGGGCAGGCGGCGATGGCGCCGGCGTGTCGAGCGAGGAATTCCGCATCGATCACCAGACGGAGGCCGGAATCCTCGATCATGAAGGCGATTCGCTCTTCCGGGTAGTTCGGATCGAGCGGCACGTAGGCGCCGCCCGCCTTGACAACGGCGAGCATGGCGATGACCAGGTCGGGCGTCCGGTTCAGCTTGACGCCCACCAGCACATCCGGCCCGACGCCCTGCTGGCGCAGGTAGTGGGCGAGGCGGCCCGCCCGTCCATGAAGTTCGGCGTAGGAAAAGCGCTGTTCGCCGTAGATGAGCGCCGTGGCCGTCGGGGTCCGACGGGCCTGTTCGGCCAGCAGCCCGGCGATCGTCAGGCCGTGGGCGGTGCCGGGGCCAGTCTGGCTCATCGTTTCCAACAGCTTGCGCTGCTCGGCCGCCGGCAGCAGGGGCAGGCGCTCCACCGGCTGGTCCGGGTCCGCCGCGGCTGCGGCCAGCAGGGTCACATAGTGGCCGAGCATCCGCTCGATGGTCGATCCGTCGAAGAGGTCGCTGTTGTAGTCCATGACGGCGGTCAGCGTGCCGCCATCTTCCTCCAGGAAGAGCGACAGGTCGAACTTGGCGGTGCCGTTCGGGGCGTGCACCTCGCTGAGCGTAAGACCGGGGAGCTGCATGGGCTCCATGGGGGCGTTCTGCAGGGCGAAGAAGACCTGGAAGAGCGGCGACCGGCTGATATCGCGCACGGGCTGGAGCGCCTCCACCAGGTTCTCGAAGGGCAGGTCCTGGTGTTCGAAGTCGCTGAAGACGTTCTCCCGCACCCGCCCCAGGAGTTCCCGGAAGGTCGGGCTGCCCGCAAGGTCGGCCCGCAGCACCAGGGTGGAGATGAAGACGCCGATCAGCGGCTCCAGGTCCTGCCGGGAGCGGCCGGCCACCGGCGTGCCGACGCAGATGTCGGTCTGCCCCGAGTACCGGCGCACCAGCGCATAGAAGGCGGCCAGCAGGGTCATGTAGAGCGAGGCGCCTTCCCGGCGGCTCAGCTTGCGGAGCGTCGCGGTCAGCTCGGGGGTGAGGCGGATGGGGCTGGTCATGGCGCCGTTGTAGGTCTTGACGGGCGGGCGGGGCCGGTCGGTCAGCAGATCGAGGGAGGTCGGGGCGCCCGTCAGGCGCTGCTTCCAGTACGCCAGTTGCTCCGCCATGCGGGGGCCGTCGAGCCGCTCGCGCTGCCAGCGGGCATATTCCGGGTACTGCAGGGGCAGCGGCGGCAGCGTGACCGCGTTGCCCTCGGCGTGGGCCCGGTAGAGCGTGGCGAGTTCCTGGAAGAGGACGCCGAAGGACCAGAGGTCGGAGACGATGTGGTGCATGGTCAGCAGCAGGAAGTGCTCGGTGGGGGCGAGGCGGAGCAGGGTGGCCCGCAGCAGCGGGCCGGCGCCCAGGTCGAAGGGGCGGGATGCCTCGGCACGGGCCATCTCCAGCGCCACCGACTCGGGGTCCGGGCGGTCAGCGAGGTCGACCAGGGGCAGGTCCAGCTCCAGGGTCGCGGCGACCGCCTGCAGGGGCTCGCCGGCCTCGTCCGTGATGAAGGTGGTCCGGAGCGCTTCGTGCCGCTGCACGATGCTGTTCAGGCTCGCTTTCAGGGCGCCGGCGTTCAGGGCGCCAGTCAGGCGCAGGGCGGCGGGCACGTTGTAGTACGGGCTGCCGGGTTCGAACTGGTCGAGGAACCAGAGCCGGCGCTGGGCGAAGGAGAGCGGGGCGGTGGTGACTGGCGCCACGGGAGGCGTCACTGGCACCGGGGGCGCCGCCTGCTCGGGGGCGGTCTCGGGTGTGAGCAGCGCCGCCAGGGCCGCCACCGTGGGCTGGGCGAAGATCGCCCGCAGCGGCAGCTGCACACCGAACTCGGTGCGAATCCGGGTGATCAGCTGCGCGGCCATGAGCGAGTGGCCGCCCAGTTCGAAGAAGTCGTCGGCCACCCCCACCTGCTCCCGGCGGAGCACGGCGCACCAGAGCGCGGCCAGCCGCTCCTCGGTCGGTGTGCTTGGCGCGGCGCTGGCCCCGGGCTGCTCCTGCGCGGGCGCGGGCAGCGCCTTCCGGTCCACCTTGCCGTTGGGGGTCTTGGGCAGTTGGGCCATCTGCACAAAGGCCGTGGGAATCATGTACTCAGGCAGCCGCCTGCCCAGGAGGGTGCGCAGTTCCGGCACCGTCAGGTCGCGGTCTGCCGAGAAGTAGGCGGCCAGGCTCTCCTGACGGACGACCACGACGGCCTCGCTGATGGCCGGGTGGGCCAGCAGCGCCTCCTGCACTTCGCCCAGTTCGATGCGGAAGCCGCGAATTTTGATCTGGTGGTCGACGCGGCCCAGGAACTCCATCTCGCCGGTGGGCAGCCAGCGGACCAGGTCGCCGGTCCGGTAGATGCGGCCGTAGGCCGTGGTGGGGAAGCGTTCTTCGGTCAGCTCAGGCCGGTGCAGGTAGCCCCGGGCCAGGCCGCGGCCCGCCAGCCAGAGCTCGCCCGCCACACCGATGGGAACGGGCTGCATATGGGCATCCAGAATGAAGACCCGGGTGCCGGGCAGCGGGCGCCCGATGGTGGGCGGCTGCTCGCCGTCACGGTCGACCACCGTCCAGGTGGAATAGACCGTATCCTCCGTGGGGCCATACAGGTTGATCACCTTCCGGACCGTGGGGATGGCGTAGAGGCCCCGGGCCAGGCTCCGGGTCAGCGCCTCGCCGCACAGGTTGACGGTGATGACCGAGGGCCCAATCGCCTGCTGGCGGACCAGTTCGGCGCCCGCCGACGGCGCCGTGTTGATCAGGCGCACTTCGTTCTTGGCCGGCAGTTCCGGCAGCTGCAGGGCGTTCTCGGCCATGATCATGGCGCCGCCCCAGCAGAGCGTGCCGTACAGTTCAAAGACGGAGATGTCGAAGGAGACGGAGGTTGAGAAGAGCACGCCGGAGAGTTCCTCGTCCGAGTAATGCTCCCGCACCCATTCCATCAGCTCGGCGACGCTGCGGTGGGTGATCGCCACGCCCTTGGGGCGCCCGGTGGAGCCGGAGGTGTAGATCACGTAGATCAGGTTCTCGGGGTCCAGGTCCACTGCGGGGGCGGTCTCGGGGCAGGCGGCGATGGCGGCGGCGTTTTCGGTGAGGAACGCGGTGTCGATGACGAGGTGGCATTTGCTGTCCTCGACCATGAAGGCGATCCGTTCTTCCGGGTAGTTGGGGTCGAGCGGCACGTAGGCGCCGCCGGCCTTGACCACGGCGAGCATGGCGATCACCAGGTCGGGCGTCCGGTTCAGCTTGATGCCCACCAGCACCTCCGGTCCCACGCCCTGCTGGCGCAGGAAGTGGGCGAGGCGGCCCGCCCGGCGGTGGAGTTCGGCGTAGGTGAAGCGCTGTTCGCCGTAGATGAGGGCCGTGGCGGTCGGGGTCCGCCGGGCCTGTTCGGCCAGCATCTCTGCGATGGTCAGGCCGTCGGCGCTGCCGGGGGCGGTCTGGCTCCACGGACCCAGCAGCAGCCGCTGCTCGGCCCGCGGCATGAAGGGCAGGGTGGCAACGGACCGGGACGGGTCGGCCACGGCGCCTTCCAGCAGCGTCTGCCAGCGGGCGAGCATGCGCCGGATCGTCTCCGCGTCGAAGAGGTCGGTGTTGTACTCGGCCACCACGGTCAGCTCGCCGCCCTCCTCCCGGGTCATGAAGGTCAGGTCGAAGCGGGCGGTGCCCGGGTCCAGGTCGACCGTGCTGATGGTCAGCGCCCCCAGGCTCAGGTCGGGCATGGGCGAGTTGACCAGGGAGAACATGGCCTGGAAGATCGGCGAGTAGCTGAGGTTTCGCTCCGGTTGGACCAGTTCGACCAGTTGCTCGAAGGGCAGGTCCTGGTGGGCGTAGGCGCCCAGGGCGCTCTCCCGGACCCGGGCGAGCAGTTCCCGGAACGTCGGCTCGCCCGCGAGGTCGGTCCGCAGGACCAGGGTGCTGGCGAAGAAGCCGATCAGCCCCTCGGTCTCAACGCGGGGGCGCCCCGCCGCGGGCGAACCGACGATCAGATCAAGCTGCCCGGTGGAGCGGTGCAGCAGCGCCAGATACCCCGCCAGCAGCACCATGTAGAGCGTGGCGCCCTCGGCGCCGGCGAGCTGTTTGAGCGCTGCGGTCAGGCCGGCGTCCAGGCGGCCGATCTCCACGCCACCGTTGTAGGACTGCACCGCCGGGCGGGGGCGGTCGGCCGGAAGCTGGAGCACGGGCAGTTCGCCGGAGAGCCGCTCCAGCCAGTAGGCTTGCAGCCGCTCCAGTTCGGGGCCTTGCAGCCAGTGCCGCTGCCAGGCGGAGAAGTCGGCGTACTGAACGGGCAGCGGCGGCAAAGGCGACGGGGCGCCCTGCAGGGCCGCCTCGTACAGGGCGGCCAGTTCCCGCATGAGAATGCCGAGCGACCAGCCGTCGGAGGCGATGTGGTGCTGGGTGAGCGAGAGGATATGATCATCCGGCCCAAGCCGGAGCAGCAGGGGCCGGAGCATCAGGTCACGGCTCAGGTCGAAGGGGCGGCGGATATCGGCCAGCGCCGCGGCCAGGGCTTCCGCCTCGGTCGCCACCGGGACGACCGGCAGTACGATGGCCGGCGGGGGGAGAATCACCTGCACGGGGCTGCCTTCCGCCTCGGCAAAGACGGTGCGCAGCGCCTCGTGGCGGCGGAAGATTTCCGTCAGGGCGCCTTCCAGGGCGGCCTGGTCCAGCGCGCCTTTCAGCCGCAGGGCCATGGGGATGTTGTAGAACGGGTTGCCCGGCTCCAGCCTGTCCATGAACCAGAGCCGCTGCTGGGCGAAGGAGAGCGGCAGGTGCCCCACCCGGGGAAGCGGCCGCAGTGCCCCTTCGTCCTCGTGCTCGCCGGTCAGGCGCCGGACCAGGGTCAGCATCTCACCGAAGGTGGCCGCCGCAAAGAGGTCGGCCAGGGCGGGCTCGGCGCCAAACGCCTGCTGGATGCGGGACCGCACCTGGAGCATGGTCAGCGAGTCGCCGCCCAGGCCCCAGAAGCTGTCGGCCGGTGCGGCCGGCGTGCGGCCCAGCACGCTGCGCCAGATCTCGGCCAGCCGTTCCTCGGTGGTGGCGCCGGGGGCGGTTGCGGGCTCGGTCATCAGCGCCGCCGCTGCCGCATCGGCCGCCGGGGCCGACCCCAGCCAGTAGGAGTCGCGGTCGAAGGCGTAGGTAGGCGCGTGGACCCGGCGGCAGTCGCGCCCGGCGTCAAACGCTTCCCAGTCGGGGCTGACACCGTGGGCCCAGAGCCGGCCCAGGCCGCCCAGCAGCATCTGCCAGTCATCTTCGCCCCGCCGCAGCGAGGCCGCAGCGATGGCGCCCGGCAGTCCCGCCTGGTCAACAAGGGAGCGGAGCACCGGGTGCGGGCCGATCTCCAGGAAGATATTGACCCCGGCCGCTGCCGCCGCGGCGACGCCATCGGCGAACCGCACGGTCTCCCGGAGGTGGCGCCGCCAGTAGCGGGCGTCCGGCGGGCCTTCCAGCACCTGACCGGTCAGGTTGGAGATGATGGGAATCTGCTGCTGACCGGGCGCCGCCAGGGCTGCCCGGGCTTCAAAGGCGTCCAGCATCGGCTCGGTCAGCGGCGAGTGGGAGGACCGGGAGATCGCCACCCGGCGGTAGTTGACCCCGTCCCGGTCGAGCCGGGCGGCAAGCAGATCGAGCGCAGCCTGGCGCCCGGTCAGAACCACCTGCCTGGGCGCGTTGATGGCGGCGACCGTGATCTCGTCGCTCAGGTAGGGCGCCGCCTCGGCGGGCGTCAGCAGGACCGACAGCATGCCGCCGGGCTCGCAGCGGCTCTGAAGCAGGCGGCCGCGGGTGACTACAAGAAGCAGCGCCTCTTCCAGGGGCAGGGCGCCGGCCACGGCGGCGGCAACGTACTCGCCGAGGCTGTGGCCCATCACCACGGCCGGTTTGACGCCCCACGAGAGCCAGACCTGCGCCAGGGCGTACTCCAGCGCGAAGAGGGCGGGCTGGGCGTACTCCATCTCCTGCAGCTGCGCCTCCGTCAGTTCGTGGGGGTGGATGCCGGCGGGGAAATAGGGCGCCAGTATGTCGCAGCACCGGTCCAGCTCCCGCCGGTAGATGGGGCAGGTTTCGTAGAGCAGCCGGCCCATGCCGGCGTGCTGGGCGCCGTGCCCGGTGAAGAGGAAGGCCACCTTAGGTTCGGCAATCGCTTCGCCGGCCTCCAGAAGCGCAGGCTCCGCGCCGGGGGCGGCGACCAGCGCCAGGCGCCAGGGGAAGGCGCGCCGCCCCACGTGCAGCGTATAGGCCAGGTCGGCCAGGGACTGGCCCGGGTTCTCCCGGCGGTGCTCCGCCAGATTGCGCTCCGCCTGCCCGAGCGCCGACGGGGTCCGGGCCGACAGGGTCAGCAGTTCATAGGTACGTTTCATCGCTCAGGCCTCCTTGCCCGGGGCTTCTTCGAGAATCACGTGGGCGTTAGTGCCGCCAATGCCGAACGCGCTGACGGCTGCCCGCCGGGGCGTGCCGTTCCGTGCCCAGGGCTGCAGCGCCGCTGGCACGTAGAACGGGCTGCCGGGCAGATCAAGTTCGGGGTTCGGTGCGGTGAAATGCAGGCTGGGCGGAATCTGCCCGTGGTGCAGGGCGAGGGCCGCCTTGATCAGCCCGGCCACGCCGGCGGCGCTGTCCGCATGGCCGATGTTGCTCTTGACGCTGCCCAGGGCGCAGTAGCCGGCCCGGTTGGTAAAGTGGCGGTAGGCCCGGGTCAGGGCCCGCACTTCGATGGGATCGCCCAGGGGCGTCGCCGTGCCGTGTCCTTCCACCATCCCGATCGAATCGGGATCGACCCCTGCCGCATCGAGGGCGGCGAGGATCACTTCAAGTTGTCCCTGCTCGCTGGGGGCGGTGTAGCCGGCCTTCAGCTTGCCGTCGTTGTTGATGGCCGAGCCCCGGATGACGGCGTAGATGGGATCGCGGTCGCGCACGGCCTCGGAGAGCCGCTTTAAGAAGACCACGCCCACGCCGCTGCCCACCGTCGTGCCGGCGGCCTGCTGGTCAAAGGCGCGGCAGCGGCCGTCCGGCGAGAGGATGAAGCCCGGCTCATACTCGTACCCGGTTTTGTGGGGCACCGGCACCGCCGCCCCGCCCGCCAATGCGTAATCGGCACTGCCGTCCAGCAGCGACCGGCAGGCCATGTGGACCGCCACCAGGGAGGTGGAGCAGGCCGTGTCCACCAGCAGGCTCTCGCCCGTCAGGTTCAGCTTGTAGGAGACCCGGGTGGTCATGGCGCCGGGCCGGGATGCCTGCACGGCGTGCCAGTCCTCGGCCTGCGAGACGCCCCCGGCCGGCTGGGCCTGGAAGTAGTCGGTGTGGCCGACGCCGGCGTAAAGGCTGACCGGCGCTTCCATGGCGTCGGGCAGGTAGCCGGCATCTTCCATGGCGGCCCAGACCGTCTCCAGGAAGATGCGGTGCTGCGGGTCCATCCATTCGGCCTCGCGGGGGCTGATGCCGAAGAAGGCGGCGTCGAACTTGTCGATATCCTCCAGGTAGCCGCCCAGGGCGACGAAGCGCTCACCGCCCCGGCCCGGGGCCTCGGTCAGACACTCCCGCCCATCCCGCAGGTTGGCCCAGTACCGGGCCAGCGTCGGTGACTGGGGGAACCGGCAGGCCATGCCGATAATCGCCACCGCCTCGTCGGCCGCCGGGCGCCGCCGCCGGCTGGGTGCGGCTGCGGGCGCAGTTTCGGTCAGCCGGGCCGCCAGCGATGCGACGGTAGGATGCTTGAAGAACTCAGTCACCGGCAGCGTGACGCCCATCTCCTCCTCCACCGCGCTGCGCAGGCGGATGATCAGGAGCGAGTGGCCGCCCAGGTCGAAGAAGTTCTCATGGGTGCCCACCTGCTCCAGCCCCAGCAGCCGCTGCCAGATGGCGGCCAGCCGCTGCTCTACGGGGGTCACGGTGGTCACGGAGGTGTCGGCAGCCGCAGCCTGCTCCGCCCGCTCCCGGGTCGGGGCGGGCAGCGCCTTGCGGTCCACCTTGCCGTTGGGCAGGTGGGGCATCTGTGCCAATTGGACAAATGCCGCGGGAATCATGTACGCAGGCAGCCGTCTGCCGAGATGCGCCCGGAGTTCCTGTACCGTCAGGTCACGCGCTGCGGAGAAGTAGGCCGCCAGGCTCTGCTGCCGGGCCACCACCACCGCCTCGCTCACCCCCGGGCAGGTCAGCAGCGCCTCCTGCACTTCACCCAGTTCAATGCGGAAGCCGCGCACCTTGACCTGGTCGTCGATCCGGCCCAGGTACTCAATCTGGCCGTCCGGCAGCCAGCGGGCCAGGTCGCCGGTCCGGTAGATGCGGGCGCCCGGTTCATCGCTGAGCGGGTTGGGCATGAACCGCTCGGCCGTCAGGTCGGGCCGGCCATAGTAGCCGCGGGCCAGCCCCGCCCCGCCAAGGTAGAGCTCGCCCGGCACGCCGATGGGCACGGGCCGGAAGTGCCCGTCCACAATGTAGGCCTGCGTGCCCGACACCGGCCGCCCGATGGCGGGGTTCTGCGTCGCCCCCCGGGCCACCAGCGTGTAGGTGGAGTAGGTGGTATCTTCGGTGGGGCCGTACAGGTTGTAGACCCGCTCGATATGACCCAGGCCATAGACGTCTTGTGCGAGGCTGTTGGGCAGCGGCTCGCCCGCCAGATTGACCGTCACAACCCCCGCCGGAACGCCCTTCATGCGCAGCAGCTCGGCCATGCCCGAGGGCACCGTGTTGATCAGGGTCACCTCCTGGGCGGCCGGCAGGAGCGGCAGTTCCAGGAGATTCTCGGCCAGAATCACCTTGCCGCCGGCGCTCAGGGTGGCGAACAGCTCAAAGATGGAGAGATCGAAGCAGATGGACGTGGAGAAGAGCACGCCGGCCAGCTCACGGGGCGCAAAGGTCTCCAGCGCCCAGTGAATGAAGGTGACCGCGCTGGCATGGGTGATCGCCACGCCCTTGGGGCGGCCCGTCGAGCCCGACGTGTAGATGACATAGGCCAGGTTGGTTTCAAGCGCCGCCGACGGGGCGTTCTCGCCACTGCGCCCGGCAATCTCCGCCCATTCGGTATCGATGGCAACCACCCTGGCGTTCGGCGCGGTGACCAGGCCGGCGAACTGCTGCCGGGTCAGCAGGAGCTTGACCTGCGCCTCTTCAGCGATGACGGCCAGCCGCTCGCGCGGGTAGGCCGGGTCCAGGGGCACGTAGGCACCGCCTGCCTTCAGCACGCCGAGCAGCGCCACCACCATCTCCGCCGTCCGGTCCAGGCAGACGCCCACCAGTCCATCGGGGCCGGCGCCCAGTTCGCGCAGGTAGGCCGCCAGCCGGTTGGCCCGGTCGTTCAGCTCGCGGTAGCTGATGCGCTCGCGCCCGCAGACCAGCGCCGCCGCATCGGGCGTGCGCGCCACCTGCTCCTCGAACAACTGGCTGATGAGCAGGCCGGTGCGGTAATCCCGCTGCGTCGCGTTCCATTCGGTTAGCAGCCGGTGCGATTCCGCCTCGGTCAGCAGCGGCAGGGCGTCAACCGGTGCGTCCGGGTTTGCCGCGATCCCTTCCAGGAGCGTGGCGAAATGGCCGGCCAGCCGCTCAATGGTGGCCGCATCGAACAGGTCCGTGCTGTACTCCAGGGCGCCCACGATCCCGTCGTCGGTCTCCTGCACGGAGAGCGTCAGGTCGAATTTGGACGTGTCGTGGCCGACCACGAACGGGGCGAACGTCAGCCCGTGCTGCGCGTGCAGTCCGACCGGCATGCTCTCCATGGAGAACATCACCTGGAAGAGCGGTGCGTGGCTGAGCGTCCGCTGGGGCTGCAGCTCCTCCACCAGGTGCTGGAAAGCGACGTCCTGGTGGTCCAGGGCGCCCAGGCTCCCTTCGCGGACCCGTGCCAGCAGTTCCCGGAAAGTCGGCGCGCCGGACAGGTCGGTCCGGTGGAGCAGCGTGTTGACAAAGAAGCCGATCAGCCCTTCAAGCTCCGCCCGGCTGCGTCCCGCCACCGGCGAGCCCACCACGATATCGGTCTGGCCGCTGTACCGGGCGAGCAGCACCTGGAAGCTAGCCAGCAGCGTCATGAACAGGGTCGCCCCCTCCTGGCGGCTCAGGGCGCCCAGCCGCTTGGCGAGGCTGCCGGGCAGCTTCAAGGGCAGGACTGCGCCGCGGAAGGACTGTACCGCCGGCCGGGGCCGGTCGGTCGGCAGTTCCAGAACGGCCGGCGCCCCGGCCATCCGCGTTTTCCAGTAGGCCAGCTGGCGCTGTAGTTCGCCCTTCTCCAGACAGTCCCGCTGCCAGAGGGCAAAGTCGGCGTACTGGACCGGCAGCGGCGCCAGCGGCGACGGCTGCCCTTCGGCGAACGCCCCGTAGAGCGCCGTCAGTTCCTGCAGCAGCACCCCCATCGACCAGCCGTCGGCGATAATGTGGTGGACGTTGCACATGAGCAGATGCTCATCGGGCGACAGGCGGACCAGCAGCACCCGCAGCAGGGGACCCGCTGCCAGGTCGAAGGGCCTGACCGCCTCACGGCGCAGGATCCGCTGCAGCTCCGCTTCCCGGTCGGCCGGGTCCAGCGCTGTCAGGTCGGTCAGCGCCACGGGCACCCCGGTCGCGGGGTGAATCACCTGCACCGGCTTGCCGTCCTGGCTGACGAAGGTGGTCCGCAGCGATTCATGCCCGGCTGCCAGTTCCGCCAGGCTCCGCTCCAGCACCGGCAGTTCGAGCCGGCCTGTCACCCGCCAGGCCACGGGAATGTTGTAGAACGGGCTGCCGGGCTCAAGCTGGTCCAGGAACCAGAGCCGCTGCTGGGCGAACGAGAGCGGCAGCGGCCCCTCATGGGGGACGGGTGCCACCTGTGGGAGCTGATTCTGCTGTGCCCCTTCGATCTGGGCGACCAGCCCGGCAACGGTGGGCGCAGCAAAGAGGCTGCGCACCGGCAGTTCTGCGCCAAAGACCGTGCGAATCCGGGAGGTAAGCCGGGTGGCCAGCAGTGAGTGTCCGCCCAGTTCAAAGAAGCTGTCGTGAACCCCCACCCGGCTGACCCCGAGCACCTCGCACCAGATGCCAGCCATGATCTCTTCCCGGGGCGTCCGGGGCGCCACATACTCGTTAGCGTCGGCCCCGCCCTCGGGTGCCGGGAGCGCCTTGCGGTCCACCTTGCCGTTGGGCGTGAGTGGCAGCGCCGGGAGGAGCACAAAGGCCGCCGGCACCATGTAGTCGGGCAGCTGCTTCTGAAGGAAGGATCGCAGGGCATCACTTACGACCTGGCGCCCTTCGTCGGGCACCACGTAGGCGACAAGCTGCCGGCGCCCCGGCTGATCCTCGCGCACGATCACCGCTGCCGCCTGCACCCCCTCGGCCAATTTCAGGGTGGTCTCGATTTCGCCCAGTTCGATGCGGAAGCCACGGATTTTCACCTGGTCGTCGCTGCGGCCCATGAACGCCAGGGCGCCGTCGGGCAGGCGGCAGGCCAGGTCGCCGGTGCGGTAGAGCCGGCCAAAGGGCGTCTCCACGAACCGCTCGGCGGTCAGGTCAGGCCGGTTCAGATACCCCCGGGCCAGGCTGCTGCCGCCAACGTAGAGTTCGCCCGTCACGCCGATGGGCACCGGCTGGTGTTGATGGTCCAGCAGGTAGGCCCGGGTGTTGGCAATGGGCTGCCCGATCGATGGCGCCGCCTGCTGGCCGGCCTCGACCGGCACCATGCCCGCGGTCGCCACCACCGTGGATTCGGTGGGGCCGTAGCAGTTGACCAGTTGGAACGGCAGGCCCGCGGGCGGGTAGATGTGCAGCTTGTCGCCCCCGGTCAGCAGCAA
>JARBUG010000071.1 GCA_029239785.1 Symbiobacteriaceae bacterium | reverse complement strand
TGGAGGTTCGGAATCCAATCCGGCAGGGCCCGAGTCCACGTCCGGCCTATCAGTCCCTCCGACTTTCGGGCCGTAAAGCCACGGCAGGCCTCGACAAATGAGGCTGTATGCAGACCGGGAATGTGCCATACCTGCTCAACGGTGGCGCTCTGGCTCGCCTCATCCATCACCCAGAAGAAGCCAACGTCCCACTCCAGCCCTTCGCCCAGCGTCTGCAGAATCTCATGGATGGTGTCAGGCGTATCGCCGGCTTCGGCCAGAATGCGGGCCACCGCGTGTTGGGTGTGAAGCCGCTTCTGGTCACGCTCGTGCTGCACCGCCTGTGAGACCAGGCTGGCGACAGCCATGAGAAAGTTCATCTCCTCCTGGGTAAAGGTGCGGGGAGTATCGGTGTAGACGGCGATCACGCCGTAAGGCTCCTCCGTACCCGGAATGACGGCGCAGGCCCCGCTGACCACACCGAGGCGCCGGACTTCCGGCGGCATGGCGAACCGCGTCTCCGCGTTCACGTCTTGAATGATGACGGGAATCCCGGTGCGCAGCGTATACCCCATGGGCGTCAGGCCTTCGGGCGGAACTTCGATGGGAATGGTCACCCCACCGGTCCACTCGGGGCCGGTCCTGATGCGCAGCCGGCTGCCGTCGGGCTGTGTCTCCAGAATGCGACACCCCAGAACACCCAGTTCCCGCTGGACCATCGCCACGCCCTCGGTCAGTACGGTGGCCAGCCCAGCGCCGGCGATCAGCGTCTGGCCCAGTTCGGCGGTGGCAGCCTGTTGACGGGCCAGCAGGCGCAGGCTTGCATACATATCGATGTGATCGAGGGTGAGTGCGGCCCGGCCCGCCAGTTCCTCCGCCAATTCAACGTCATGCGCATCGTAGCCGGCCGGTTCGCAGCTCAGGAGCCAGATCGACCCGATGACGTTACCGCGGGCGACCAGCGGCACCATGATGGCCGATACCATACCGAGCGAGCGCAGCAGGGCCAGGAACTCTTCATCGCCCCTGGCGGCCTCCTGCAGCACCTCATCGGTGACGCGCCGCCGGATGTGCGGCTGCCCGGCATCGGCCCAGTCCATGTCGGTCACCAGGGCATCCGTTCCGCCACACCACCAGCGTTCCAAGGCCCGGGCGGTCTCTTCCCGGCCGGTAAGTCCGGTGCGCACCACCCGCCGGTACCTGCCTCCCAGCAACAGGTCAACGATACACCAATCCGCCAGATGATCTGTGGCAAGTTCGGCCAGGCCTGACAGGGTCTCGTCGGGATCAAGCGAGTCCGAGAGCACCTTGCCGGCCCGGGCCAGGAAGGCTTCCACGAATTGGGTGCGGTTGCGCTGGATGGCGGTGGAGACCACGTTGGCCACCGCGTGAAGAAAGTGCAGGTCCGCCTGGGAGAACTCCTTCTGCTGTGCTGACGCCACGGCAAGGACGCCAAACGGGGCGTCGTTCCCGTGAATGGTGGCTGCCGCGGCAGTGCGAATCTGTACGCCTCCCAACAGGGCTTCCTCGGAACCGAGCAGGGCGGCCAGGTCATCGAGCACCACGGGGCCGGGCTGCGGCAGAACCTTGGCCGCAAGGTACTTATACCCGGTCCTCATCGTCCGGCCGGCCATGCCGTCACCAACACCTACCGCAGACAGCACCCGGACGGTTTCGGTGTTGGGGTGCAGTTCCAGCACCTCGGCCGCCTCCGCCCCCAGGCTAAGGGCCACCACGGCCGCCGCGGCGCCTGCGAGGTGCTCCGTCTTTGCGCCCTGCAGCGCCTGCCTGCTCAGGTGCGCCACGGCGGTGACCCGTGACCGCAGCACCTCGTCGGCCGACTGCACGCGGTTGGCCATGCTGTTGAAGGTCTGGGCGGCCGCTGCCACTTCGTCTCTGCCGGCCAGGGCGACGCGTGCGCCCAGGTCGCCGGTTGATATGGCCCTGGCCGCTTTTTGCAGCGCCAGCACCGGCCGGAGAATCGACCGGCTGAGGTATAGGGCAACGAGCGTGGAGAGCGTGGCCACCATGAGCAGCACCAGCAGATCGCGCATGGTGTGGTTCCGAACATCTGCCATGACGATGCGGTGCGGCACGCTGGAGGAGAAGGCCCAGCCCAGGGCCGGAATGGGCATGGTGACGCCCATTCGCCGCTCGCCCGTGGCGGGGTCGGTAAAGCTGGGTGTCAGCACCGTTTCGCCGAGCAACGCCCGACTGACCGTTTCGGTGAGGTGCGGGACCCGCTCGGGAAGCGTCTGGTTTGGCTGGTCGCTGTCGTAAATCGTCTTGCCGGTCCGGTCGATGAACGAGAAGCGCCGGCCGTTGGCTGTCAGGGGCGGCAGCACTTGCTGCAGCCGTTCCAGATTGACGCCCGCCGCTGCCACGCCGAAAAACCGGCCATCCAGCTCGATTCTGCGCGCCACGATAATGGAGGGCGCGCCGGTGGCACGGCTGACCAGCACATCGGAGACGATGTACTGCTCACCGGCCAGCGCCCGCTGGAAATACTCACGGTCTGCCACGTTCAAGCCCCGCATGCGGGGGCTCGTTGAGGCAACCACGGCACCGTCAGGGGCAACCCAGGTGACTGCGTTGACGGTGGGCTGGTCGCCGAGTTGCTGCTCCAAGTAGGCGTTAAGGTCCTCTGTGGTGTGCGCGCCTTTGTCAACGGCGATGGCCAGACCCGTTGCGAGCTCAACGCTCCACAGACTGTCCAGGAAATTGACCATGGCAGACGAGACCGCTTCGGCCAGGGCCTGACTCTCGTCCAACTCGTGATGTACCTGGGTCTGGTAACGTGCGTAAACGCCGTAGGTGTTGAGCATCAATACTGGCAGCAGCAGGACGAGCACCAGGGCCAGAAGCTTGCCCCGCACACCGAGCGGGAACCGATTGACCACGATCGACGCCCCCCACCGTGCATCCAAATCCTTATATAGAGAATTATACGTATAGATAGTACTTTCCTGCGCGACGGCGGGAAAGCGCGGGAAGACCCCGGGTCGGCGGAATGTCGCCGGACCGGGGTCTTCGTGGCAGGATCAGGCTTCCTGCTGGGCTTCCTTCTTCGCTTCGCCTTCGCCCTTGTTCATCTTAACGTTCACGTTCTTCAGCAGGCCGGGCAGGGCCTCCATGATCTTTTCCATGGCGCTGCCCTTGGCGAGGTGCAGCACGCTGACTTCGCCACCCTTGATGACGATGACGGCCTTGGCGGAGACCCGGGCGGCTGCGCCACCGCCGGCGCCAGTGCCGGAGTTATCCTTGGCGTTGCCTTCACCACCGCCGCCGCCGAACCCGAAGGTGACGTCAGCGACCGGAATCAGGGTGACGTCGCCAAACTGCTGCGATTCACCGATGACCGTCTTGCTGTTAAGGACCTTCTCCAGATACTCGGTAACCACTGCGATGCTGTCCTGCACAACCATGTTATTACCTCCCGTAGCTTGTGAATGGTACCCACCTGCGGAGGCGCCGACTGAGCGGAGAGCGCCAGTATGCCTGCCACAGGGCGATTGCCACTTCGATTCCGTAGACGCGGCCCCGGAGCGTTACCCAGCCTTCCAGGCCGGGTTGGAACCAGTCGGGCCGGAGGGTCAGGTCTGCCGGCTTGCCGGTAAGGGCGAGGGCGCCCAGGGCGAAGCCGGTCAGCGATGGGTCTTCGAAGCCAAAGGTGACGTCGCCAGCGATGTGGAGCCGAAGCGCCTTCATGAGGCGCCGGACCAGGCGGAGTCCTTCGCGGGCGTAGGCCTGGATGTCGTCAAGGGTCGGGCGCCGGCGCTTTTTGCGAGGCCTGGTCTTTTTTGGGGCCTTGTCAGGGGAGGCGGTCTTGGCCGAGGCTTTTTCGCTCCGTGTCCCTATGTTCAGGCGCAGCCCCAGGATAGTGAAACGCTTCTGGGCGATACCCTGGTGGGTTCCTTTCAGCCAGATGCGGACAATCCGCCCGCCCCAGGCAAGGTCGGCTTCCCACTCGGCACTGCCGCCCCAGTTCTCGTCGTCGTCCGGGCGGAGGGCGCCTTCGGCTCTGGCACGGAAGCCGACCGGCACGAAGAGGAGAAGCATGACCCCGCCAAGGAGCACCCCCGCCACCACGGCCACCAACCAGAGCAGCACTTTGAGGAAAATTAGCAGCAGACTAACGCCCACCACCCCCTCGGCGCAGCAGCCGGCCCAGCCCGCTCAGCCCCGCGGCACCGAGCCTTGGCAGGCTCCGCCCCATCCGCCCGGCGGCGCCCAGGGCCATGTCGACCGCGGGCACGGTCTGCGTCCAGGAGAGGCTCGCCTTTTGCCAGGTCTGCGGGGCCTGGGCCTCGGTCCAGGCGTCCATCAGCCGGTCGGAGAGGGAGTCAAGCTGCGGGGGCAGTGGTAAAGGTTCCGGGTCGGGCTGCGCCAGGTCCCAGAGCAGACCTTTGTAGGCGACGACCCGGGCCCGGCACCCGGGGCATCCTTTGATGTGTTCGGCCATGATCGTCCGCTCCACCGCCCCGAGCTGACCCTCGGCGTACATTTGGAGCAGGGAGTCATCGCAGGTGAATTCCATGGTCACACCTCCCGGCTGAGTTCGAGCCGGAGCGCCCGGCGGGCACGGAAGAGGTAGGTCTTCACGGTGCCGAGGGGAACCTCCATGGCCTGGGCCACTTCTTCGTACGAGAGCCCTTCGTGGTGGCGCAGGACCACGGCCATGCGCAGGAGCGGTGGCAGGTTTGCCAGCGCCTGGTTCAGTTGTCGGGCGGTCCAGGCCGAAACGGCCGCGTCCAGCGGGTCCTCGCCCCCGGCAGGCTCCGGCAGGTTCTCTGCCCCGTCAAGCGACAGGAGCGCCGGCCGGTCGCGCAGGAAGTTGAGGGCCACGTTGGTGGTGATGCGGCGGAGCCAGGGCCAGAGCGGGCGCCCGGCTGCGAAGCTCCCGACCGAGCGAATCACCTTGAGAAAGACTTCCTGGGTGAGGTCGAGGGCGTCGTCGCGGTTATGTACGAAGCTGTAGGCCCGGCGGTAGACCCGTTCCTGGTAGGTCAGCAGGAGCCGGGCGAACCCGTCCTGGCGCCCACGCTGGCATAGGGTGACAATCTGTTCGTCCAACTCCACACTTCCGACCCCCTTGCGGGTCTCTGCATGTAAATACACAGGAAGGGTCCAAAAAGTTTCAGCTTCAGCCAAAGAATTTTAAACCAATCATTTGGCCCGAATCCATCTTCGTGCCGAATGCAGCTCGCGCATGTCGGAGTACGTTCTCGAAGGCCCGAGAGGGGCCGCAAAACGAAGGAGAAAGGCCGCGACGATTCGCAACCGTCCGCTACGGCTCGGATACGCCCGCGACAAGTCGCAGAACCTCGCGCCCGGCCGCGACGGCCCGAGTACGCTCGCGTTGGCTCGCTTTGGCTCGCGAAAGCTCGCGACGAGAACCCGCAAACCCTACAGTCACAAGGCATAGAATTGTCTAAAAAACAAACTTCCCTCGCCTCTGCTTCTACAGATGGTGAGGGAAGTCCTCTCAAAGGGGCTTCACGACGATCGCCGGCCCATCGACCACGCAGACCTCCTCGCACATGCCGCACCCTGTGCAAGCATCGGCGTTGACGTGGACAAACTGCATCGCCTCCAGGGTCAGCGCCTCGCCGAGCTTGGGGCAGTTGTTGAAGCAGGAGCGGCAGACCATGCCGTTCCAGGCCAGGCAACGCTCGCGGTCCAGTTCGGCCACGCCCATGCGAGGCTCGTCGGTCGGGGCCAGGGCCCCGGACGGGCAGACATCCACACACTTCATGCACAGGTTGCAGGCCTGCTCACGCGCCACAATGTACGGCGTGCCCAGGGAGAGCCCCTCACTGGCCCGCCCCATCTGAATAGCGCCCAGCGGGCAGACCTGCTCACACTGCCCGCAGCGCAGGCACTGGGCCAGGAACTCGGGCTCAGGCATCGCCCCGGGCGGGCGCAGCCGGGTCCGTTCTGTCAGGCGCCCCACCGGGCCGGCCACCGCGAAGCGCCCGGCCAGGGCCAGGGCGCCGGCGCCCAGGTAGGCCAGGGCGGCGCGGCGCCCGCCAGACGGCGCCCTGTCACTCACCGGTACCGCAGCGGCAGCACCAACCCCAAACCGCAGCGCTGAACTCGGACAAGCGCCGATGCAATCCCCGCACCGGGTGCAGAGCTCCGGCTTCGCCTCCGGTGCTTCCCGCCCGGCCACGGCCCCGGCCAGCACCCCGGCGCCCATGGGGCACCGGACCGTGCAGGCACCGCACTTATTGCAGGCCGACCGGTCCAGGCGCACCCGCAGCAACGCTACCCGCCCCAGCAGCCCGTAGAAGGCGCCCAGCGGGCAGAAGTGGCGGCACCAGGCCTTCCGGCCCAGGGCCAGATCCACGCCCAGCACGAGCAACAGCAGCAGCGCCTCAAGGCCCAGCCCAAACAGCAGGCCCCGCAACACGAGGTTCACGGGCGACAGCAACTGGAACAGCGGTATCCCCAACGACAAGGAACCAAGCAGCAAGACCGCCAGGATCGCCTCGGGCCGCACCCGCTCCAGCCATCGGGCCTCCCGCCGTTTCGGAATCAGGCGGGCAACCCACTCCAGCAGCGTCCCCAGGGGGCAGACCCAGGCGCAAAACGCCCGCCCGAGAACGAGGTAGACCGCCGCCACCAGCCCGGCGGCCAGCAGCAGCGGCCACCAAACCTGGCCTGAGGCGATTGTCGCTTCCACAGCGGCCACCGGATCAGCCAGGGCTACCCCGAAGAGCCTGCTGGAAGCGAGGGTGCCCAATACATAGGGCACCCCCGCCAGCGGGAGCAAAAAGAGCCCGAGCATCCCGACCTGGACGGCCAGCCGCACCAGGGGGAGTCGTTTCATCATCCCTTCGCTACCTTCACAGCGCAGAGCTTATACTCCGGCTGCTTCGAGGCGGCGTCGACGGCGTCGTTGGTCAGCAGGTTGGCAAGCTTGTCGATGCGGTCGTCGTGCATCATCACCATGACCATGCCCTTCTGCGGAATGCCACGGGCCTTCAGCTTGGCCGGCAGCGTAATGGTGCCGCGGCGGGTGGTCAGCTTCACGGGGTCGCCGTCGGCAATGCCCAGCTTCGCCGCATCTTCCGGGTGCAGCTCGGCGTACCAGTCCGGCGTGGCCCGCATCAGCTCGGGCACCTTGCCCGTCATCGTCATGGTGTGCCAGTGCTCCAACACCCGGCCGGTGGAGAACCAGAACGGGTAGTCGGCGTCCGGCTTTTCGGCGGCGCCCTGGAAAGGCCGGGCAAATACGACCGCCTTGCCGTCCGGCTTGCCGTAGAACTTGATCCCCTCTTCCTTCGTGACGAAGGGATCATCCGGGTAGCTGTAGCGGCGCACCGTGCCGGCATGATCGTCGGTCGGCACGGGCCAGCGCACGCCCCGCTCCTTCTTGTAGCGAGCATATGGTGCCAGGTCCATCTTCGTGCCCTTTGCCAGCTTCCGGTACTCTTCCCAGATCACTTCGGTCGAGGTGTAGTGCTCGAAAAACTTGCCAAAGCCCATCCGCTTCGCCAATTCGAGGAAAATCCACACATCGGACTTCGCCTCACCCGGGGCGTTAACCAGCTTCGGGATATACTGCGTACGGCGGTCGGTGTTGCCGTAAATGCCTTCCTTCTCAACCCACATGGCGGCGGGCAGCAGCACATCGGCCAGTTCGGTGGTCCGAGTGGGATGATAAGCCTCGATGACCACCAGGAACGCCTTCTCCATGCCCTTCCGATAGAAATCAGCGTTGGGCAGCGAGTGACCGGGGTTGGTCGTGGAGATCAGCATCGCCTTGACGCGACCGTCAACCAGACCCTTGAACATGTCCATCATGTGCAGACCGTTCTTGGGGCTCATCTTCGCGGGGTCGGTGCCCCACACGGCGGCGACTTCCTTCCGGTGTGCTTCGTTGGCAACCACCCGGTGGGCCGGCAGCAAGTGCGACAGGGCGCCCACTTCACGAATCGAGCCGCAGGCGGAAGGCTGGCCCGTCAGCGAGAAGGGCGTGGAGCCCGGCCGGCCGATTTTCCCGGTCAGCAGGTGCAGGTTGAACAGCAGGTTGTTGGCCCAGGTGCCCTGCACCCGCTGGTTGATGCCCATGGTCCACATCGTCATCGTCTGCTTATCCTTGGCAGCGAAGAGACGGGCGGCTTCCCGAATCTGGTCGGCGGTCAGGCCGGTAACAGCAGCGGCCTTCTCGGGCGTGTAATCCTGCAGGAACGCCTTGTACTTTTCAAAGTCGATGGGGCCTTCGTTGTTCTGGAACGTGGTGTGCTTGGAGATGAAGTTGGCGTCGTGCAGGTTTTCGGCGATGATCACCTGCGCCATGGCGTTGAACAGGGCGATGTCGGTGCCCGGAATGAACTCCAGGCTCATGTCGGCCATTTCGTGCACACGATGGCGCCGCGGGTCGGCGACGATGATCTTGACATCCTTGCCCGTCAGCTTCCGGTTGGTGATGCGCGACCAGACCACGGGGTGGCACTCGGCCGTGTTGGAGCCGGTGATGAAGAAAACGTCGGCGGCTTCGATGTCGTCCAGGCAGCCCATGGGCTCGTCCTTGCCGAAGGTGGTCGTGTGGCCGGCCACGGCAGAGGCCATGCAGGTGCGGGGGTTGCCCTCTACGTTGTTGGTGCCGATGACGCCCTTGAAGAGCTTGTTGACCACATAGGCCTCTTCGGCCATGTTCTGGCCGGAGCCGTAGTAGCTGACGGCGTCAGGGCCGTCCTTCGCGATGATCTCCTTGAACCGGGAGGCGACTAGGTCCAGCGCCTCGTCCCAGGTGGCGGGCACGAACTTGCCGTCCTTCTTGATCATCGGGGTCTTGAGGCGGTCCTCTGCGTACAAGATCTTGTGCAGGTACCAGCCCTTGACGCAGAGCAGACCCTTGTTCACCGGGTTCTCCTGGTCACCCTTGATACCCAGCACCTTGCCGTCCTTCGTGCCAACCATGACGCCACAGCCGATGCCGCAGTACCGGCAGACCGCCTTGGTCCATTCCAGGTCGGCCGGCAGGTCCGACTTGGGGTTCGCCTTCTTATCAGCGCAGCCCGTTGCCGACAGCGCCGCAGCGGTGGCGGCGGCAGCGGCCGTGGCCTGCAGGAAATTACGCCGTGTCAGTTGCATCTGGCGTTACACCTCCGAATGAATATAGGCCGGATAGACTCCGAGCACGCCCGGGACCTCCGAAAGCGCCTTCAGGCTTGCTTCGGCGGTCCGATCATCGTCAGCTTCGAGGACGATCACGGCATGGCCTGGCGTGGGGGTTCCCTCGTAGCGGACGCCCGGCAGCGTTTGTACCGCTGCCAGTGCAGCCGCCTCATCCTGCGGGTGCAGTTGCACCACAATACCGGCAATGACCATCGCTACTTCACCACTTCGAGCCGGCCGGGCACCCCATGGGCCTCGCCCGCGTGGCAGGTAATGCAGTACTTCGACTCCGGCTGCTTCGCGTGATCGGTGCTGGTGTGGCAACTTGCGCAGTTGGCCAACACGGTCTCAAGGGCGTGGTTGGTAATGCGGATATCCTCCGCCTTGGTGCCTTCGAGCGTGGCGAGCACGTGGCGGGCGCCGTCGGTGTACTTGGTGGCAAGGCCGGAGACGAGACCCTGAGGCACGTGGCAATCGCTGCAGGTGATCTCACCGGCGTGGTTCGACTCAGTAAAGGTCTGGTACTGGTGGTCCATGGTGTGACACTGGGCGCACAGGTACTTGGATTCAGCAGGGGTCGCAGAGAGAATGGGCGGGGCGATCAGAACGAGGGCGAAGAGGGCGCAGATGGACCAGAGCGTGATCTTGATGGATCGCTTCAAACTGATTCCTCCTTTGTGAAGAAGGTCACGAAGTGCCCTGCCCTTCACCCTAATCTCCAGATCTTAATCGACCCTTGATCAAACCTTGCAGATTCCTAACAACTAGGGTCAATAAAGTACAAACCGGTCATCCACCCTGGGATGACCGGTCTGTAGACCTTTGATACTATTTGCCGTCGAATGCACCGTGGGATTCTTCGGCGTGGCAGCTCATGCAGTACTTCGAATCAGGCTGCTGGGCGTGCTCCGAGTCGGCATGGCAGTTGATGCAATTCGCCAGCGCCGTCTCCAGGCCGTGGGCGCTGATGCGAATATCCTCAGCCTTCACGCCGCCGACCGTGGCAAAGAGGTGACGGGCACCGTCCGTGTACTTGGTGAACAGGCCCGCCGCCCCCGGCGGCACGTGGCAGTCGCTGCAGCTAATCACCCCGGCGTGCTTGGAAGCGGCGAAGGTCTGATACTGGTGTTCCATGGTGTGGCACTGGGCGCACAGGTACTTTGCTTCGGTCGAGGTCGCAGCCATGACGACCGGGGCGGCCAGCAGCAGAACGAAGAGGGCGCCAAGAACCCAGAGGACGATTCGGCCGGACCGCTTCAAAGCGATTCCTCCCTGCAAATGGATGCGCGATTACCAGCGCCTTCATCGTTCGCTGCTCGTACCCGGCGCCCCTTGTTCGAACCTTAACAATAAAGTACATAAGCCGGTCACCCTGGTGGGATGACCGGCCTAGTAGAATTGGCGCTATCCTTGCTGCTCCACGAGCTGGCGGCAGTGTTCCGCCACCGCCTCCGGCGCCATGGGATTGCGGGCGACGCCCGTCTCAACTGCCGCGGCTGCCACCGCCGCTGCCACGGCCGGCGCCACCCGACGGTCGAACGGGCCGGGAATGATGTACTCCGCCTGCAGTTCGTCGGCCGACACCAGGTTGGCAATGGCGACAGCCGCAGCCCGCTTCATCGCCTCGTTGATGCTCGTCGCCCGCACATCCAGCGCCCCACGGAAGACCCCGGGGAAGGCCAGCACGTTGTTTAGCTGGTTCGGATAGTCCGACCGCCCCGTGCCCACCACCGCTGCACCGCCGGCGATCGCATCGGCCGGCCAGATCTCGGGCACCGGGTTGGAGCAGGCGAAAATGATCGGGCTCGGCCGCATGGTGGCGACCATCTCTTTGGTGGTCGTACCGCCGACCGACAGCCCAACGAAGACGTCAGCGTCCTTCAGCGCATCCGCCAGGTGGCCCTGGATTCTGCGCGGGTTTGTCCGCTGTGCGATCTCTTCCTTGTAGCGGTTCATGCCGGCGGTCCGGCCCGCGTAAATGGCACCCTTCGTATCGACGATGGTCAGGTCGCGTACCCCGAAATCGAGCAGCAGGTTGCTGACGGCGATGCCGCCGGCGCCGGCGCCCTCTACCACGACCCGAATCTCCTCGATTCGCTTGCCGGTCAGTTTCAGGGCGTTAAGCAGGCCCGCCGCCACCACGATCGCCGTTCCGTGCTGGTCGTCGTGGAAGACAGGAATATCGACGGTCTGGCGCAGGCGCTCCTCAACCTCAAAGCAGCGCGGCGCCGAGATATCTTCCAGGTTGATGCCGCCGAAGGTAGGCGCCACGTTTTGCACGGTTGCCACGATCTGTTCAACTTCCTGCGATGACAGCACCAGCGGGAAGGAATCGACGCCGGCAAAGGCTTTGAACAGGAGCGACTTGCCCTCCATGACCGGCAGGCCCGCCATGCCTCCGATGTTGCCGAGGCCCAGCACGGCGCTGCCGTCGGAGACGACTGCCACCAGGTTCCCCTTGGCGGTGTAACGGTAAACGTCCTCCGGCTTGTCGGCAATGGCAAGGCAGGGCTCTGCCACACCTGGCGAATAGGCCAGGCTTAGGTCCTCCTGCCCCCGAATGGCGACCTTGCCGGCCACCGCCAGCTTCCCCTGGTGTTCCTCATGCATCCGGAGTGCAGCTTCCCGCAATTGGTCCTGCTTCGTACTCAACTGAGCCATCCCTTTCTCGTTCCGATCCTGTTATGTGGACCTATAGTGATACTAGTGTAATCAGATTGCCGCCATCGCGCTTTCGCCACCCGATAAGTTGCGGCTGGAGAGCGGTGGAATGCGTTTTACTCTTTCTTGGCTGGAAGGGGGATCACCTACCCAAGGCGAATTTCCAGATTATTACATCATACACCCGTGACGGGCGGAGGTCTGCCAAAGATGAAAAAATTGCTCTGGGTGCTGTCCAGTTTCGGTCTGCTCTGCCTGGTGGGTGGTGTCGCCGCCCTTGTCTTCTTCGGTATTCGCATGCTGAAGCCGGAGATGGTGGATACCGGGCTGCAGAAGGAGATGACCGTGCTGGGCGTTACGCTCGGCACCGCGACCGAGGCGGACCTGGTCGCACGGTTCGGACCCGCACAGCAGGTTAAGCAGGAGACCCTGAGCACCGTGCACGTGTACACAGAGCAGGGCCTCATGTTTCGCGTGGACAAAAAGAGCGGCAAACTGATCTGGCAGGAGATCAACTCGGAGGCGCATGCCACCGCACGGGGCATTCGGCCCGGCTCTACCTACGACCAGATCCTGAACGCCTATGGCGCCACGAAGTATGTCACCATGTTGCCCACGGGGTCACGGGTTCGGTACAAGTGGGGAACGGCCTTCTCCCTGGAGTTCTGGCTCAACAAAGCCCAGCGCGTCGAAAAAATCGCCTTCTACCACGCTTAGGTCTGAGCAAGGCAAAAAGGGAGGATCCCCGGTGGGGTCCTCCCTTCGCTCTGTCTATTCGCCCGCCTCGGGCTTCTTGGGCTTCACCATGGCGTCCGGCTTCACCCACTGAGACTGGCCGGCAAAGTACTGGTCCCCGCCTGTCGCATCGTGAATGCAGACGGTCGGGAACTCCTTGACGGTGAGGCGGCGCACCGCTTCGGCGCCCAGGTCCTCGTAGGCCACCACCTCGGCGGCCTCAATCGTTTTGGCCAGCAGGGCCCCGGCCCCGCCGGTCGAGACCAGGTAGACCGCCCCGTACTGCACAAACCCGGACTTTACTTCGTCGCCCCGGTATCCCTTGCCGATGACGGCCTTAACGCCCTGCTTCAACATATCGGGCGTGTACTTATCCATACGGTAGCTGGTGGTCGGTCCGGCCGAACCGATGACCTGACCGGGCTTCGGCGGCGTGGGACCCACATAATAGATGACAGCGCCCTGCGCATCGATCGGCAGCGGCTTCCCGGCTGCAAGCTCCTCCACCATCCGACGGTGGGCGGCGTCGCGTGCCGTGTAGATCGTGCCGGTAATATAGACCTCATCACCGGCCTTGATCTCCCGAACCTGCGCGTCCGTAATCGGTGTCGTGAGGTATACCTTAGCCATTAGAGCACGGCCTCCTTATGGCGATGGCTGTGACATTCAATGTTGACAGCCACGGGTAGTGCGGTAATATGGCAGCCCATTACTTCGACATGCACCGCCAGCGCCGTCACGGTACCGCCGAGGCCCATGGGGCCGACGCCCAGCTTGTTGATCTCTGCCAGCAGTTCTTGCTCGCGGGCCTCCCACTCGGGGTCGGGATTAGGATCGCCCACGTGCCGCAGCAGCGACTTTTTTGCCAGCAGGGCGGACTTGTCGAAGTTGCCGCCAATGCCCACCCCCACGATGAGCGGCGGACAGGCGTTGGGACCGGCGTTGGCCACGGCCTCCACGATGAACCGCTTGGCGCCCTCCCACCCGGCGGATGGGGGCAGCATTTTGAGCTGACTCATGTTCTCGGAGCCGCCACCCTTGCAGTCCACCTTCACTTTGAGTTGGTCACCCGGCACGACATCAATATAGACCATGGCGGGCGTGTTGTTCTTGGTATTCACCCGCTTGATCGGATCGTTGAGCATCGACATCCGCAGATACCCTTCGGTGTAGCCCTTCGCCACGCCCCGGTTGATTGCGTCCGTCAGATCGCCGCCGGTGAGGTGAACCTCCTGCCCCAGTTCGAGGAAGACCAGCGCCACGCCAGTGTCCTGACACATGGGCACCCGCTCCGTGCCCGCCAGGGTGTAGTTGTCCTGAATTTGCAGCAGGATCGCCTGGCCAACGGGCGCCTCCTCCAGGTTCATGGCCCGGTTGATGGCGCCAACAACGTCATCCTCCAGTTTGAAGTTGGCTTCCTGAACCAGACGGGCTACGGTCTCAGCTACCTGGTCGACATGAATCTCGCGCACCGTCAATTCCCCCTATGTGACAGAATGACCATAGTCTTATGGTATCACGAATACAGAAAGAAAAGCACCCCTTCAGCGTCGGAAGGGGTGCCTAAAGTGCATCACTCTAGAAGTTCTCGTAGGCGTGGTGGAGGATCGGCTTCAGCTTTGCCGGCGGCTCGACTTCCATTTCGCCTTCCAGCAGCAACTTACCATCCTGGTTCACCTGGCGGTACCGAATCAGAACATGGCGCAGTTGCGGCTTCATCTCCACGATCTCCATGTCGGCGGTGACTTCGTCGCCGAGCACTGCAGGGTGGTGAAGCCGATATGTATGGGCATGCGTAAGGCTGCCGAGGCCGGGCATGACGTTGGCGACGGCGCCCATGGCGAATCCGGCGAGCATGTTGGCCGGCACAATCGGGCGGTCATACTTGGTACGGCCGGCATATGCCGAGTCGGCGTACAACGGATTCATGTCTCCGGAAAGCCCCATGTAGCCGAGGACATCCTGCTTCGTGACGCGCCGCTGAAAAGCTGCTTTCTGGCCGACGGATAACTCTTCGTATGTCTTGCCGAGTTCATCACGAAAGAATCCCATGGGACCACCTCGCATAGGCGAATTTATGGTCCCATTATAGCACGTTCGTCTATTGAACACGAACAGTATCGTCTGGGGTGATCAGCGTCAGTTCGTCGGGATCGCGATAGAGGACGCGGATAAACCGCCCTTCGGGCACATGGACAACAGCCACGGGTCCAAAGGGCGCATCATCGATGCGGACGGCAAAGCCCACCTGCCGGGTTCCATCCACCTGCACGGGCAGGGAGAGCCCCCGGCTCAGGGCGCAGGTCATCCGGGCCAGGTTGGTCAGGGGTATTCCGGCATCCCTTGCCATGATCTGGTCACCTCATTTGGCAGCTCTCCTTCCATTATCCGCCGGTAGACTGACCTCGCCCATCCTCCGTCCGGCGGGGATGGCGTGGGCAGAAAGGATAAGAAGCAGCGGTGACCGGCGCCTTCTGTGCGCCATTTCCTCCGCTGCGGCGTATGGTCCTTATTCTTCTCAGGCCTGTCCGCGCAACCGATCACGCTGGGCCTGCAGCGCTCGTATGGCGGCATCCAGCCGGGCCATCTGCTGTTCCTCCGTTTCCGGCGCCAGGCCCAGGTCGGCCATCATACTGGCGAAGGCGGTCGGGGTCAGTTGCTGCTCGTTATCCGACAGCGCCTGCGCTGGATCTGGATGGACTTCAATCATCAGGCCGTCCAGTCCGGCCGCCAGCGCTGCCCGGGAGAGCGGAGCGATGAGGTCGCCCCTGCCGGCCGCATGCGACGGGTCAACAATGACGGGCAGGCCGCTGAGTTGGCGCGCCAAAATGGCGGAACTGAGGTCGAGCGTATTGCGGGTGTAGGTTTCGAACGTTCGAATGCCGCGTTCGCACAGAATGACCTGGAAGTTCCCGGACGCCGTAATGTATTCCGCAGCGGACAGCCATTCGGCGATGGTTGCCGCCAGGCCGCGCTTGAGCATAACCGGCTTTCCGGCCCGGCCGACTTCCTTGAGCAGTGCGAAGTTCTGCATGTTCCGCGAGCCGATCTGGAGTACGTCGGCATGGGCTGCCACCAGGTCAATTTGGGCGGTATCCATTACCTCGGTGACTACGGGCAGCCCCGTCGCTGCCCCGGCTTGGGCCAGCAGCCGGAGCCCGTCTGCCCCCAGCCCCTGAAACGACCGCGGGCTGGTGCGCGGCTTGAAGGCGCCCCCTCGCAGCGCCGTCGCTCCCGCTGCCTTAACTGCGGCCGCTGCGGCGAGAATCTGTCCCTCCGACTCGACGCTGCAGGGGCCGGCAATGACCACCGGGCGCCCCGTACCGAAACCGAGGGCCCGCAATTGTTCAGATACGCTTGCTGTACGCTCTGTATTGTGATTGATTATCACCATCAGTTCCGCATCCCCCTCTGTACTATGAAAACAGAAACTCTCGTCCCCGGCAAGGGACGAGAGCGAATTTGCATACCAACCTACATTGCCAGCAAGTTCTCTACTTCGCGACCGTCCAGCGATTCCTTTTCTAGCAAGGCGTTGGCCACTCGCTCCAGTTCCGGCCGCTTTTCACGCACCAGGGCCAGCGCCCGGTCATAGGCGTCGGTGACGAGTTGCCGAACAACCTCGTCGATGACCACCGCCGTGCGGTCAGATATGGGCGGGGTGCTCATGGCGCCGAAGACCGGCATGGGGTCTACCTTGAGCTTCACGGGGCCCAGTTCGGGGCTCATGCCAAGGTCGGTCACCATCCGCCGGGCCAGGCCTGTGGCCCGCTCCAGGTCGTCGGCGGCACCCGTGCTTACCTCGCCGAGGAGCACCTGTTCTGCCGCCCGCCCTCCGAGCAGGGAGACGATCCGGTCCATGATCTCCGTACGGCTGTGCAGGTTCTTATCTTCCTGGGGCTGATACATGACGTACCCCAGGGCCCGGCCTCGGGGCACGATGGTCACTTTCTCAATCGGGTCGACATGGGTGAGCTGGCGTGAGACGACCGCATGGCCCGCCTCGTGATACGCGATGCGCACCTTCTCGTCGGCGGCCAGCGTCTTTCGCTGGGCCAGGCCGCCGGTCACCACCCGCTCATAGGCCTGGCGAATCTCTTCCATACCGATGGCCGGATGCCGCCGCCGGGCGGCGAGCAGCGCCGCTTCATTCAGCAGATTCGCGAGGTCGGCGCCGGTGAAGCCCGTAGTCATGCCTGCGACCCGGTCCAGGTCAACATCGTCGGCAAGGGGTTTGCCGTGGGCGTGGACCTGCAGAATCTCTTTCCGCCCGATGCGGTCCGGCGGATCGACCGAGATTTGGCGGTCGAACCGTCCGGGCCGGAGCAGGGCGCCATCCAGAATATCGAGGCGGTTGGTGGCCGCCATGACGATGATATGCTCGGCGGTGTCGAAACCGTCCATCTCGACCAGGAGCTGGTTTAGCGTTTGCTCCCGTTCGTCGCTGCCACCGCTCATGCTGACGCCCCGCTGGCGACCGACGGCATCAATTTCATCGACGAAGATAATGCAGGGGGCATGCTTGCGCGCTTTGACGAACAGGTCTCGCACCCGTGAGGCGCCCACGCCGGCGAAAATCTCAACAAAATCGGAGCCGGAGATGCTGAAGAAGGGGACGCCTGCCTCGCCGGCCACGGCTCGGGCCAGGAGGGTTTTGCCTGTGCCCGGCGGCCCGTAAAGCATGACGCCCTTGGGAATGCGGGCGCCCAACTCACGATAACGGTCGGGACTGCGGAGGAAGTCAACCACTTCCCACAGCTCTTCTTTTGCTTCCGGTATACCGGCCACGTCGCGCATGGTGACAATCTTTTCGCCAGGGGCGTAGAGCCGGGCGCGGCTCTGGCCGAACGAAAAGACCTGGCCGGCGCCGCCGCTGTTTTGCTGGCCGTTCATGAGCCAGACAATGCCAGCCACTACGGCAATGGGTAGGGCCACGGAGAGAAGCAGCGGAAGCCAGCCAACTTGAGACTGGTGGGCGTAAGTAACTTCGACATTGTTGGCAGTGAGCACGGAGAGGGCGCCCGCCCCGTCGCCGGGCATGGTGACTTTGTAGCGGACGTCATCGCGGTAGTCGGCCGTTAGCGTTCCACCGGAGATGGTTGCCCCTTGCACCCGCCCGTCCGCCACGTCGGCCAGGAATTGGCTGTAGCCTTTTTCGGGCAGCGGGTCTGCTGCCGCGAGGGGAGCGAGGATAAGTAGCCCGAGCAGCCCCACAATAAACAGGATGGTGATTCTCTTGGGCGCGCTCCACATAGGGGCTCTCCTCCTCTGGCCGTCATCTTTGTGCCCTTCATCTTGTTAACACGTAGAATCTGGCCGGTAGGTTCGTAATGCTTCATGTAATAATATTCGTTCTCCCCAGTCTGATGTGCGAGGTGGCCCGTCCTTTTTTATCAAAGATGCCATCGGGGCCGTCAGACGTTCCTCCTGAACGCTGACGGCCCGTCTGGCAGGTCGGCGACGACGTCCTATCGTCGCCTCCGCGGGTACGATGGTTTTTCCGGTTCGTGAGACGATGGCGGCGATGCGAGCGAGTCAGTGGCTCCGTCCAGCGGTCTATGCTAGTTAGCCTGGGTGGGGCGGTCTTCCAGGGGAATGTAGGCCAGCTTTTCGGCACCGGTGTACTCCGCCCGGGGCCGGATGATGCGGTTGTTGCCCAGCTGCTCGAGAATGTGGGCAGTCCAGCCGGAGATACGGCTCACGGCGAAGATGGGCGTAAAGAGGTCAGTGGCGATGCCCATGACCGTGTACGCTGCGCCGGAGTATAGGTCCACGTTCGGGTAGAGCCCCTTCTCCTTCAAGACGGTCTGCTCGATCACCCGGGTCATTTCAAACCACTTGGTGTTGCCGGCCCGGCGGCCGAGTTCGCCGGCCATCTCCTCCAGAATGAACGCCCGGGGATCCTTGGTCCGGTAGACCCGGTGGCCGAAGCCCATGACCTTCTTCTTCTGGGCGAGGGCGTCCTTGATCCACTCCTCGGCCCTGTCGATCTCGCCGATCTCCTGTTCCATCTTCATGACGTGCTCGTTCGCGCCGCCGTGCAGGGGACCCTTCAGGGCGCCGATGGCAGCGGTAACGGCTGAGTAAATGTCGGTGAGGGTCGCCACAGTCACCCGGCCGCTGAAGGTCGAAGCGTTCAGCTCATGGTCGGCATGCAGAATCAGGGCGACATCGAAGACGTGCGCGTGATACGGGTCGGGCTCGGTGCCAAAGAGCATGTAGAGGAAGTTGGCAGCGTGGGACAGGTCGGTGCGGGGCGCCACCGGCTCCTGGCCCTGGCGAATCCGCTCCCAGGCGGCCGTAACGGTCGCGGTCTGGGCCACCAGCTTCATGGCGGTCTCGACATAAGCCTCGCGGCCGGTCTTCTCGGCGGCCGGATCAAAGTTGCCCAGCAGGGAGACGGCGGTGCGCAGGGCGGCCATGGGATGGATATCCTTCGGCAGGCCCTTCAGCGTCGCCAGCACCTCGGCCGGGACGGCCCGGTAACCCTTGAGCTTGGCATCAAACTGCTTCAGCTCTTCACGGATGGGAAGCCGCTTGTTGTACAGCAGGTACACCGTCTCTTCGAATGTCGAGTGCTTCGCGAGATCGGTAATATCATAGCCGCAGTAGACGAGCCGTCCCTCGCGGCCGTCGATGAAGCAAATATCAGAGGTCCCGGCGACGACGTCCTCGAGGCCTGCTTTGTAAGTAGGGGAAGCAGCCATGGTCATCTTCCTTTCGTAATTAACGGTCGGGTTTGCGGGAAACAAGCCCTACTTGACCACACTGCCCTTGAGGAACTCGACCATCGACTTGACGCCGGCGGCGCTCTTGTCCAAGGCCGCCTTCTCATCGGCGGTCAGTTCGATCTCGATGACCTTCTCGATGCCGTCGCCGCCCAGGACCGTCATGACGCCCAGGCACATATCGCTATAACCATGTTCGCCTTCGAGATAGGCGATGGTCGGGATGATCCGCTTGCGGTCCTTCAGGATGGCCTCGATCATGTCGACCAGCGACATGCCCGGGGCATAACCGGCCGAGGTGCCCATCAGGTTGACGATTTCGCCGCCGCCCTTCCGGGTGCGTTCGACGATCGCTTCGATCGTTTCCTTCGGAAGCAACTTTTCGATGGGAATGCCGCCAGCGTAGGTGTACCGGACCAGAGGGACCATGTCGTCGCCGTGGCCGCCCAGCACGCAACCCTGGACATCCTGGAAGGAAACGTTGAGGGCGTTCGCGATGAAGGTGCGGTACCGGGCGGTGTCCAGCACGCCGGACTGGCCGATGACCCGGTTCTTGGGGAAGCCCGAAGCCTTGAGGGCGACGTAGGTCATGGAGTCGACCGGGTTGGTCAGCACGATGATGACCGCCTCGGGCGCATAGGCGGCGACCTTCTCGGAAATATCCTTGACGATGCCGGCGTTGACGCTGACCAGGTCCTCACGGCTCATTCCCGGCTTGCGGGGCAACCCGGCGGTGATGATCACCACGTCGGCGCCGCTGATATCTTCGTAGTTGGCAGTGCCGGTGAAACGGGTGTCGCTGCCGAATACGGGCATCGACTCCATCAGGTCAAGGGCGACGCCCTTGGCAAAGTTCTCGCGGGCGGGCAGGTCGACCAGTACGACATCGCCCAAATCACGGGCGGCCGTGAAAATAGCGGTACCCTGACCGGTGAAACCGGAACCGATGATCGCGATCTTGTTACGCTTCTTCATAATGAAGGCCCCTCCCCTTATCCCTGTCCGGCGGCGAGGCGCCCCACTGCGCCCATGCCGCCCGAAACCATTACATATTTTCGATGATCAGGCGGCCGAACTCAGAACACTTTACTTCGGCAGCGCCTTCGGTCAAGCGGGCGAAGTCGTAGGTAACAGTGCCGTTGGCAATCGTCTTCTCAAGGCCCTTGATGATCAGGTCGGCGGCCTCATGCCAGCCCATGTACCGGAGCATCATCTCGCCGGAGAGAATCAGGGAACCCGGATTTACCTTGTCGAGGTTGGCGTACTTGGGCGCCGTGCCATGGGTCGCCTCGAAGAGGCCGAACCCGCCGCTGTAAGAAATATTGGCGCCCGGGGCGATTCCGATACCGCCGACCATCGCTGCAGCGTGGTCGGAAAGGTAGTCGCCGTTCAGGTTGCAGGTGGCGATCACGTCCCACTCGTCGGGGCGCAGGAGGAGTTGCTGGAAGGTGATGTCGGCAATCCGGTCACGGACCAGGATTTTGCCTTCAGGCAACTTGCCCTTGTGCTCGTCATTCCAGAGCTCTTCTTCGGTGATGCAGTACTGGCGGAACTCTTCGGTGGCCACCTGGTAACCCCAGTCGCGGAAGGCGCCTTCGGTAAACTTCTGGATGTTTCCCTTATGCACCAGGGTGACATTCTTACGCTTATTTTTGATGGCATATTCGATGGCCGCCCGAACCAGCCGCTTGGAGCCGAACTCGGAGACCGGCTTGATACCGATGCCAATGGGGCTGCCTGCCTCGGCGTTGGGCAACTTCTTGCCCAGTTGCTCCTCGAGGAAGGCCTGTACCTTCAAAGCCTCGGGAGAGCCGCCCTTGTACTCAATACCGGCGTAAATATCCTCAGTGTTCTCACGGAAGATAACGACATCGGTCTTGTGGGGTTCCTTGACGGGGCTGGGAACGCCCGTGAACCAACGCACCGGGCGGACGCAGGCGTACAGGTCAAGCAGTTGCCGCAGGGCCACGTTCAGCGAGCGGATGCCGCCGCCGACCGGGGTCGTGAGCGGACCCTTGATGCCGACCCGGTACTCGCGCATGGCGGTGACGGTATCGTCGATGAGCCATTCGCCGAACTTGTTGAGGCACTTCTCGCCGGCGAAGACTTCGAACCAGGCGATTTTCCGCTCGCCGCCATAGGCCTTCTCTACCGCTGCGTCGAAGACTGGCTGGCTTGCCCGCCAGATGTCGGGGCCGGTGCCGTCACCCTCGATGAAGGGAATGATGGGGTTGACAGGAACCACGAGCTGGCCATTCTCCACAGTGATCTGCTGACCTTCGGTCGGGGGGGTCAGCTTATCGAGTTTCGCCACGTCCGCACCTCCAGAGAGAACTGAGGGTCTATTCAAGGTCTATATAAGCCAAACCTATAGAAGTTATCCGACGGCCG
>JARBUG010000242.1 GCA_029239785.1 Symbiobacteriaceae bacterium | reverse complement strand
GCCAACAAGTCGAACTGCAGGGGCACGTCCTGCATCACGTCGGACAGGTCGATGCAGAAGGTGCCGTCTCGGTATTCGCCGGGCAGCGCCTCAAACGCCCGCTGCAGGGCCAGCTCCTTGAGGAAGCCGGGCACCAGCGGCATGTTCGACCAGGCCACATCCAGTTCGATCTCCATCGCCTGATACGACCGCACCGACATGCGCAGTTCGACCGGCACGGCCATGTTCAGCCCGCCCACGGAGACCTTCAGCCGCACCAGCACGGCGCCATCCTGCAGTTCGATGGACTCCAGGTCGGCCCGGCCGGCTGCATGGCCCCGCAGAATCTCTTCCAGGTCATCACGGGTCAGCAGAATCGCTACTTCAGAAGCTCGTATCAACTCAGTCCCTCCACTCCTTGATCCCCTCGCGAGTGGTCAGGGCCCAGGACAGACGATCAGTTGTGGCGTCGCGCCATTCGACGCGCCACGCCCACCAGCCCCGGCCGGTATCGCTGAAGGGGTGCCCCTTCTTGGTCCGTGCCACTCTGACCACCTGTCCGCCCAGGGTCGCCACCCGTGCCGCCAGTTGCTCTTTGTCACGTTGGTTTCGGTACAGGAGCGTTACGAGTACTGCGGTCAGTGCGATGCCAAGCATGATGATGATCTGCATCTGTTTTTTCACCTCAGACTACATTATGATGCCCGGAAGGGCCCACAGGGTTCGCTGCCAGGCAAAGTCAGTCCGGCAGTTGTTCTGCAGGTTCCAGGCGGATTCCTGCGCGAACGGGCAGACTACGGGTAGCTACCCGACGCCGCGTATGATGAAGGAGGATCAGATCATGCCATCTGAAGCTGACCGCTGGAAGGCAGGCGACCTGCGCAACACCATCGGCCACACGCACGGTGCGACCGGCGCCGTCACCGGTGGTGTCGAAGGCCATGTGAAGTCCGAACCCCGGACCGACCCCGAAGGCAAGCACTACGGCGGTGATGCCGAAGGCGTGGAGCCCCTGCTGGAAGGGCACGCCGAGCACAAGGCGAAGAAGATCAAGTAGGTCTGCGCTGTGCGCTAGCCCGGGCCTTTGCGGTCCGGGCTTCTCTTTCTCCAGAGGCCCTACTCTGCCTCGAACCTGCGCAAGCGCGCATTCCAGACCAACCGTCGCTCGTGCCGCGTCTCACTGACAGGCCGGAAGGCCGAGGAAGGCGGCAGGGGCTCATCGGGGCGCCCGGCTGCTTCCAACTGCTGCTCCCGGGTCACCTCGGTCAGCCCACCCTCCTGGAGCGTAATCTCACCCTGCCTGCGCCGCAGCCGCCAGACCTGATGCCCCCGGGGATTCTCCCACCGGGCGTGGCCGTATTCCTCCGCAGCCAGCACCCCCAGATAAACCTCCCGCAGTGTGCGCCCGTCCCACACATAGATTCGCCGGTGCTCTTCCCACAGGTAGGCCCCGACCATCTCATCGACACGATCATCCACCGCGATGGCAAAATGCGGCAAACCCGGCAGGACCAGCGGCTGCACCCGTCGAATCTCGCCCAACCCGCCTTCGATCACCGAAAGCAGCCGGCCGCCGCTAAAAAGGGCCAGCACCCCGTCATCCTTCTGATACGTTCCCCAGACCAGCTGATCCCCTCTCCCGCTGCCTGTCAGCGCCAACTGCAGGCCCCCCGTCCCCCGGGGGACCGATGCCATCCGGGCGCCCACCGCCCGCTGCAGCAGGCCCGTCGCCTCCCCCGGGTCCAATAGATCGACCGGCCCCGGCATCACCCGCATCCCTTCCATCCATCTGCCCCCTTCCGTCAGTTCCGCGTCCCATCCCCGGTGTTATGTCTTATGCGCACGCCGCGTTACGTAGACTGGTCCAAGAGCGTCAGAAGAAGAGCGGATGCCTAAAAGGAGAGAACTGACCCATGGCGCCCAGCCTCGGCAGCCATTACCACGCCATCGCATCGCAGATGGCGATCTACCGCGAATCGAACCAGCGCCTGGCGCAGGCCGCGGGCCTCAAGCCGGGTATGCGGGTCGTCGACCTGGCCTGCGGCAGCGGCCTGACCAGCCTGGCCGCCCTGGACGTCGTCCCGCAGGGTCTCCACCTGACCCTGATTGACAGCAGCCAGTCGATGATCGACGAGGCCCGGCAGAACGTGGGCGCCCGCGGCGCCGAGGCCACTTACCACGTGGCTGATGCCATCACTGTCGGTCAACTGGTGTCGGAAAAAGTCGACCGGGTCCTCTGCAACCTCTCGCTCTGGTATTTCGCCCAGCCTGAGGAGGTTCTCCGGGAACTTCGCAAGGTGATCAAACCCACGGGGCGCCTCTGCTTCACGCTCCTCGGCAGCTATTTCAATGTCGGCGGCGAAGTCGTCTCCCCGTATTGGGCGCTGGTCAAAGTCTTGCATGAGCGGGGCGCCCTCCCCCGTGCCCTGCCCGATGTCGACCGGCTGCCCAACCAGCGCTCCATCGAAGGGACGCTCCTGGGCGCCGGCTTCAAGCCGCTCTCCTTCGCCCTCGACGAATTTGACGCGCCCGATGAGGAACTGGCCAACTGGCTCCGCCTCTACCCCATCGCCCCTGGCGCCACCCGTGCCGAAGCGGCCGAAAAGTCGCTCGCCCTGCTGGAGAGCGCCCGGGATGAAGTCGCGGCGTGGAAGCCGCGCTGGCGGACCGTCCGGTTTGAGGCGCAGCCCCAGGTCAACCCGGAGGAGATCCTGCTGGCCAAGTTTGCGGGAAAGAAGTGAGACTCGGTGAATATCGCCATCATCCTCTATCAGCCCCAGGACGTCGTCAACGTGGCGGCGATCATCCGGGTCATGTCGAACTTCGGGCTGCACGACCTGCGCCTGATCGAGCCCGCCGCCTTTGATCCCTACCGGATCGAAGGGATTGCCCACCATACCCAGCCGATCATCCAGGCGGTGCGCCGGTATGAGAGCCTCGCCGCGGCGACGGCCGACTGTGCCTTGATCGTCGGCACCACCGGGCGGCCCCGGGCCGCTAACCGGCAAGTGCTGACGCCCCGGCAGGCGGCGCCCATCCTCCGGGAGACGGCGGGGCTGCAGCCTGACCGGAAGGCAGCGGTCCTCTTCGGCCGGGAGCAGGACGGCCTGCCCAACGAGGCGCTGGACCTTTGCCACGCCGTTTTGACCATTCCTACCAGCGCCGAGAACCGGTCGCTCAACCTGGCCCAGGCCGCCCTGGTGGTCGCCTACGAACTCTTCATGGCAGGCGAGATGGCTGAGCCCGAGGGCGTACCCACCGCCGCGCCGGGCGCCCTGGCCGAGCTCCCCGCCGACGCCGCCGCCGGCCCCGAGCGGGAAGCCATGTTCGCCGCCCTCGAGGAGCTCCTCCGCACCCTCTACCCAGGCACCACCGAGGTCCGGCTGGGCGGCGCCCTGAGCCGCCTCCGCACCATGCTCATGCGGGCCGTCCCCCGGACCGAGGAGACGGCAGCCCTGACCAACCTCTGCCGCCACGCCGTGCGCCGCCTGCACCAGAACCCCGCCGAAGCGTCTAATCCTCGTTGAACCGGCCACCTTCCTATGCGAAAATAGGAAGTGCTCGAAAGGAGGGGCCGCCCATGCTCAAGGCTATCCCATGGCCGATCTATATCCTGGTCGCCGGCGCCATCGGCCTGCCTGTCATCTACTTATGGGTGCAGGCCACGCGGGAAGACCGGCTGCTGCGGCGGGCCGGCCTCGGCAACGGACGGCAGACCCCCCTGCCCGAGTTCATCCGGTACCTGGAGGCGCTCTTCACCGGACTGGGGTATCATGTGAAGCGCCCCGCACAGCGTGACGACTACGGCGCCGACCTCCTGCTTAAGGACGGCACAGGCCGCCAGACAGCCGTCAGCGCCCGGCATTTCAAAGAGCGGATCGGTCCCGAAGTGCTCAGCGAGATCGCAGAAGGCGCCGATCACCACGACTGCGAGGAGACGCTGATCGTCAGCCTCGTCGGCTTCACCAACACTACGCTCGACAGGGCCGAAGAGACCGGGACGATCCTATGGGACGCCAGTGATCTGGCCGAGGCGATGGGAAAGGTCCGTTCCCGGCCGCCAGTTCAGCGGGGCGCCGCCTGGGAAGCAGACCAGCCGCAGGGGGAGCCCGGGAGGGGTATCCCCGAAGCCCGGCACTCTCTCGCTGCCCTGGCCGCTACCCGGCAACCCATGCCCGTGGCCCAGCCCATACCCAGCGCCCCGCCCGAGCCCGAACCCCCGTCCGGCCCCCCATGCCCGGTCTGCAGCAGGCCCATGGAGCCCAAAATCGCCGCCGGCCGGGAGATCTGGCTCTGCTCTCGCTTCCCCCGCTGCAACGGGGCGCAGCTCCGGGAGACTCCCCAGTAGGGCAGTGTGAATACATTTATTACCACAGAGGACACAGATTACACAGATGCTAAGGGAGCCTTTCCAGGTCATTATTTGATATCTGACCTGGAACGATTGCCGGGTATCAGTGTCATCTGTGTCCTCTGTGGTCAACTAAAAAGACCCGCAGGGGCCAGCAAACCCGGGAAGTAAGCCCGGGTTCGCTTTATACCCCACGGGGGTAGTTGACACGCTGCAAAAGCAGTGCTACATTATGGCTGTGAGTGCGGTACCCCCCAAGGGTACCCCCAAGCAAGGAGGCAACCGCCATGGCAGAAGCCGCATCTACCCACAAGGTATCACTCGGCGTTACAGGCATGACCTGCGCCGCTTGTTCCAACCGTGTGCAGAAGGGCCTTTCCAAGCTCCCCGGCGTCACGGATGCCAACGTCAACCTGACCACCGAGAAGGCATCGGTCGTCTTTGATCCGGGCGCCGTCACGGTGCCGGACCTGATCGCGAAAATCGAGGCGCTCGGCTACGGCGTCGAGCGGCAGAAGGTAACGCTGGACATCACCGGCATGACCTGCGCCGCCTGCTCCGCCCGCATCGAAAAGGGGCTGAACAAGCTCCCCGGCGTCACGGCCAGCGTCAACCTGGCCGCCGAGCGGGCCACGGTCGAATTCACCCCCGGCCTGGCCGACCTCTCCACCCTCATCAAGAAGGTCGAAAACCTCGGCTACGGCGCCCGGGAGCATCAGGCGGAAGATAAGGAGCGGAACGCCCGGCAAAAGGAAGTCCGGAACCAGTGGATCTCCTTTGCCGTCGCCCTGGCCCTTTCGCTCCCCATCTTCGTGGAGCACATGATCCTGATGCCCCTCATGATCCACATCCCCCTGCTCATGAACGCCGTCTTCCAGTTCGCCCTGGCCACCATCGTCCAGTTCGGCCCCGGCTTCCAGTTCTACCGCCGGGCCTGGCACAACGTGCGCAATGGCACAGCCAACATGGACGTCCTGGTCGTTCTCGGCACCAGCGCCGCCTACTTCTACAGCGTCTACAATACCTTCTTTGCCTGGGGCGAGCTGTACTACGAAGCGGCCACCACGGTGCTTACGCTGATCATCCTCGGCAAGCT
>JARBUG010000070.1 GCA_029239785.1 Symbiobacteriaceae bacterium | reverse complement strand
CCATCCCCTCGATCACCTTGCCGAACTGGTTGTACTTCGGCTCCAGGCCCCCGCAGTGTACGCCGTTGCAAATGAAGAACTGGCTGCCGTTGGTGTTCGGCCCCGAATTGGCCATCGCCACAATGCCGGTCTCGTAGGCCCGCTTCACGGGTTCATCTTCAAACTTGTAGCCCGGGCCGCCCCCGCCGGTGCCCTTGGGATCGCCACCCTGAATCATGAAGTCCTTGACGATACGATGGAAGATCACGCCATCGTAGAACTTTTCACGGGCCAGGAAGACGAAGTTGTTGACCGTTTTGGGCGCATCCTTCGCGAAGAGTTCGACCTTGATGTCGCCCATGTTAGTCTTAATGGTCGCGGTGTAAGTCTTATTGACGTCGATTTGCATGGCCGGTGGGGTGCTCCACTGTTTCGTAGCGCCGGACTGAGCCGGCGGGGTGGTCTGGTCCGGCTTCTGGTTGTAATTACCGCCCGGAGTCCCCGGAGTGCTCGGGCCTTTCTGGGTGCCGCCGCAGCCGGCGACCAACAGCACAGCCGCCACCAGGGCGGCAGCGATCCAACTCTTCCGCATACGATGCTGTCCCTCCATATGTATCTCTCCTGCATTTCACACCAAAAAGGATACCGCGCCAAGCAAAGAAGGGCAAGCCGCCCACCGGTGCAGAATAGGAGTTGCGGTTCTATTTCGCTACGGGCAAATTCGGGTGATGATGATGATACGCGGCCGTTTCGCACCGACCCCTTCCGGACAGATGCACATTGGCAACGCACGCACCGCACTGCTCGCCTGGCTCCAGGCCCGGCACGCCGGCGGTGAGTTCGTGCTGCGCATGGAAGATATCGATACGCAGCGTTCCCGGGCCGACCTGGCCCACCAGATTCTGGACGACCTGCGCTGGCTCGGCCTCGACTGGGACGAAGGCCCCGACGTGGGCGGCCCACACGCCTCGTACGTGCAGAGCGAGCGGGTCGGCCTCTATCATGATGCGTTGCGCCGGCTGACCGAAGACGGCTGGCTCTACCCCTGTTACTGCAGCCGGGCGGAACTGGCGGTCATCGCCAGCGCCCCGCACGGCCTCGCCGAGGAGGGCCCCCGCTACCCGGGCCTGTGCCGCAACCTGACCCCAGCGCAGGTAGCGACCAAGGCAGCCACAGGAAAAGCCCCCTCCCTCCGCTTCGCCATGCCGGACGAGCCCGTCAGCTTCGGCGACGGTATCGCCGGGGCGCAGCACGCCGAACCTGGCGCCGGCGGCGACTTCGTCGTGCGCCGGGCTGACGGCATCATCGGGTATCAGTTGGCTGTCGTGGTTGATGATGCGGCTATGGGCATCACCGATGTGCTGCGGGGCTGGGACCTGCTGGACTCCACGCCCCGGCAGATCTGCCTCTACCGGGCACTGGGTCTGACGCCTCCGCACTTCGCTCACGCTCCCCTGCTCTTCGGTCCGGACGGCCAGCGCCTGTCCAAGCGGCACGGCTCAGTCACTCTGGCCGGCCTGCGGGAAGGCGGGGCGGCGCCCGAGCAGGTGGTCGGGTACCTGGCGTACTTCAGCGGTCTGCTGGAGCGGCCCGAGCCCGCCTCCCCCGCCGACCTGGCCGCCAGTTTCGACCTGAGCCGCATTCCAACCGGCCCGGTCATCGTCACGGAGCAGATGCTAGCACTTATGGCAGGGCGGGGATGATGCGCATGTACCTCACGATTTTGCTGGCGAGCTCGCTCCGCCCGAACCCACTCCCCTAGGAGGCCATCATGCAACTGCCCGATTCCTTCCTTGCGGAAACTGGACCGATCATCAGCGTCGAACGCCCCCCGCAAGGCGAGAACTCCGACGTCACCCTCATTGTGGCTGCAGCCGGCCGGTTCGCCCTCAAGCGGGCTGTCAGCGAGAAACAGGTCGGCACCGTCGCCGCCGAGGCCCGCATTCTGGCGGCCATCGGGCATGCCTACCCCTTCGTGCCGGCGCCCGTCGCCACGGCTGCGGGGCTGCTGCTCATGACCTGGCTGCCAGGCGATGACATGACCGGCCTGAACCCAGACCCGGACCCGGCCCTGAACGCCACCGCTGTCCCCATCAGCGGCGTCACCCCCGCCGACCGTCACCGGCTCCTGGCCGAAGCCGCCGCCGCCCTGCGCCGCATCCATGGCTGGCGCCCCGACCTGCCTCCGCCCCCGGCGGCGCTGCTCGACATGGTACGCCAGGAAGGCCACGAGCCCGACGTTGTCTTCGCCCACGGCGACTACTGCCTGCCGAACATCATGGTCGATGGCGGCCGCATCAGCGCGGTCATCGACTGGCCCCACGCCGGCTACTCCGACCGCCGGGTCGACCTGGCGGCGGCCACCTGGTCCATCCGCCATAACTTCAAGGACGAGGCCTATGTCGATACGTTCTTGGATGCCTATGGCTACAGCCACAAGGACGACCTGTGCTTCTTCCACACGGTCTACGACCTGTTTTCCTGAATCTACTCCCCCGGCTTCCAGCCCTTCAGGAAAACCCACCGAAACTCCGCCGCCTTCGTCCGCTTTGCCAGCTTTGACATGCAGTTCTCGCATGCGGTCTGCTCCGACCGATACCCGGCCGCCCGCTCCTTTGACTGCACAATCAACACCGGCTGCCCGCACCACGAACACGAATTGGCATCATACTCGTACTGCGCAAAGTCCGGCTCAACGCCGAACTTCCGCACCTCCGCCGGATCGACCATAGAAAATGCCCCTCCTTTGCCGCAGCCAATACTCTCCTGTTATGTTCACAATCGCAACGGACACAATAAGCGCACACCAATCACTCTGACAGCGGGGGAGTGTGCGCCTTGAGCACCGCAACATTTTCCGGCCACCTCGGGCTGCCCCCTGCCCCCAGCCTATTCGAAGGCATCGAGTTTCCGGCCGTCGATCCGCTTGCGATGCCGCCCGTCTTTTTAGACTTGCCAACCCAGCAAACCGGTCCGCCTCCGGATCCAACCTGCGTCTACTGCCCCGACGGTGCCGAACTCTACACCTATCAAGATGACGGTGTGAAGTTTCTGCTGGAGCATCCCGTCGCTCTTCTGGGCGACGAGATGGGCCTCGGCAAGTCGATTCAGGCCATTGCGGCCCTCCGCCTCCTGATTCACCAGGGCGAAGTGGATCGGGCCCTGATTCTCTGCCCGAAAACGGTGCTCTTCGACTGGTACTACAAGCTCCGCCAGTGGGCGCCCGACCTGCGGGTGGTGCCAGTCGAAGGGCCAAAACGCCGGCGGGAATGGTACTGGCGCTGCAAGGTTCACGTCAACCTGATCGGTTACGAAACCTGGCGCGAGGACCTGAAATGGAACCTGGTTGATCCGTCGCTCTTTGACCTTGTCATCCTCGACGAAATCCAGCGGATCAAAAACCCCACCACCTCGACCCACAAGGCGGTTGGCCGGCTGGAAGCGCCGCGGCGCTGGGGCCTTTCGGGCACGCCGCTGGAGAACAACCTCGAAGAGTTGGTTTCACTGTTTGCTTACCTGAAGCCCGGACTGCTGCCGGATACGGCGAAGGCCATCTCGCCGAAGGATGTGCGCGAAACGATCCGGCCATACGTGCTGCGCCGCTGCAAGGTCGATGTGCTGCAACATCTGCCGCCGAAGGAGACGCGGGTCCAGTGGCTCGATTTGACGCCGGTGCAGAAATGGGCCTACGAGGCGATCGAGCGGGAAGGCGTCAACACGCTCAAGAGCGTGGGCTATTCGGCTGCGTCGATGATCGCACTGGCGCTGATCACCAAGCTCAAGCAGATCTGCAACCTGGAGCCCACCAGCCTCGCCTCCTGCAAGATGGACTTCCTCGAACGGGAGCTGGCCGACCTGACAACCCAGGGCGAAAAGGCGCTGATTTTCTCACAGTACCCGGACAAGACGCTGAAGCCGCTCCTGCGCCGGCTGGCGCCGTTCCGCCCCGCCCTCTTCGACGGGACCCTGACGGACTGGAATCGTCAGATTCTCGTCCATCGGTTTCAACAGCTTGAAGACCCGGCTGTGATGGCGATTTCGCTCAAGTGCGGCGGCACGGGCATTACCCTGACCCGGGCCAACCATGTGTACCACTTCGACTCCTGGTGGAACGCCACGGCCGCCCAGCAGGCCGAAGACCGCACCCACCGCATCGGCCAGAAAAAGCCGGTGCGGGTGACGACCCTGCTGACCCGCGGCACCATTGAAGAACGGGTCCACGCACTGGTGGAGCAAAAGCGTGCGCTTTTCCACCAGGTCATGGACCCGCTGACAACCGATATGGAGGCGGCCGAAGAGCCCGTAGCCCTGGGCAAGTTGCTGAGCCGCGACGACCTGATGGGGCTGTTCGGCGTACGGCACTGAACGGTGTTGGCCGCCGGCGGCCCCGCCGCACGGCTATGCGAGCAATTGCGCCACGCCCGCCCAGACCCGCCAGATGCCCAGGCCGACCAGAATCAGCCCGGCCCCCCGCAGCGTCCACTGATACCCCGCTCCCGACAGCAAGTGCCGCCCCCGGCTAATGCTGAACGCAAGCGCAAAGTTGATGCTGATCATCACCGCGAAAAATGCGCCCATGAATACAAGCGGGCCGCTAACACCCCATGTCTCGTAAGCCTCGAGCAGTTCCGGACCGCCAACCGTCAGCCAGAAAATGAAGGCCTGGGGGTTGAGCATGTTGGTTGCAATCGCCTTGCTCAGCGGGTTGCCCGCAGAAGCCCCGACGCCGGATGGCTGGGCGCCCGCCATGGGCTCCGCCGGGCGAGAACGAGCCGTGCTCCAGCCCATCCACATCAGAATCGCCCCGCCGACCACGGAAATGACGGCGATGCCCCAGGGCGGCAGCGGCGCCGCCACCAGCACGGCAAGGCTGACCAGCACCGAATCGGTCACCAGGGGTGCGATCGAAACCCGAAAGCCTGCGGGCCAGCCACCCCGCAGGCTTTCCGCCAATAAGAGGGTCATGAGCGGGCCGGGGCTCACCCCGGCGGTCAGCCCCAGCCCGGCTCCTTTTATCAGGAAATAGATCACTGCCGTCCTCCTACGCCTGCCCGTCCTCGCCGGACGGGAACTTGGCCAGTTCCTGCTCTGCCTGGTCCCGGTACCGGAAAACGGCGTCGCCCGTGGTCCCCACCCGGTGCACCGCCTTCTTCACGCCCTCCGTCTCGAAGGGCTCCTTCTCGAGCAAATAGTAGCTTTTCATCCCATTCGCCTGCTCCATCTTCCAGATCATGATATCCTTTTGCGTAAGCTTTCCGCCCTTGGCCATTACCTTCGCTCCCTTTCCCTTATATCTGATCCTCGCAGGAGGCGATTCCCCTGAACGAGTCACCCCAAACCTTTCGTGTGTATGGCGCCTGGCAGGGCCTTACGGCCACCCAGGGCGACCTGACCAGCAGTTTCTCCAACCTCCGGCTGCCATTCAGCGCCCCCGTGGCCGACGGTGGGCAGCCCGGACTCACCTCACCCGAAGAGCTGCTCCTGGGCGCCGCCGTGGCCGCCTACTGCACCGCCTTTATGCAACTTGCCGGCCAGATGGCCCTTGACCTGGCCGAACTGCAGGTAGAAGGCGAGCTGCTCCGCTCTTTTGACGAAGTCGACGGCCAACTGCTACGGGAGTTGCACCTCAAGCCCCACGCTGTATTGCGCACAGGTATTGGTTTTGAAAAAGTGCACGACATGTTTCGACGAGCCGCCTCGCTGACCGAGCACCGTTCGCCGGTGTTGCGGGCGCTGGCAGCCACCATGCGCCTTCGCATCGAGCCATCTTTTGGCGAAGCCGGCGAAAGAGGATAAAGTTACGCTGCTGGCAAATACTTAGAGCAGCATGCCACCGACATGGGCGCGCGTTGCCAACCATCTGAGGCCATCAAACATACGGGCCTCCCACCGGCGCAGTCGCCCTCGGTGGCATGTCTATATCATACCGAAGCAATACACTCTCAGGACGTGGCCAGTTCCCTTGCCCCGTCTTGTTTCTATTTATGGACCCGCTTTTCGCCCAGGTGCGACGCCGTCCGCACGGTAAAGGCGAACCGCACGGCCATCAGCAGCACGACCAGCGACACCACCCAGTTCCACGGGGCGGGCACCAGATAGAGCACGACGCCGATTAACCCTACATAGCCCACCGCAACGGCGACAATCAAGGGCATCGCTTTCTTCATCAACTTCGGCCCCCTTTCTGAATCGGGACATCCTTATGCTACCGAATTTTTTCGGGGAAAGAAAGGGGCGGGAAGGCCCAGCCCCTCCCGCCGCTTTACATCTGTTCATCCGTGTCCAAAGCGTCCAGGTCATCCAAGTTGGCCTGCGCGTAAATTTCGTCCACCTGGGCCGGGGGCGCCTCAGGCCCTGTTACGGCGCCCTCCACCGGAATCTGTCTCGCCTTCGGGATGTTCATGGTCGATTCCATCCGGCGTGGCGAGCCGCTGGGCCGGTCGTCGCCCACGCCCTTCACTGCATGATCGGCCCCCTGGACGTTGGCCCCGTAAAAGGCTCCGGGTTGCTTCTGTTCCATGGCCATCACCTCCCGCAGTAGAATGCCCCGCCCCTCTGGAAATAATCACCGAAAGGAGTTGCGCCATGCGCCGACTGACTCTGGTTCTGATTCTGGCCATGGTGGGCGCCGCGTGCAGCGCACCGGGCTCGCGGGGTGCCCAACCCGGCTCCCCCCCGCCCGAGGGCGGCACCCTGCCGGTGGCGGCATCCCCACGGGGCCTCACCGTTCCGGACGGCTTTGCCATTTCGGTTTTTGCCGCAGGCCTCGACTTCCCGCGCCACATGGCCCAGGGCCCCGACGGGGCGATCTACGTAGCGGAGCGGGGCGCCAACCGGGTCGTCCGCCTGCCCGACGCTAACGCCGACGGCGTGGCCGACAAGGTCGAATCCTATGCCACCGGCATGGAAGCCGCCCACGGCGTCGAATGGCACGAAGGCGCCCTCTATGTAGGCGCGACAGACGGCATCTACAGGTTCACGCCCCCCGTCAAAGCAGGTGAGAAGGGACGCAAGCTGGTCGACCTGCCGCCCCGGGGCGGTCACTACACCCGCACCGTCCATTTTGGGCCGGATGGCAGAATGTACGTGACTATCGGCTCGACCTGCAACGTCTGCGTTGAAGAGGAGCCCCGGCGGGCTGCCATGTGGGTCTACAACGCCGACGGCACAGGCGGGCGCCTCTTCGCCGATGGCCTGCGCAACACGGTCGACTTCGCTTTCCATCCGCAAACCGGCGCGATTTTCGGCGTCGACAACGGCCGTGACAGCCTCGGCGACGACCGCCCGCCGGAGGAACTGAACCTGATTCGTGACGGCGGCGACTATGGCTGGCCCGTCTGCCATGGGGGCGACATCATCGACCCGCAGTTTGGCAAGCCGGGCTCGTGCGCCGGCACGGAGCCGCCGGTGCTGAACATGCAGGCCCACTCGGCGCCACTGGGCGTTCAGTTCTACACGGGCAGCATGTTCCCGGCTGCCTACCAGGGCCGTCTCTTCATTTCGTTCCACGGCTCCTGGAACCGCTCGGAAAAGACAGGTTACAAGGTCGTCTCCGTGCCGTTTAAGGACGGCCGCCCCGCCGGGCCGCCCGAAGATTTCCTGACCGGCTTCCTCCAGGGCGATAACACCGTGGTGGGGCGCCCGGTAGGCGTGCTCCAGACGCAGGACGGCGCCCTGCTCATCTCCGACGACAACACCGGGAATATCTACCGCATTACATTCCGCAAGTAAGAGGGATGCGACCATGCAGGCGTTCACACTGGACAACACCAGCCCGATTCCCGTCAAGCTCCAGCTCAAAGCCCAGGTCAAGTACCAGGTGCTGGCCGGCATGCTGCGGCCCGGCGACCAGCTGCCCCCACTCCGGGACCTGGCGGCCGGGCTGGGCGTCCACCTGAACACGGTGGTGCGGGCCTTTGCCGAGTTGGAAGACGAAGGGTACTTGCGCAGCTACCAGGGCAAGGGCGTTTTCGTGCCGGATGAACTGCCCGGCCCGGGGCAGGGTGCCGCCCTGCGGAGCCTGCTGGCAGGTGTGCTTCAGTCGGCCCGCGAGTTCGGCCTCTCGCCCGAGGAGATGGCCATGGCCACTCTGGCCCACGGTCAGCTGGCCCGGCCTCCGCAGGCGGCGACCAACCGGCTGCTGCTGGTGGGCGGTTCCCGGGCCGACCTGCGCCGGCTGCAGCGGCAGCTGGAGGCCGCCCTGCCGGTGCTGGTGGTGCCCGTTCTGGCGGATGAACTGGCCGAGCGGGTCCGGCCCCGGGAGTTCGCCCTGGCGGCCTGCACGCTTTTCCACGAGACCGACCTTAAGCACCAACTGCCGGGCCTGAGTGTGGCCGTGCTAGCCGAGGACGGCGCCCGGGCAGCTTTCGCCTCGCTGCGGGGCCTGCCCGCGGGCGCCCGGGTGGCGGTGGTCGCTGGCGACTGGCTGCACGCCGCACGCATCCGGCAAAGCGTTGAACGGATGGGCGCCGGGTCGCTCTGCATCGATATGTATCTGCATGAGGCGCCGCCGGATGCGCAGGTGGTCGTGGCGGCGGCAGCGCAAACGCCCGCCAGCGCCGCCGGCCTCGCCCGCGGCCACCTCGTCATCACCGAGCCGGCCGCTGTTCCTCCGCACGCCCTGGCCGCTCTCCGCCGGGATATTGGCACGCCTGCGGGAAATCCCTCGGTACACGTACGTTCCGCATGGGTCTAATTTCTCAGGAAATCTTCCCCATGAATGAGTCGATAGTCCCAAGGAACTATGCGCTCTTGTTTGGAAATATATAGCTATAATCTTCCAATCAAGAGCGAGGGGTTTAGATGATCCTGGTTGTGGCGGAACAGTTGAACCTCCGGTTCCTGTTATTGCACCAGGGCAAGTTCATCCAGTCCGCCCGGACGGCAACCGAGGCGCTGCGCATTCTGCGCAACGGCCCGGGCAACCTGCAGGGCGTCGTTCTTGATGAAAAGGTAACCAACAGCCGGCTGGTCAGCGGATACGTACGCACCCACATCCCGAACCTGACGCTGGTCTCCATGCAGTTGGCCATGCGCCACAGTCCCTTCAGTGATGTGGCGCCCGCCCAGGGTATGGTGGCAGCCGGCAGCCAATCCCCGGAAGTGGCCCGCTACGTGTGGGACCGCAGCCAGGCAATTAATAAGTAAGAAGCGCCCTCCGCCGGGAGGGCGCTGTCGTTTATTCCTCGCCAATCAGGCCGATGTACGGCAAATGGCGATACTGTTCGGCGTAGTCGATGCCATACCCCACAATAAACTCGTCAGGAATTGTGAAGCCAGTGTAGTCAACCTCCACCTGCGTCTTGCGGCGCTGGGGCTTGTCGAGCAGTACGCAGACCTTCAGGCTGGCCGGCTGCTGGTGCTCTAGGTACTCCCGCAGGTACCGCAGGGTCAGCCCGCTGTCGACGATGTCCTCGACCAGCAGGACGTGCCGCCCCTCCACGCTGGCCTCCAGGTCCTTGACAATCCGGATGACGCCAGAGGATTCCGTGCTGCTGCCATAGCTGGAGACTGCCATAAAGTCCAGCCGGGTCTGCACCGTCAGGTTGCGCATCAGATCGGCGCAGAAAACAAATGCGCCCTTCAGGATGCCGACCACCAGAACTTCCCGCCCCGCATACTCCTTGGAAATCTGGTTGCCCAGTTCCCGCACGCGGGCCTGAATCTCTTCGCTGCCAAGCAGTTGCCCAACCAATACCTTTGCCACAGTCCCTGCCCCCCTGAATCGATTTCCACGTCCAACAGTATAGCACGAAGGGAGCGGGGTCACCCCCGCTCCCAAGCGCTTTACTTCTTGCCGTTGCCGTTGCCCTTGCCGTTGTTGGCGTTGCTCTTGCCGTTGTTGGACTTTTCCTTGTCCTTGGCAGCCTTGCGGTCGTCGTCCTTCTCGTCCTCGTCGCTGTCGTCGTCACGATCATCGCCGTCGGTCTTGACTTCGATCTTGATCGTCTGGGCGGAAGCAGGAGCCGTGGTGGTGGGCTGGGATTCCACGATGGCGACGGGCTTCGCTGCGGTGGTATCGGTCTCGGCCGCCGGAATCACTTCGATCTCAATCTTGCCGCCGTCCTTCTTGACCTTCATCCACTCGAACTGGGCCGCATGCTGGACGGCGCCCATCTTCAGACCCAGCTGCTTGGCGATGTTGCCCAGGCCGGGGTTCTTCTTGTACATGTCCAGGACTTCCTGGAGGTCCTTGCCGGAGGCCTTGGCCATGGCGTTCAGCACCAGCACCATGCGGGGCTGCAGGGCGGAGAGCTCTTCCTCAAGCTTGGACGCTTCGGCCACCTTGTCGGCCTCTTCCTGGGCCTCTTCGTTCTGGGTGGCGGTGTCCTGGGTGGTGGCAACCTGGACAAGCAATTCAGCCACGATCGGCTCCATCTCCAGCTTCACTTCTTCGGGCGCCTTCTCAAGGACAGCAACCAGAACAGTGGCGAACTTGGCCTCGCTGGCGGTCACCTCTTCGGTCAGCTTGGTGATGTCCTTGTTGGCCTCCTGGGCGGACTCAATCGCCTTCTGGGCTTCAGCAAGCTTGGCCTGGGCCTCTGCCATAGCCTGCTGGGCCAGGTCCATCTTGCCGGCCTCGGCCATCAGCTTGGCTTCGGCGAGGCGGAGCTGGGCCTGCTGCTCCAGCAGGGTCGCCTTGGCGACGGTGTCCCGGGTGATGGCAACCTTGATCTGCTCAACCCAGATCTTCAGGGAGTAGAAGAGCTTGTCGGGCGTAAGGGTGACGCTGGGGAGTTCGACCGGGGTGGTCTCGGCGGTCGTCGGGGCGGTCGTCACCGTGGTGGTGTCCGTCGTCGCAGGGGCGGTCGTGCTGGTGTCAGGCGCCGTGGTAGTGGTCACCGGGGTCGGCGTGGTCGGCTCGGTGGTGACCGGGGCCGAGGTGGTCACCGGTGCGGTGGGCGTCGTAGCCGGGGCGGTCTCGGCGAAAGCGGCGGTGCTGGAGCCCAGCAGGGTCGTGATCAGGGCAGCGCCGGCGATAAACTTCTTCATGAATGTATGTCCCCTTTTTGTGAGGTGTTTGGAGGATCGGCAAGTGAAAAGCCTTGTGGCTCTAGGCCCATGCGTCCCGGCCGGGTTCGCTTGGCTTTTGTGCTCACAGAATACGACCCCCAGAATCGGCTTCTGGGGGTCGCTTTGTCTGTAATAATTTTCCGTGATTCCTTGTCATATGGTTGCGGCGTTCGCCCGTTACGCGGTTTTACCGGGACTGTCCCCTGTAGGTCTCTTAGTCATGTTGCCACGGATTACGCGGATTACACAGATTTTCCGGACTCTGAACACATATATACGACCACAGATGACACTGATCAAGATAGTAAGATACCCACGAATGTCAAACCCGGTATCAGTGTCATCTGTTTACTGCTGTGGTAAAAACCGTATTCAGGTCCGTGAAATCCGTGAAATCCGTGGCCATAAAATGAAGACCTACAGGGGCATGCATGGTCATCTGCGATATCTGCGTCATCTGCGGTGAAAGATACTCCGGAGTCCGGATTTTGGCGTGGGGAAAGCAAAAGAGGGGCGGTCACCCGCCCCCCAGGGAGTCAACTAATATTCGTTCGCCCGGATCTTCTGCACCATCGCACCGTCCAGCTTCTTGATGACCGCCGCCACCAGCTTGGCGGCGTTCTCCATGTCGTCCCGATGAATCAGGCCCGCATGGCTGTGAATATACCGGGTGGCGAAACCGATCACGATCGACGGCACGCCAGCGCCGTACACATGAATCCGGCCCGCATCCGTGCCGCCGCCGGCGATGGCGTCGAACTGATACGGAATGCCCAGCTCATCGGCGGTATCGGTGACCAGGTTGCGCAGCGCCTGGTTCGGCACCATCGACGCATCGTACAGGAGAATCAGCGGGCCCTTGCCCAGCTTGCCCTGGGCCTCGGACTCCCGAACGCCCGGCACATCGCCGGCGATGCCCACATCAAGCGCGATGCCGATATCCGGCTGAATCCGATTCGCCATGGTCGTGGCGCCTCGCAGGCCAATCTCTTCCTGCACGGTGCCTACGGCGTAGACCGTGTTCGGATGCTCCTGGCCCTGGAGCTCCTGCAAAGTCATGATCGCCACAGCGCAGCCCGCCCGGTTGTCCCAGGCCTTGTTCAGCAGCACCTTCGGGTTCGGCATCACCGCGAAGTCGCAGTGCGGGATAATGGGGTCGCCGGGCCGCACGCCGAAGGACTCGGCCTCCTCCTTGCTGGAGGCGCCAATGTCAATGAACATATCCTTAATCTGGACGACCTTGTTCCGCTCTTCCGCCGGCAGAATGTGCGGCGGCTTGGAGCCGATGAGACCGAGCAACTCGCCCTTGCGAGTGATGACCCGAACCCGCTGCGCCAGCATCACCTGGCTCCACCAGCCGCCCACGGGCTGAATCTTCAGGAAGCCCTCCTTGGTGATCATGGTGACCATCCAGCCAACCTCGTCGAGGTGGCCCGCCACCATGATCTTCGGGCCGTCGGCGCGGCCGGTCTTGACACCCGCCACCGAGCCCAGGTTATCGGTGATAATCTCATCGCTGACGGGCTCCAGATACTTGCGCATCACCTTGCGGACCGGTTCCTCGTAGCCGGAGATACCTGGAACACAGGTCAACTCTTCATACATCTTCAACAGGGAATCCAAGACGATCGTCCTCCGTTTCGGTATGTACGTTCTGGGCGCATGCGTTATTCTATTACCAATTTCGGCACCACTTGTCTGAGTCCTTCCTACGGGATACGTACTATCCCTAGTCACTGCCCATATGACGCCGAGCTTACTCCCGCGGGTCAGCCCGTAAGGTCCTTCCGCCGCCTTGACAACGCTTTGTAGCTATTGCAGTGCCCTGATCATCGCTGATATCCTGAAGTGGGGTAATCTGCACTTGTAACGATGATTAGTAACGTGAATCGAGGGATGTACCATGCTGATGGGATACCTCCAGGTCTTCTGCGACATCATCGAAACCCGAAGCTTCTCGAAGGCTGCCGCGCGCAACTTTATTTCGCAGCCTGCGGTGAGCCAGCAGGTCAAAGCCCTGGAAGAGCATTTTCATCAAAAGCTGATCGAGCGGTCTCCCCAGGGCATCTACCCGACCGAGGCCGGCCGGATTTTCTACCAGGGCGCCCGGGAGATTCTTGAGCGGTACCAGACCCTCGAACGGCAGATGATGGACCTGACGCAGACCGTAGCCGGCACCATCCGGGTCGCCACCGTGTATAGCGTCGGCCTGCACGACCTGCCGCCCTACATCAAGCATTTCCTGCAGGCCTTTCCGCAGGCCCGCATTCATGTCGAATACAGCCGCACGAACAAGATTTACGAAGCGGTCAGGCAGAACCAGGTGGATGTGGGCATCGTCGCGTACCCGCAGGAGAGCCGCCAACTCGGCGTCGTACCCCTGCCCAGCGACGAACTGGTCGTCATTACTGACCTGAACCATCCTCTGGCGCAGGGCGGAAATGCGGTAGAGCTGAAGCAGTTGGCACGCCAGCACTTTGTCGCGTTTGAGCCGGACATTCCGACCCGCAAGGCGATTGACCGGGTGCTGCACGACCACGGGGTTGAGGTGGATGTGGTCCAGGAGTTCGACAACGTCGAGACGATCAAGCGCTCGGTGGAAGCCGACTGCGGCATTTCGATCATCCCCAGGCGCTGCGCCACGCTGGAAGCCAAGGCCGGCTCGCTGGCGATTCTGCCGATCGCCGATATGAAGGTGGAGCGGCCCGTGGGCGTCATTTACAAGCGGGGCAAGACCTTCAGCAACACGCTCCAGAAGTTCATCGCCGTCCTGACGGGGCGGGAGTAGAGCGCAAAGAAACACCGGCAAGGGTTCATCCCCTGCCGGTGTTTGGTTTTCCCCTATTGGCGCCGAAAGACTCGCACCAGCGGCAGCGCCACCACCACGCCGGTGCCCAGAATCATCCCCAACACACCGCCGATCCCGGCCACCGCCAGCGCACCACCGATGAGGGCCGGGCCTGCCGTGCCTCCGAGGTATTGGATCAGCTTATAGGCGCCCAGGGCGGCAGCCCGTGACGCTGCATATCGCTCCACCACCACCTTCAGGTGAGACGGCACGGTCAGGCCGGTAGAGATGCCAAGCATCATCACCCCGATGAGCAGCAGGAGCAGGCCCGGGGCGCCGGCCCCCACCAGGGAGGCCCCGGTCAGCACGGTCACCGCCGACAGCAGCAGGAGCAGCCCCCGCACGGCGACAACCCGGGCGCCGGCCCGGTCCGCCAGGCGCCCGCCCCAGGGAAAGGCGATCATGCTCACGGCGCTCAGCACCAGCGATGCCCAGCCTGCCAGCCGGGCGTCAAGGCCCAGGCTCGTCCGCACCAGAATCGGCAGCACGGCCTGCACCGAGAACAGAATGAAGTAATGCAGCGCCCCCAGCAGCGAGATGGCGACCAGCCCAAAATCCCAGGGCGTCGGCTCGGCGCTCTCCCGCTTCAGCCCGGCCTCGGTCAGCTCCCCTTCACAGAGCAGTACGGCAGCCACCAGGGGCAGCACCAGGAAGCCATGAATGATGAAGATCGACCGCCAGCCCGCCGCCACCGTCATGTAGCTGCCCAGGATGGGGCCGAGCATGGGACCGATCCAGCTGACTGTCTGGGAAAGGCCGAGAATGCGGCCCCGCTCGGCATCGCTGTACTGGCTGGCCACCAGCGAACTGCTGATGATGGAGACCGGTGCGATGCCAAACCCCTGCAAGGCAATGCCTGCGGCCAGCACCGCCACGTTGGGCGCCAAAGCCGCCATGGCCGACCCGGCACAAAAGAGCGCCAGCGAGGGCAGCACCATCAGCCCTTCGCCCAGCCGCATAAGCAGCGGCGCCACGGCCAGACGGCTCAGCGCCGTGGCCAGGCTGTAGAGCGATACAGTGGCCGCCACCAGCCACCACGACGAGGCAAACTCCGCCTTGATGTCGAGCAGCACCTGGTGATAGCTGGTCCCGGCAATCCCCTGAAGTGCCGAAGCCAGGGAGAGGACCAGCATGATCCGGTGGCGGATCATCCACCCCGATGCCTGCGTCATCATGTGGATGATCTCCGGAGGCCCGCCAGCCGGCGCTCAATGCGGTCCCGCAGGTCACGGCCGGCCTCCTCCACAAAGCGAATCTGGCGCACGTTCGGCGCCAGGAACTGGTTGGTCCGGGAGTCGCCAAGCACGTAATGGTTGTAGAACGGACCGACGTGGTTCATGCGGAACCACCGGTACATTTCGGGCACCAGGCCGGCCTCGCGGGGCACCAGGGGCTGGGCCGAGCCGTACCCCTCCAGGAAGGCGCAGGTGAGCGCCTCCGTGCGGGTGTAGTCATCGAGATGGAGCAGCCAGCACCCGAAGACATAGCCCAGCTCCCACAGGCGCGGGGCCACGCAGGTGTACTCCCAGTCCAGAATGCCGCTGATCTGGCGCCCGCTGAAGAGCACGTTCTGGAACCAGACATCGCCGTGGACGACCTGGCCGGGCGCTGTCCGGTAGTAGGCCAGTACCGGCGACCCGGCCCGCAGGCGCGGCTCGATCAGGTCAAAGTACGCCCGGGCGAACTCATCATGCTCATCAAGCCGCCCCTTCAGGCTGATCAGATGGCGAAAGGTCGCGAACTTCTCCAGCGCCTGCACCGGCTCGATCGCGCTGTGCTGGGGGGCCACCGGGAACGCCGCCAGTTCCAGACGCGCCAGCGCTTCATGCACCCGCGCCACGGTCGCCCCCAAGTCATAGGCCAGGTCGGGGCTCAGATTGGCAGGCGTCAGCACCTGGCCGGGCAGCCAGGTCGAGAGCGACCAGAGGGCCTTGCCGCTGTGCCAGAACGGCTCGCTGGCCCGGGTCGGAACGACCAGGGGCACAGGGAGTCCATGCCCGCCGGCGGTCTTCATGACCAACTGTTCGGCGGCCACGGCTGCAGGGCTGTCCACACGGTGCCGCCGCAGCGCGAACGCCCCGGCCTGCGTCACCACCCGCCAGGTCTGATTGATGCAGCCCGCCTCCACCCGCTCTACCTGCAACGGCTCGAGCCCGAACACGCCCAGGATTTCCTGCCCGACCATGACGCCACCCCCGAACCAAACGGTACGTCCATTATCCAGTTTTTGGGGTGACGGTGTCTATCGAGTGGTCAGAATAACCTGTCAGATTATCTCCTATGATGTCGAACCCGCACCACCCTCGCCGCCGTACTACCGGATGAGGCCTTGTAAAGAAAGACCGCGGGAGGTGGCTTCCTTATGGACGGCCGCACATTGGTAGTGCTGCCCCGGCTGGACGACGGTCGGATTATCTTGCTCCGACGGGAGACCGATGGCGATGCGGCTCAGGCAGGCGGGCTTTGGGAGTTGCCGTCATGCCCGGTATCCGGGCAGTTTGACCATGCCGAAACGGTCGCCGCCCTGCTGCACAGCACAACCGACTACGTGCCGGGCCGACTCTCGCCACTGGGCGCCATCGACGGGGCGTATCTTGCCGAGGGCCTGCGCCCTTCGCCGCTGCCGCCGGCGCATGTCGGCCGCGCGATGACCACGGCTCTCCCCCTGGCTGAGGTGCGGGAAATGATCCGCTGCGGCCTCATCCGGTGCGGAACGCTTCTGACTGCGTTTGCCTTGCTGAACAGCGACGACACGGGCTTCGCCAACGCCGAATAAAATAGGCTGTTTGTGAAACTCTTCCCTTGACCACGAATCTCTTCGAACGATATGATGGGTGGCAGCGTCTACTCTATGGAAAAACATCATCACACTCGAACATTCGTGGCAACGGAGGACGAACAGATGAAGCGATCAATTCTGGAGCGGTTGGTGGCAGGCACGGTGCACCTGGTGGCCATGTTTGGCGTACTGCACTTTGCGATCAACTTGATCGGTTTTCCCGTCTTCCCCCGTACCACCTTATACTGGCTCATCCCGCACGCCGTTGTTCTCCTGATCGCCTTCAGGTGGTCGCGGTTTGTCTTCGCCCACGCCGTGGGAGCCTGCGGGTTCCACCTCGCGGGGCTGTCGCTGACCTTCATCCCCGTCTTCTTCCGCCTGCTGAGCGCCTTTGGCCTGCTGGGCGAACGGTGGTACTACACAGGCTGGATGGGGTACAATACCACGCCGATCTGGGGCTGGATGGTGGGCATCATGATCCCGGTCACCATCTTCACCTTCGGCTTGACCGGCGATGCGGCGGTCAAGGGCTATGACGGTCAGGCGTTCGATTACCCGCTGATCGGCCGGCTCACTTCCCGCCTGGCCCGCTAAACTTCACACACAGAACAAGAGACGCCCACAGCTGGCGTCTCTTTTTGTTATGCCATTCAGGGCGCCCCGGGCGGCGTGCTGCCCAGTTCATGGGGCTGCTGGTCATACGGAGTGCGAACCAGGAGGGCCATCTGGTAGTAAAGATCGCGGCCCCGGCGGGTCATGGCGTAGCGGCCCCGGCTGGGCTGCACCAGAAACCCTCCCTCCTGCAGCTCGGAGAGGTGGTGGTAGAGCGGCCCCCCTTCCAGGCCGGCGGCAGCGCCGACCTCAGCCGCGGAGCGCTCGCCCGCGGCCAGCGCCTGCAGGATCTTCAGCCGTGATTCGCTGGACAGCACACTCGCCAGTTGGGCGATGGCCGCCGCGTCTACGTTTGTGCGCAGTTCTTCCATGGTAGCCATGCTGATGTAGGTGCTGCGCGGGCGGTCGACCACCGCCTGCAGGATCATGGACTGCTCCGTGCCGCTTTCATCGCGGGAAGCCTCCCGAATGCCCTCGGCGATGGAGCGCATGAGGGCATCGGGTGCCCGTTCACCGGGCGTCCGTGGTGCCGGCGGCCTGGAGCCAGGCGTGGCGCCGGGCGTGGCGGTCAGGTCCTGCAGCCGGGTCCGGATCTCCTCGACCGCTGCTTCGAGCCGTTGCATACGCGCTTCAAGGTCCATGACATCTACCTCCGCATGTACCGATTCTACAATTCAATGTACTATTTCTATGCCGATTGTCAAGTGGATCTCGAAAGGTTCCTCATGAGCGGTGAAATGCATGGTCGGTACGCCCAGCCGCCGAACAGGTCCGTGTCTGTCAACCACCCCCACCATTCGCCGCACCTGACCCGCGGCTCACACCCCGCCTGCGACCGTTCATCATGTCGGCATGACTAACATGCCCGGCAGGAATGGTTGTCCCGTGCGGGATTCTTCGTCTGCATGCCGAATGCGACCGTTTATCAGAAAGCTGATGCCCCTATCGCCACAATCTTATATACCTGATATAAATGGCAGATCAACCAGCGCTACCGTCGACGGAGGGGGATGGGGTATGGAATCGACAACCCTTGAGGGCATCGATATTCGTGGTCCCGTGGCGGGCCGGTTCGCCGAGATTCTGACGCCGGCGGCCCTGGCATTTGTCGCCGGGCTCCACCGTGAATTCAACCCGCGCCGGGTAGAACTGCTCCAGCGCCGAGCCCAGCGCCAGGCGGAATTGGACAGCGGCAGCCTGCCCGACTTCCTGCCAGAGACGCGCACCATTCGGGAAGGCGACTGGCAGGTCGCACCGCCCCCGCGGGACCTGCTGAACCGGCGCGTTGAAATTACCGGCCCCGTCGAACGGAAGATGATGATCAACGCCCTTAACTCGGGCGCTAAGGTCTTCATGGCTGACTTCGAAGACTCCAACAGCCCGACCTGGGAGAACGTCATCGGCGGGCAGGTCAACCTTGTGGACGCCATCGCGGGCACCATCTCCCATCAGAACCCCGACGGCAAGCTCTACCGGCTGAACGCCGAGACCGCCACGCTGATGGTCCGGCCCCGTGGCTGGCACCTGGAAGAGAAGAACATCCTGATCGACGGGCGCCCGATGTCGGCCAGCCTGCTCGACTTCGGCCTTTATTTCTTCCACAACGCCCGCACGCTGCTGGCCAAGGGGAGCGGCCCCTACTTCTACCTCCCCAAGCTGGAGAGCCACCTGGAAGCCCGCCTCTGGAACGATCTCTTCGCTTACGCGGAACAGGCTGGCGGCCTCGCCCGGGGCACCATCAAGGCGACGGTGCTGATCGAAACCATACTGGCCGCCTTTGAAATGGATGAGATCCTCTACGAGCTGCGGGAGCATTCCGCAGGGCTGAACGCAGGGCGCTGGGACTACATGTTCAGCGTCATCAAGAAGTTCCGCAACCGGCCCGATTTCCTGCTGCCGGACCGCAGCCAGCTGACCATGACCGTCCCGTTCATGCGGGCCTACACCGAACTGCTGGTCAAAACTTGCCACAAGCGGAGTGCTCACGCCATCGGCGGCATGGCCGCTTTCATTCCCAGCCGGCGTGACCCCGAGGTCAACGCAGTCGCACTGAGTAAAGTGCGTGATGATAAAGTCCGTGAGGCGAACGACGGCTTTGACGGTACGTGGGTCGCCCACCCCGACCTCGTTCCCGTAGCCATGGCCGTCTTTGATGAGGCGCTGGGCGTGCAGCTAAATCAGGTCGACCGGCAGCGGCCCGAGGTCGCAGTGACAGCCGCTGACCTGCTCAACCTGCAGGTCAAGGGCGGCAAGATCACCGAGGCCGGCCTGCGCCTGAACGCCAACGTAGCGATCCAGTATATTGAGTCCTGGCTCCGGGGCGTGGGGGCGGCGGCCATCCACAACCTCATGGAAGATGCGGCGACGGCCGAAATCTCCCGGTCGCAGGTGTGGCAGTGGATTCGGCATGGGGCCTGCCTGTGGGGGGATCCGAACGTCAAGCACGGCGCCGGCCCGCAGGTGACACCGGCACTGGTCCGCCTGGTCGCCCGTGAGGAACTTGCGAAAATCCGCCAGAGCATCGGTGAAGAGAGCTATGCGCGGGGCCGGTTTACCGAAGCGCTCCAGCTCTTCGAAGCCGTGGCCACGGGTACCGAGTTCCCCGAGTTCCTGACGATTCCGGCGTACGACTATATTCACTAGCAGAGAGGGGAACCGAGCGATGAGCAAGTGGAGCCTTGCGCAGAAGGTACAGGACGAGGCGCAGACCCTGGCGGAAGAGTGGGCGGGCAGCGAACGCTGGCAGGGAATTGCACGCAATTATTCAGCGACCGAGGTGCTCCGGCTGCGGGGCTCGGTGAAGGTCGATTATTCGCTGGCCCGCATGGGGGCGGAGCGGCTCTGGCAGTTGCTGACAAATGAGGCCTACGTGCCCGCGCTGGGCGCCCTGACCGGGAACCAGGCGGTGCAAATGGTCAAGGCCGGGCTGAAGGCGATCTACCTGAGCGGCTGGCAGGTCGCGGCTGACGCCAACCTGGGCGAGCAAATGTACCCCGACCAGAGCCTCTACCCGGCCAACAGCGTGCCCGCCGTGGTGCGCCGCATTAACAACGCCCTGCGCCGGGCCGACCAGATCTCCTGGTCGGAGGGCAACGACGAAACCTATTGGATGGCGCCCATCGTCGCCGATGCCGAGGCCGGCTTTGGCGGGGCCCTGAACGCCTTCGAACTGATGAAGAGCATGATTGAGGCCGGGGCTGCGGCCGTTCACTTTGAAGATCAGCTGGCGTCGGAGAAAAAGTGCGGCCACATGGGCGGCAAGGTGCTGGTACCCACCAATCAGCACATTCGGACGCTGAACGCGGCCCGCCTGGCGGCGGACGTCATGGGCGTGCCGAGCCTGATTGTCGCCCGGACCGACGCCCTGGGCGCCGCCCTGCTGACCAGTGATGTGGACCCCCGCGACCAGGCGTTCTGCACGGGTGAGCGCACGGCGGAAGGCTACTTTGTGGTGAAGCCCGGCATTGAGGCGGCCATCGCCCGGAGCCTGGCCTACGCCCCCTACGCCGACGTGCTCTGGTTCGAGACTTCCAAGCCCGACCTGGAGGAGGCCCGCCAGTTCGCCGAAGCGATTCACCGGGAGTTCCCCGGCAAGCTGATGGCCTACAACTGCTCCCCCTCCTTCAACTGGCGGCGCCACCTGGACGATGCCACCATCGCTCGCTTCCAGGAAGAGTTAGGCGCCATGGGCTTTAAGTTCCAGTTCATCACCCTTGCGGGCTTCCATGCCCTTAACACCTCCATGTTCGAACTGGCTGCCGGCTACGCCAAGGAAGGTATGACCGCCTACGTGCGGCTGCAGGAGCGGGAGTTCGCGCTGGAGCCCCTGGGCTACACGGCGGTGAAGCATCAGCGTGAAGTGGGCACCGGCTACTTCGATGAGGTGGCGCAGGTGATCTCGGGCGGTCAGGCCTCCACCCTGGCCCTGAAGGGGTCCACCGAAGAGGAGCAGTTCCACGAAGAGACCGTGCGATAAGGCATGAGGTGTCAGCGCCACCCGGGGGTATCCGGGTGGCGGTTTTTTTGTCGCATGATGAAGGGCTGTGCGTCAGCGCGACGTCAGACAGCTTGGGGAGAGGGTTTCTTCTGCGCGACCCTCAGAAAGGCCGTCTCCCCTCGTGAAATTTATATGCAAAAGTGTTAGATTACCGCGAAGGATTTCTGTCGAAAATAGCGAAAAAATGGGACGGAGTTGTAGCGGACCGGGTGCCGTGTAAAAACACCGCAACTTTTTACCGCGACACCGTAACTTTTGACCATAACGCAGCGTTACTACTGCTGACGATACAACGGGGCGCTACAGGAGGGACCCGGCCATGTTCACGGTTGCCGATGAGACCCTGGTCAGACGGGCACAGAAGGGCGATCAGGCTGCGCTTTCTGAGTTGATTACCCGCTACGAGCGGAAGACATATAACCTGGCTTACCGGCTCATGGGCAACCACGCCGACGCATCAGACGCGGCGCAGGAGGCCCTGGTGCGGGTTTACACGCGGCTGCCCAACTTCCGGGGAGATTCGGCTTTCTCCACCTGGCTCTTCCGGGTGGTGACCAACACTTGCCTTGATGAACTGCGGCGCCGCGGCCGGCTGCGCCATCAATCCCTGGACAATCCCCTGCCTGCCGAAGAGGGCGCCCTACCCCGCCAGACCACCGACGAAAGCGACGGCCCCATCGAGCGGGCCGAGCGGCGGGAAGTCCAGGCGGCGGTGCAACGGGCGATCAATCGGCTGCCCGATGAGTACCGCGCAGTGGTCGTCATGCGTGACCTGCAAGACCTGACGTATCACGAAATTGCCGCCGTGCTGGGCACTTCGCTTGGCACCATCAAGTCCCGGCTCCACCGGGCCCGCCAGGCGCTCCGGCTGATCATCCGGGCGACCGAGGCCGCCAAACTGGACCTCAAGCGGGTCGCCGGATGATGGTCAACTGCAGCAACAAAAAGTGCACGGGCATCGCATAAACGCGAACCCGTGCACTTTGTTATACCGGTCAAGCTCAGGCCCACGCCTGACGGGCTACGGCACCCACTGAGGGTGCCTAGACCCTCTCGGCATGGGCCGGTCAAGCTCAGGCCCACGCCTG
>JARBUG010000069.1 GCA_029239785.1 Symbiobacteriaceae bacterium | reverse complement strand
AGACCTTCCAGGACCTGCTGGCCTTCTCCGACGCGCTGGACCTCTGCAAGTTCTCCTCTTTCTCGATGGGCGCCAAGGAGTACGCCGACATGTACAGCGCTGTCACCGGCCAGTCCGCCACCGCCGACGACGTGATGCGGACCGGTGAGCGCATTTACAACCTGGAGCGTTACTTCAACAACCTGGCCGGCCTGGGCGAAGGCAGCGACTACCTGCCCAAGCGCTTCCTGACCGAGCCCGGCACCGGCGGCAGCGCAGGCCTGGTCTCCGAACTGGACCTGATGCTGAAGGAGTACTACGCTGTGCGCGGCTGGCAGAACGGCGTGGTGCCGCAGGCGAAGCTCGTCGAACTGGAGATTCTGCCCACGGCGGCTGCGGCCGAGGTTGCGGCCACCACGCCGCAGGATTTGGACGGTGCGCAGCCGAAATGAGGATTCGGCTCTTCGCAACCCTGAGGCCCCTGGTGGGCGGCAAGCACGCGGAGGTGCCGGCGCTTCCCGGTGAAACGGTGCGCACGGTGCTGGACCGGCTGATTGCGCAGCACCCCCGCCTGGCCGGCGAGGTGCTGACGCCCGACGGGTCAGCCCTGCTGCCGCACGTGCAGGTCTTCATCGGGGGTGAGTCGATCCGGCATAAACAGGGGCTGGACACGGTGCTGGAGCAGGCCGACGACATGGCCGTCTTCCCGCCCGTAGCGGGAGGCTGACGCAGCATCTATGGAAATGGACATCCGGGGAACGGAACTGGCTGTGATCAGGGAGTACCTGTGTGGCATGGGTGGCGTTGCGCAGGCGCCCGACCTGGTAATCGGGGAGGGCTGGCAGGCAAGTCTTGCCGAAGGTGAATACCGCTTCGCACGCTGGATCTTTCCCCGGGTGATCGTCACGTTTGATGGCGATGCGGAGCGGGTCGCCGAGGTGGCCAAACGCCTCCGCCTGCTGGCGTTCCGTGGTGGTGGCTAGCAAACAAATGCGCCCGGCTGCAAATCCCAGCAGCCGGGCGCCTCTTTGTCAGTCCCGAAGGTTCACCGTGTGCTTCTGTGTATCGACATCGGCCTTGAAACCGGCGGCCTCCGCAAACTCCTTAATTGGGGCAAACACCCGGTGCTCATGCTCGTGGATGCCCTTCGCACCCACCGCCGCCGCCGTCACGGACTTGCCGTTAACGGTGACGCTCCTGTTGTCTGCTGCAATGTCGACTTTTACGCCCAGGGTCTTGGCCAGGTCGTCGGCCGAGGCGTAATATCCGCCGTTCTCGTGCATATGCGGTTTCATCACGCCGGCAGACCATTCCACAGGAATCCCATTGTGGCATACCCCGACGCCCAGTTCGACCGGCGCACACTGCGCCGCGGAACTGTACCCGGCGCCGGCCATAGCCGCCACCAAAATCGCACCGACCATCCACCATGTACGCATACAGTTACTGATCCCCCTTTTCCCTATCAGTATCCCTTTTGACAGGCGCTTACCATCCCTGGTACTCTATCGTTGGAGATATTTCTGGTAGCGAAGGGGTTTTCGAGCATGCTGCAATTCGACCCGCTCTATCACCCGTACCCGTCCCATCGGAACTCCGTCTATGCCCGGAACGGCATGGTCGCCACTTCACAGCCCCTGGCGGCCCAGGCCGGCCTCGCCATCCTGCGCAAGGGCGGCAACGCCATTGACGCGGCCATCGCCACAGCGGCGGCGCTCACCGTTGTCGAGCCCACCTCCAACGGCATCGGCGGCGACGCCTTCGCCCTCGTCTGGGTGAACGGCAAGCTGCACGGTCTCAACGCCAGCGGCCCGGCTCCGCAGGCCATCTCCATCGATGCGCTGGCAAAGGCCGGGGTCACCGAAATTCCCAAGTACGGCTTCATTCCCGTCACCGTGCCGGGCATTCCCTCGGCCTGGGCCGAGCTGAACGCCAAGTTCGGCCGGCTCCCCCTGACCGAGGTGCTGGCCCCTGCGATCGAGTACGCCGAGCGCGGCTACCCCATCAGCCCCACCCTGGGCTACTTCTGGGAGCGCGGTTTCGCAGCCTACTCAGCCAACCTGAAAGGCCCGGAGTTCAAGTCCTGGTTTGAGACCTTCGCCCCGCAGGGCCGGGCGCCCCGCATCGGCGAAGTCTGGCGCTCGCCGGACCATGCCCGGACGCTGACCCGCATCGCCGAGACCAAGGCCGAAGCCTTCTACCGGGGCGAACTTGCCGAGAAGATCGACGCGTACTCCCGCGAGCATGGCGGCTACATCCGCAAGGAAGACCTCGCCGCTTTCCGGCCCGAGTGGGTGGAGCCCATCGGGGTCAACTACCGCGGCTACGATGTGTGGGAGATTCCGCCCAACGGTCACGGCCTGGTCGCCCTCATGGCGCTCAACATTTTGAAGGGCTTCGACTTTACCGAGCGCGACACGGTCGATACCTACCACAAGCAGATCGAAGCGCTCAAGCTCGCTTTCGCTGACGGGCAAAAGTACATCGCCGATGCGCGGCACATGTCGGTCGCCGTGCGCGACCTGCTCTCCGACGCCTACGCCGAGGAGCGCCGCCGCCTGATCGGCACCAGCGCGATTACGCCCGCGGCCGGCCAGCCCCCCAAGGGCGGCACGGTCTACCTCTGCGCCGCCGACGGCGAGGGCAACATGATCTCGTACATCCAATCCAACTACATGGGCTTCGGCTCGGGCCTCGTGGTGCCGGGCACCGGCATTGGCCTGCACAACCGGGGCCACAACTTCACGCTTGACCCCACCCACGAGAATCGGCTGGAACCGGGCAAGCGGCCGTACCACACGATTATCCCCGGCTTTATGACCAGGGGCGGGCAGGCCGTCGGCCCCTTCGGCGTCATGGGTGGCTTTATGCAGCCCCAGGGCCACATGCAGGTGGTCATGAACACCGTCGACTTCCACCTGAACCCGCAGGCGGCGCTGGATGCGCCCCGGTGGCAGTGGCTGGAGGGCAAGGTGGTGGAGATGGAGCGGTCCACGCCCGAGCACATTGTCGATGCGCTCGCCCGCCGCGGGCACGCGGTGCGCTGGGCGCTGGGCAGCGGCGGATTCGGCCGCGGCGAAATCATCTGGCGGCTGGATGACGGGGTGCTGGTGGGTGCCACCGAGCCCCGGACCGATGGCCAGGTGGCGGCCTGGTAAGTTGATGGATGTATGGCGCCGGCCCTTCTGGGGACCGGCGCCTTTGCATACCTCTGGGTCGGGTGGTACTGCTGTTACTGAGAATCTTTTCGGAATACATACGTAACTAAGTCGCGGAACCCTCGTTATGGTAGATGGAAAGGTGCTGCCCGAACCTACCGTCCCACCACACAGGAGGGCCAAACCATGTTACGTGCGAAGGCTTTTATTGCGATGATTATCAGTGGATTGCTCAGCGTTGGATGCGCTTCGTCACTGCTGCTTTCAGCGGGGCCCGCCCCCGTCACCGTGTCCGCCGGCTCCGGGGGCGGCGCCCAGGTCGCTTCCCCGGCGACCGGCGGCGCCGCACCGGACAGCCCGCCCGCCGCCCCGGCCACGGATATGCCCGCCTGGCCTGACCCGGCGCCTCACGCCGAGCCGGCCCCTGTGCCCGACACTGTGACCCCGGCACCGCAGCCCACGGCCAACTACGACCCGTACATTCACGGCGCCCCGGCACTGGCCCCGGTCGACCCGCTCATGCCCGCCCCCGGCGATGTGCAGGCGGTCTGGCAGCCCCTCGACGAAACGGTCCGGCGCATCGCCGCCGACTACGAGGGACGCCTCAGCGTTGTGGCCGTTGACCTGACGGACGGCGCCCGGTACGAGTTCCGCCCGAATGACGAGTATTACCCTGCGTCCACCTTCAAGCTCCCCGTCACCATCTGCACCGTGCAGGCCATTGAGCGGGGCGAACTGACCTGGGACACCCTGGTCACTTTCACCAAGGAAGATGACGACACGGTCGGCCAGGGCGGTTTTGCGGACGTCGATTACGGCACCAAGTGGCCCGTTCGGAACTTGCTCGACCGCTCGCTCATCTCAAGCAACAACGTCGCCGTCAAAATGCTGGCCCGCACCCTGACCCTCGAAAAGCTGGCCGAGTGCACCGCCGCCATGGGTGGCATGGTTACCCGCACCGAAGATGGCAGCACCCCGGTCAGCGCCCCTGACGAGGCGGCCTGGTGGCAGGCCGTCTGGCAGATGAAACAGCAGAAGCCCCAGCTCGCCGAGAACCTGCTCAGCCCCCTGCGCCGTGTCACCTACTGGGGCCGCATTTCTGCGGGCACTCCCCGCTCCGACCTGGTCACCCACAAGTTCGGCACCTTCCCGCCCTACGAGCACGATGGCGCCATCGTATGGGGGGAGCGGCCCTACATTCTCGTGGTGCTCACCTACGGCGGCCACGACGCCGCCGACCAGGCGATCGCACAGATCGCCCGGGCTGCGTGGGATGCGATTTACGCCAAGTAACGCCGGCCGCCGCAGCGTGGCCCCTTTCCGCCCGTGCGGAAGGGGGCCATCTTTGTGTTCATCTCCAAAAAGTGTGAGAAATAGCCCGCTTGGACAGTTGTGCAACAAGGAGTTTGTGCGCCAATGTGAAATGTAGGCTGTAGTCACAGCTACACCAAGGAGGATCACACATGCTTCGCTGGGCCTATGGGCTGGTCCTCGCCGCAGCGGTCCTGATCGTCCCGGCCGTCGCCCTGGCGCAGCCACCTGTCGCCGTCGAAACGACCCCAGGCGGGTCGCTCCGGCCGTCAGGCGACACGACCATCGCCGTGTTGAGCGAGCACCTGCTGCTCGACCTGACCGAGCGGGAGGGGCGAATCAAGGCGACTTATCAACTGCACAACCCAACGGACGGGATGGTCGACCTATCCGTGGCCTTTCCCATGCCGCCCTGGGTGCTGGGCGAGTGGAAAGTGGCCGTCATGCTTGACGGCCTGGCCTACCCCGTCCGATCAGCGCTGGGGCCCGTTGCTCTCTACGAGGGCGAGCTCTCGCTCCATGCCCACTGGCTGGATCCCTTTACGGGCATCGCGTACTGGCCCCCGAAAGTCGCCGAACCGGTCACCCCGCAGTACCTGATCTTCGGGGTCTCGTTCCTGCCGGGGCAGCAGCGCCAACTCTCGGTGGAGTACCGGCAGTTCCCAGGCGAGGACTATAGCCGCCTGATCGAACCGGCCCGCCGTTTCGACCATTTGCTGCAGCCCGCCCGGCACTGGGCAGGCTTCGGTGACCTGACCATCGAGGTGCGCGTGCCCAAAGGCTATCAGATGGCAACCGTCATGCCGCTCGTGTCCCAGGGCGACGGCAGCTATGCGGCGCACTTTACAGAACTGCCCGTCGGGAACCTCTCCATTTTCCTGGCCCCCGGTCCCGGTCCCCGCTGGTGGTGGGACCGCACGGGGCGCGCACTCTTTCTGGCTGCGCTCGCCCTGCTCACCGGGGTCATCGCCGGTCTGGCGGCGGCCTCGCGCCGGGCGCTGGTCACAGGCGGCGGGCTGCTCTTTACCTGCCTCGTCGTCGTTCTGCTCTATTGGGTGACGCCGCCGCATTTGCTCCGCACCGACCCGACCGGCGCCATGTTCCTGTGGTTGCTCTTTATTCCCTCGCTGCTGGCCTTGCATCTCATCAGCCGGGGGCTGACCCGGTGGCTGGCCCAGCGGCTGACCCTACGTCAAGAAAGGAGGAGCGACACCCATGGCTGAGCTGGGTCCTGTCATGCTTACCGGCACGCATATTCGATTGGAGCCGCTCCGACCGCATCATGCGCCTGAACTCCTGGAAGCCGGGCGCCACCCAGAAATCTGGCCCTGGATGTCCCAAACCCTGACCACCGAGGCCGCCGTCGCCCGGTTTATCGCCGATGCCATGAAGGCGGAGGAGAAGGGGCTCGAGTCTGCCTTTGCGGTGGTTTCGATCCCCACGGGCAAGGTGCTGGGCTCCACCCGCTACATGGATATTCAGGCTGCCCACCGGGGCCTGGAAATCGGCTGGACCTGGTATACACCCGAGGTCTGGGGCACGGTGGTCAACCCGGAGGCCAAGTTCCTGCTGCTCCGCCATGCCTTCGAAACGTGGGGCGCCCTGCGGGTGCAGTTGAAGACCGACGGGCGGAACCTGCGCTCCCAGGCGGCCATTCGCAAGCTCGGCGCGCAGTATGAAGGGATGCTTCGCAACCACCGTATCCGGCCCGACGGAACCGTGCGGGACACCGCCATGTTCTCCATCATCGACACCGAGTGGCCCGCTATCAAATCCGGCCTGCTGCGCGTCATTCAGAGACTCACTAACTAGGGGGCAGCCTGCTTTGAACCTGGCAACCATGCAATTTCACAGCGCAGCGTTGCGCCGGCAAGTTACCTACACCGCCATCCTGCCCGATAACCAGCAGGGGCCGGCGCCGGTGGTCATGATGCTGCACGGCTTTAGCGACGACCACACCGCCTGGATCAACTTCAGCAACCTGGTCCGGCACGCCCGGCAATATCCGTTCATCATCGTCCTGCCGGACGGCGGCATCTCCTTCTATCTGAACGCGCATCCGGCCATGATGTATGAAGATTTCCTGATACAGGACCTCTATACCCACGTGAACGCCACGTTGCAGGCGAAGCCCGGCCCCTGGGCCATCGGCGGCCTCTCGATGGGCGGATACGGTGCCCTGCGCCTTGGCGCCAGGTACCCCGGGCGCTTCGCTTCGGTCTGGGCCCACTCCAGCGCCTTCTTCCGGCTGGAGGAGATGCCCGGCCTGCCCATGGAACCGGCCGACGCCGACATCTATGCAATGACAGCGGCGCTGGGGGCCGGCCAGGTACGCCCCGTCATCAGCTTCGACTGCGGGACGGAAGACTTTTTGATCGAGCATAACCGGCGCATGCACGCCCACCTGGAGGAGGTGGGGGTGGCGCACCGCTACTTCGAGCACCCGGGCGCCCACACCTGGGAGTACTGGGACGAGCATGTGCGTGAAGCGCTGCGCCAGCACGCTGAGGTGCTGCTGTGACCCCCGGCATCATCGCGCGGGATGGCCTGGTGGTGAGGCGGCTTCAGGACACGCCTGAGGATGTCGCCGTCATGGCGAAGTGGCTCTCAGACCCCCGGGTGTTGGAGTTCTACGAGGGGCGCGACAATCCGCACGATGAACAGAAGATCCGTGAGGAGTTCATCGAAGGGAACGCCGGCAGCGAAGAGACGCTGTGCATTTTCGAGTGGGAGGGGCGCCCGGTCGGGTATGTGCAGTTCTACCCGGTGGTTGGAGAGGACCTCGGCAATTACGAATGCGAACCGGGGCCGCTCACCTACGGCGTTGATTTGTTCATCGGGGAGCCCGAGTTTTGGGGTCGGAGCATCGGCACGGCGCTCCTGCGGCTCGTGCTGGAGCACCTCGTGCACGGGTGTGGCGCCGGGCGCGTTGTCATCGACCCGGTTGTCACGAACGCCCGCGCCATTCGATCCTACGAAAAGTGCGGTTTCCGCAAGGTGAAGGTGCTGCCCCGGCACGAGTTTGCCGAAGGCAGGTGGACGGACAACTGGCTGATGATCTATGAGCCAAACCAGTAAGAAACGCCAAAGGCCAGGACGCTCGCAGCCCGAGCGCCCTGGCCTTTGCTTATGCCTCCTGGCTGCGGTTCTTCATGTACCCGGCGCCCAGCACCGCGAGGGTCAACAGCACCTGCGCCGTGACCGTAACCGCATGGCTGGGCGAATAGAAGCGGTGCATCCACCGATCCTCCATGATCATGCCGGCGGCGGTCCAGGTCAGAATGCCTGACCCCACATATATCAGCCAGGGCAGCCGGTTCATCGCCTTGGCAATGTACGAGCTCGCAAACATGATCACGCCCATGGAGACCAACAGGCCCATCAACAGGAGGGGCAGGCTGCCGTGGGAGGCGCCGCCCACAGCCAGCATATTATCGAGGCTCATCACGAAATCTGCCACCACGATGGTGACGACGGCGTCACGCAGGCTGTGCGCTGCCCTGACCTCCGAGGTTTCGTCGTCGCTGCTGGCCAGGAGTTTGAAGGCGATCCAGCAAAGCAGGAGGCCGCCGCCCAGTTGCAGCAGGGGCACTTTCAGGGCGATGGCAACCACCGCCGTGATGACTACCCGGAGGCCTATGGCCGCGGCGCCGCCGAAGAGAATCGCTTTCTTCTGCTGCCCCTCAGGCAGAGAACGTGCCGCCATGGCGATCACAACGGCGTTGTCGCCGCTGAGGACAAGGTCAATCAAGATGATCTGGAATATCGCCCCGAGCGTAATGCCAGTGAACACGAATCATTACCACCTTTCTCCGTTACCCGACATCATCATATCAGTGACACGTATACTCGACAATTCGACCATAAGTGTCATTAAGATATCGGCAGTCGATTATGCATTCGTGCATAACGGTTGCTGGCGGATGGGGTTAGATAGTTCGAAAGGAGAGTGGTCTGATACGAACCATGTTTCTGGCGCATGGGTCCTGGCCTCCTACCCTTTTCCTTGCGTGTTGGACTATAATGGGAAGGAAGCAAGGGGGGAACCCCATGGAACTAGCAGGGCTCCTGCAAGACGTCTTTGCCTCCAGCCTGGATGGCGTCGTGATCGCCAACTGCGATACCGTCATTCAGGATATCAACCCGGCCTATGAAGCGATCACGGGCTACACCCGCCAGGAGATGATCGGTCAGAAGACCAACGTGCTCAAGTCCGGCCTCACACCCGACGAAACATTCGTCGAGATGTGGGACGGGCTAAATTGCCGCGGCCACTGGGTCGGTGAAGTGATCAACCGCCGCAAGGACGGCAGCCTCTGGCACAGCTATCTCTCCATCACCCGGGTCGATGATGAGGCGGGCAGCGTGGCGGCCTACGTGGCGATCATTCGCGACATTACCAAGCGCAAGCTGATGGAGAGCCAGCTCCGGCTGAACCTGGCGCAGATCGAAGTGGCCCAGGAGCAGGCGGTGGCCACCGTTGGCCGCCTGCAGGCCATACTCGAGTCCATCGGCGAGGCCATCATTATGGCTGATATTCGCGGCGTCTGCGTGGTGGCCAACCGCAAGACGGGCGAAGTGCTGGGCATTCCGGCGGACGAGGTGGCGGGCCGGACGATTCACGAACTGCGTGCGGCAGCCCACCGGGCGTTCCGCTCGGAGGGCGCCCTGGCCTGGGCGCCCGGGCCGGCCGGCGGCCCCCCGGTCGAAATCGGCACCGCGGTGGTCGAGACGCGCACCGAGCCGCCGCGGGTCTTCCACGAGTTCTCGGCGCCTGTGCAGAACGATGAAGGCGCCATCATCGGGCGGATTTACGTCTATCGCGATGTGACCAGCGAGACCGAAGTTGACCGTATGAAGACCGATTTCATCGCCACCGTCTCCCACGAACTGCGCACACCCATGACCTCGATCAAGGGATCGCTGGGGCTGGTGCTGGGAGGGGTGGCCGGCCCGCTGCCCGAGGACGTGCGCGAACTGCTCAGTATCGCCATGAACAATACCGACCGGCTCGTCCGCCTGATTAACGACATATTGGATGTCAGCCGCATTGAGGCGGGCAAGCTGGAGATCAGGCGCCAGACCCTGTCCGTGGCAGACAGCGTGATGCGGGCCGTGCGGGAAATGCAGGGTTACGCCGACCAGCGCGCCATTACCATGACCACCGTGGTGCCCGATGATCTGCCGCGGGTGTTGGCCGACGCCGACCGCCTCCAGCAGGTGCTGGTCAACCTGCTCTCCAACGCCATCAAGTTCAGCGACGAAGGCTCTACGGTCACGCTGACGGCCGGGCATGAGCCAGCGGGCGTCTGGGTGCGGGTGGAAGATACGGGTCCTGGCATTGATGAGAGCCAGCACTCGGCGATCTTCGAGAAGTTCCACCGGGTGGACAACGCCTCCTCACGCCGGACAGGGGGCAGCGGCCTGGGCCTGGCTATTTGCAAGGCGATTGTGGAGGAGCACGGCGGCCAGATTTGGGTGGAGAGTGAGGTGGGCAAGGGTTCTGCCTTCACCTTTACGCTCAGGGCCGAGCCGTCGCTCGCCGAAGTGGCCGTGCCGCCGGTGGTGGGCGGCAAGACCGTGCTGGTGGTCGATGACGACCCCGACATCGTCAGGCTGATCGGGCTCTCGCTGGAGCAGGAGGGGTTCCAGGCCATTGGGGCGACATCCGGCGACCAGGCGCTGGCCATCGCCCGGAGCCGGCGCATCGACGCCATCACGCTGGATTTGATGATGCCCGACCTGCACGGGCTGGAGGTGGCCCGGCGGCTGAAGGCCGACCCGGCGACCCGGACGATACCGGTGGTGGTCATCAGCGCCTACACCGAAGGCGCCGACCGGGACATGCTGACCGTGGGCGTGTCGGGTGTGATCAGCAAGCCCATTGATGAAGGGCAGATGCTGTCGATCATCCGCTCGATTGTCGGGGAGACCAGGGCGGACGATAAGGGGCCGCCGTCGATTCTGGTGATCGACGATGATCCGGACGTGCGCCGGATTGTGCGGGTCATATTGGAGCGCCGGGGCTATGTGACCTACGCCGCCGCCGACGGGCAGGAGGCATACCGGATGATCATGGAGCAGCGGCCCGACCTGCTCATTTTGGATCTGCTGATGCCGAATATGGATGGCTTTCAGCTGGTCCGCCTGCTGCGGCAGCGGCGCTGGACGCAGCGGATTCCCCTGCTGGTTCTGACCGCCCTGGACCTGACCGAAGGGGAGCGGACGCTGCTGACGCTGGGGCCGACACGGCATTTGACCAAGGGGCCGCGCATTCAGGAAGAGGTTGTGGCACGGGTGAAGGATTTGCTGCGGTAGGGAGGCCAATATTGGAGATGAGCCGATTTTCGTTGGAAGGCCGGGTCGCACTGGTGACGGGCGCCGGCCGGGGCATCGGGAAGGCGCTGGCCCTGGGTCTGGCCCAGGATGGGGCTGACCTCGTCTGCGTGGCCCGTACGGGCGCCGAGGTGGAGGCGACCGCCGCTCTGGCCCGGGAGATGGGTCGGCGGGCCATCGCCGTCACAGCCGATATCACGGATCGGTCGCAGGTTGACGCAGCGGTGGCGGCGGCGGTGGAGCAGCTGGGCCGTATCGATATTCTGGTCAACAACGCGGGCATGAACATTCGCACCCCGGCCATCGACCTGCCCGAGCAGGATTGGGACACCGTGGTCGATACCAACCTGAAGGGCCCGTTCCTGGTGGCCCAGGCGGTGGGCCGGCAGATGCGGGAGCAGGGCTATGGCCGCATCATCAACATTGCCTCCGTGGGCGGCGGTGTGGCGCTGCGGACCGGCGTGGCCTATGGCTCCAGCAAGGCGGGCCTGATTCACATGACCCGGATTTTGGCCCTGGAGTGGGCGAAGTATGGGATCACGGTCAACGCTGTGGGGCCGTGGTACTTCAAAACGTCGCTGACCGAGAAGCTGCTGGCCAATGAGCAGTATTTGAGCGAGATTCTGGCCCGCACGCCCCTGAAGCGGGTGGGCGAGCTGGAGGAGCTGGTGGGGCCGGTCGTCTTCTTTGCGTCCGGGGCTTCCAGCTATGTGACCGGTCAGGTGCTCTATGTCGATGGCGGTATGACCATTTACGGGTTTTAGTATTTCATACGGGTCGGAGGGGGTCCCAATGAGCGACGTAAAGATTCGGGCCGTTTCGCCGGATGATGCGGAGGCGATTACAGAGCTTTGCATGCAGCCCAATGTTGTCTGGGGAACGCTCCAGTTGCCGGCCCAGACGGCGGATGGCTGGCGGAAACGGCTGGCGGCGAACGATCCGAATACATCCTATACGCTTTGCGCCGAGGTGGATGGGAAGCCCGTGGGCATGATCGGCCTGAACTGGACCACCCGGCCCCGGGTGCGGCATGTGGCCCACGTCGGCATGATGGTGCATGATGCCTACCAGGGCCGGGGCATCGGGCGGGCGCTTATGCAGGCGGCGGTCGATGCGGCGGATAACTGGCTGGGGCTGATTCGCCTGGAGCTGGAAGTCTGGCCGGATAATGAGCGGGCGGTGAAGCTGTACCGGTCTTTCGGGTTTGCGGAGGAGGGCCGCAAGCGGCTGAACGCCTTCCGGGACGGGAAGTACGTCGATTCGCTGGCCATGGGCCGGATTCGCCCCGGGTTCGCGGAGTAGGCGGCCCAGCGTCGGTGCCGCAGCGTGCGCGAAAAAGCGGCCGGTCCCCCGGGGGATCGACCGCTTTCTTGTGCCGGGTCCTGCCTTAAAGACCCGCTTCGCGGGCGGCGGCTTCGGATGCCTCGATCACCTTATCGACCAGCGTAGCCAGGACCGTGTCGTCGCGGTCGATTTCGCCGTCGATGGTGAGAACGAGTTGATCTTCGGCGGCAGCGGCGGCCTGGCTCAGGTGTGTAAAGCCGTAGAACCCGCCGGAGCCGCGCGACTTATGAATCTCCTGGCGCAGGGGCTTGAGGTCGGCCAACTGGCCGGCGCGCAGTCTGGCCACTTCATCCCGCAAGAACGCGTTCCGCTCGACGACTCCGAGCAGATATTCCCGACGCAGCGCCTGAAACTCAGGCGAGTTAAACATAGACGTACGTTGCCGGCTCGGGCGATCGGCTGCAGCCGGCCCGGCCGTCCCTCCCTTTTTGTGACGTGATTCTCATCACTGCATCTACAATCAATGATGCCTATGATTGTGACAGAATGCAAGAGGAGGGCATGCAGGATGTTGCTTGATCTTCGTCCCGGGCGCCCGCCCTTGCCCAAAGAGCACGGCGGCTGGGCGATGATGCTGACGCCTCCGGTGGTTGCGGTCCTGAGCGCCGGGCTGGACCTCCTGGGCCTGCTGGCTGTGCTGGGCTGGGCTGTGGCCTATTGCCTGCGGGGACCGGTGGAGGTTCTGCGGGGTGAGGCGCCGACCGGCCGGGCGGGCATGACCCAGGCGAGCCCGGAGGTCGCACGGTTCTGGCTGCTTCTCTTCGGGCTGATCGCGGCCCTGCTTCTGGGGCCGGTAGTGGCGGTACGCCCCAAGGTGGTGGTGCCGCTGTTCGCCGCGCTGGCTGCGCTGCTCTGCGTGCTGGCGTTGGTTCATCGCGGGCAGACGCGGTCGATTCTGGCGGGCACCCTGGCCAGCGCCGGGCTGATGGTGGGCGGACCGCTCTACTATGTCGCGGCCGATGGGGCGGCCGGGCTGCAGGGCTGGACGCTTGGACTGGCCTGCGGGGCCTTCTTTGTGGGGTCGATTTTCCGGGTGAAGACGCTGGCGCGGGAGCGGCGGTCGGCGGGGTTTCGCTGGCTCTCGGTGCTGCTGCACGGAACTGTTGCTGGTGCCGGGGTGGTGGCGGCGGTCCTGGGGTACGTATCCTGGCTGACTGCGGCGTCGCTGCTGCCCGCATTGGGCTGGTCGGTTTATGGGGCGGTCCGGGCAGGTGGGCCGGTCAGTCTGCTGGTCATTGGGAAGGGGGAGCAGTGGCTGACCATCGCCTTCGGGCTGCTGCTTGCCGCCGGACTGCGCATCTCGCCCTAATAGGTCAAGCTTTCGGCACATATGTTGTGGCCGAAAGGAGGGACCTGCGGTGCCAGAGAGAAAGACGCGGCACGGGGCGCCCTGGGAGGTAACGGTGGTGCCCGCGGGAACGCCCGGGGAGGCGGCGCTGGCGGCTGAACGGGCCCGCCGGCTGGTGGCGGGCTGGCAGCGGGCGGGTACTGTGGGAGCAGACTGCGGGCTGTTCCAGGGAACTGTTGCTGGGGGTGCGGAGGGCGGTGCAGCGACGGTGTCGGCGGGCGACGGGGTGGTGCCCTCATGACCGTGGCAGCCGTTTACACCCGCGTCTCCACGGAGGATCAGGCCAGGCACGGCTACTCCCTGGGCGCCCAGGTGGAGGCCTGCCGGGAGCGGGCCCTGGCCCTGGGCGCCACCGAGGTGCAGGTCTTCGCCGACGAAGGCGTGAGCGGGGCGCTGCTCTCGCGGCCGAGCCTGACCGCCTTGCGCGACGCCGTGGCGACCCGGCAGGTGGAGATGGTGGTCGTCTGGGATCCCGACCGCCTCTCACGCAACCTTTCGCATCAGTTGCTGATTACCGAAGAGATCGAGCGGGCCAAAGTGCGGCTGGAGTTCGTCAACTTCGAATGGAAGAACACGCCCGAGGGGCAGCTTTTTTACGCCCTGCGCGGGGCGATTGCCCAGTACGAGAAGGAAAAGATTCGCGAACGGACGGGGCGCGGCCGCCTGCAGAAAGCCAGGACGGGCCGGCTGCCGTCCGCTTTTCGTCCCTACGGGTATGAGTACGACCCCGGTACTTCACTGCTGGTCCCCAAACCGGCCGAGGTGGAGGTGGTTCAGCAGATTTTCGGGTGGACCGCGGAGGGGGGCGAGGGACCCGCGGCCATCGCCCGGCGCCTCAACCTGCTGGGCATTCCCGCCCGGAAGGGGGGGCGCTGGCACCGTACGGTGGTCCGGCAGATTCTCGCGAACCCGGTCTACACCGGGGTCTTCCACGTCAACCGCTGGGATACGGCGGGCTGCAGCCTGAACCGGCACCGGCCGGTGGGCGAGCGGGTGTCGCCCAGTTTGCGGCCCGAGGCGGACTGGGTGCCCGTGGCGGTGCCGGCGCTGATTGACCGGGCGCAGTGGGAGGCGGCCCAGGGCCGCCTGGCGCAGGCCCGGCGGCTCTGGGCGGGGAAGGGGCGGGCGGAGTACCTGCTTTCGGGCCTGCTTACCTGCGGGCGGTGCGGCATGAGCATGTCGGGCTTTGTCGGGGTCGACTGGGGGGTGCGGCGGCGGAAGTACACCTGCCGGCGGTCCGGTGCGGTGGGCGGCGACCGGGGCTGGTGCGGCCAGGCGCTGGCGGCGGAGCCGCTGGAGGAGGCCCTCTGGCGGACGGTGGTGGCGTGGATCGCCGATGATCCGGGCGCCCTGGCTGCGGCGGGGGCCAGCGGGGCGGACCGGGCGGCCCGGCAGCAAGAGCTGGCCGCCCTGGAGGAGGCCCTGGCCCGGGCCGAAAAGGGCCGGGCCAACCTGATGGCGGTGCTGGAGCAGGGCGTGGTGCCGGCGGAGGAGGTGGCCGAGGGCCTGGGCCGGGTGCGGGGGCGCATCGCCGAGCTGCAGCTGAGGCGATCCGACCTGCTGGCCCCCCGGACCGAGGCGGTGGATGGCCGGGAAGGCCCGCTGCTGGATCGGTTCCTGGCCGACCTGCGGGAGGCGCGGCTGCCCATGGGGGAGCGGAAGCGCCTGGTGCGGGAGTTGGTGGCCGGGGTGTCGGTCGATGGGCGCCGGGCAAGGATAGAAGCCCGCTGGCCCGGGCTGTCTTGATCGGGAATGGCGGGAAAGCAGCGGGAAGCACGCGGGAGGCATGTGGGAAAGAGGTGCGGGGAATCCTCAGGTGGTGAGCCCTGAGGCCAGAGGCCTTGGGGCACTAAGGGGAGACGTTGCGGCTGTGGCAGCAGGTTCCCGAGGCGGCGATCTGAAGAGGCCGCCGCGCCAGAGGGGCGCCAGCAGGGCGCAAGGCCTGAAACGGGCACAGGAGTAGGGGCGCAGGGCTATGCCACGACCCCAGGAAAGGGGCAGGAAGCAGGCAGGAGGTAGGCGGGAAGCAGGCAGGAAGCAGGCGGGAAGCACGTAGGAATTGACCGCCCCGTCGAAATCCTGATGCACCTGCGCAGCCTGAAACGGGTCCGGGGCGAGGTCTCGCTCTACGACCCCATCGGCGTCGATCGCGAGGGTAATGAAATCACGTTGGTCGATGTAGGGAAACAACCCCTCGGGGGCAGGCGCAAGAACAAGCGGAACCCCGAGCCCTCGATGGGCTCGGGGTTCCGACACGTCCCAGCCAAGATGGGTGGCGGCAAAGGGCACAAGCCTGTGGGGATGGGTCGGGAGCGACTGAACGTTGGTGCCGGAGTTTGGGGAAGCGAAGCGGCCCCCAAACGAACAACCCTGAGAAGGAGCCCCGGCCCGTCCCCACAGGCGCCCCCAGCCCTAGTTGCTAACCGCCTTAAAGGCGTTAATCCGCCGCCCGATGTTGCTCGACGCAGCCGGATCGGTGTACGCGGTGCCCGTCAGACGAGTCCGGACATCAGCCTTGGTCCGGCCCTGGCTGAAGAGCAGCCCGGCCAGGCCCGACACATGCGGAGCGGCCATGGAGGTGCCGTTCAGCGAGGAGTAGGTGTTGTTAAAGTAGGTGGCGTAGATCGACTGGCCCGGAGCGGCCACATCGACATACGACCCGTAGTTGGAGAAGGAGGCCCGGGTGTCGCTGGAGGTGGTGGCGGCGACAGCCACGGCGGCGGTGTAGGCGGCCGGGTAGAACGGCGTGGAGTTGCCGTTGTTGCCGGCGGCGGCGATGACCAGGGAGCCCTTGCCATCGGCGTAAGTGACGGCGCTGGAGAGGGTCGAGTTGCCGGCGGTGCCGCCGAGCGACAGGTTGATCACCTTGGCGCCCTTGTCAGCCGCGTACCGGATGCCGCTGGCGATGGCGCTGTAGGAGCCGCTGCCGGCGGAGTTAAGCACCTTCACGGGGAGGATGGTGCAGTTGGGGCACATCCCGGCGATGCCGGTGCTGTTATTGGTCGCAGCGGCCGCGATGCCCGCCACGTGCGTGCCGTGGCCCTGGTCATCCTGGGCGGTGCTGTCGCTGTTGACGAAGTCATAATCAAGGGACGTGTTGACCTTCGCGGCCAGGTCGGGGTGGTCCAGATCGACGCCCGTGTCAACGACGGCGATCATGACGGAGGACGAGCCCTGCGTGATATCCCAGGCGGCAGGCGCCTGAACCTTGCTGGGACCCCACTGGGAGCCGAAGGAGGGGTCGTTCGGCGTCCACTGGACCGAAGCGATGTAGTCCAGCTCAACCGACTCGACGTTGGGGTTCTTGGCGAGGGCATTCATCAGGCCCTTGGCGGACTTGCCGGGGGCCTCGAGGATCATCTCATTGGAGTCGTAAATCTGGCCCTTCTTCATCAGGCCGTGGGACTTCATGATCGCATCCTGATCGGCGCCTTCCTTGAACGTGACGATGACCGTCGACTCGACGTGGGCTGCTTCGGCAGCATCAGCCGCTTCAGGTGACGGAGCGGAGCTGGCCTGGCCGGCTACGGCGACCATCATGAGCACGGAAAGCAGGGCGGCCAGGGTGACGCGGAACCGCTTCATAGCAACTCGAACCCCCCATGGTATTTTCAGTACGCCAATCTGTTGCAGCACAGAATTGTTGTACCACAGAGAATTTACGATATACTCATACTTCGGACAATAGTGCGATGGTCCTCCGTTTTCATGGGACTGCAGACCCATGGGAAAGACCGCCCGGGCGTTCGGGCGGTCTTTCCGTGTGGCGGGGGATTTGTGGGGCGCCCTAGTCCCGGGGCGCAGGGGGCTGCCGCCTGGCGTCCAGCAGGGCCTGGACGACCGCTGCCGCGACCTGGTCGACCAGGTGCGCGGCCGAAAAGCCCGGGACGGGCCGGAGCGAGTTGCGCGCAGCCACCCGGGGACCGGCAGCCCAGCGGCAGTGGAGCACCGTCCCGTTGGCGCACGCACCTGCACCTCCGGCGGCAAGGCGCTGTGCGGCTGCATCGGCAGCCCCGGCCAGTTGGTTTTCATCCATGCGTTCACCCCCGGCGACTCTTCCTACTCGCTATCTATGCAGCGCCTGCTTGACCAACGAATCATCCTGCTTATCGCGCACATTCGGGATATAAAATTTTACGAAAGTGAAGGAGTCGATTCACTCTTCGTCGTAGATTCTGACATTCAATCGGAATAGGGAGGGTACAACAGATGCGAAAGGGTTTGGGGACCCGGTTTGCAGCGTTTGGGGTGCTGCTGTTGATGACGGTGGGGCTGCTGGCAGGCTGTGGGGCGGCCAAACAGACGCCGCAGCAGCAGCCGGGCGGCACTGACACGGCTCCGTCCCCGGCGGCCCAGGGCAAGCCGCTCAAGATCGGCGCGGTCTTCATTCTTTCCGGTAATAACGCAGGCTACGGCCTCGCCCAGCGTCCTGGCGTCGAACTGGCCGTAGAGGAGATCAACAAGGCCGGCGGCATCAACGGTCGCAAAGTCGAAGTCACCTTTGAGGACAGCCAGGGTAAGACCGAAGAGGCCGTCAACGCCGTCCGCAAGTTGATCGACAAGGATGAGGTTCTGGCGATCATCGGGCCGACGCTCTCCGGCGAAATGTCCTCCGCCGGCAAGGTCGCCCAGGAGTCCGGCGTGCCCATTCTCGGCGTATCGACCACGGCCCAGGGCATCACCGATATCGGCAACTACGTCTTCCGTAACTCGCTCCCCGAGGCCGGCGTGCTGCCCCACACCGTCAGCGCCGCCAAGGCCAAGTACAACCTGAAAAAGGTGGCCGTCCTCTGGGCTGCCAACGACCAGTTCTCCGTCTCGGGTTACAACACGTTCAAAGAAGAACTGAAGAAGCAGTCCATCGAGATCGCCAGTGAAGCTTCCTTTAACACCGGCGACCGGGAGTTCGGTGCCCAGATCACCAAGGTCCTGGCCGCCAACCCCGACGCACTCGTGGTCTCCAGCCTCTACCAGGAGGCGGCGCTCTTCATGGTCCAGGCCCGGCAGGCCGGGTACAAGGGCCCCATCATCGGCGGCAACGGCTTTAACAGCCCCAAACTGGCCGAGGTTGCCAAGGATGCGGCTGAGGGCTCCGTCGTGGGCTCGCCCTGGTTTTCCGGGCGTGACGACGCCAAGGTCAAGGCCTTTGTGGCCGCCTACACCGCCAAGGTCGGCCAGCCGCCTGACCAGTTCGCAGCCCAGGCCTACGACGGCATGATGCTGATCGCCGAAGCGCTCAAGACCGGCGGCGAGAACCGTGACAAGATTCGCGATGCGCTCGCCGGTATCAAGAACTACGTGGGCGTCACCGGCCAGTTCGCCTTCGATGAGAAGCGGAACCCTGTCATGACCCCCTTCGTGCTCGAAATCTCGGGCGGCAAGTATGTGGAGCTGAAGAAGTAATGCTTTGGCAGCAACTGATCAACGGGCTGACCCAGGGCGGCACCTACGCGCTGATCGCCATCGGCTATACGCTGATCTTCGGCGTGCTGGAGATCATCAACCTGGCCCACGGCGAGGTCTTTATGGTCGGAGCGGTCGCCGGCTACGCCCTGGTGATGCTGCTTGGCTGGGGCCTGCTCCCTGCCTTGATCGGCGGGATGATCGGGGCCGCCCTGCTGGGCGCCGTTCTGGAATTCACGGCGCTTCGGGCGCTCCGGCGCAAGGGCGTCTCCAATCTGGCACCGCTGATCTCCACGATTGGGTTGGGCATGGTGCTCCAAAACGTGATGATTCGGGTGGTAGGCGCCGAGCCGCTGCCCTTCCGGGTGCCGCTCGCCGGCTTTGTGCTCAGACTGGGGCCGCTGCAGGTGACGGCCACCCAGCTGGTGGTGCTCGGCGTCTCGCTGGTGCTGATGATTGCGCTGCAGTGGACGCTCTCCCGGACGGGCCTGGGCCGGGCGGTGCGGGCTGTCTCCGAGAACCCGGAGACAGCCGCCCTCCTGGGCGTCAACGTTTCGGGCATCGTGCTGGCCACCGTCATGCTGGCTTCGGCCCTGGGGGGCGCAGCGGGCGTGCTGGTGGGCGTCTCCTTCGTTTCGGTATCGGCCGTGATGGGTATGAGCTACGGCCTAAAGGGCCTGGCGGTGATCATTCTGGGCGGGCTGGGGAACGTGTCGGGCGCCGTGGCGGGCGGCCTGCTCATCGGCGTGCTGGAGGCGCTGACCGTCGCCTACGGTGGGGCGTTCGCCGGGTATAAGGATGCGGTCGCCTTCGGCTTCCTCTTCCTGGTGCTGGTGGCGCGGCCGCAAGGGCTCTTGGGCCAGGGCGCCGCTGTGACGAGGAGGTCGTAGCCGATGAGTTATTACCTGCAGGTCGCAACCTTCATCTGTGTCAGCGGCATTTTGGGCCTCTCCGTCTATTTGGTGTTGTCGACGGGGCAACTCACCCTGGGCAACGCAGGCTTCATGCTGCTGGGCGGCTACACGGCGGGGCTGCTGGCGATCAAGCTGGGCTGGCCGCTCTGGCTGACTGTGCCGGCGGGCGGCCTGTTAGCCGCGGTCGTGGCGGTGCCGCTTGGCGCCGCGTGTCTGCGGCTGCGGGGCGTCTACCTTGCCGTAGCGACGCTCGGCTTTACCCAGTCACTCGTGGTGATTGCCAACAACCTGACGATCACCGGGGGCGCCCTGGGGCTGAAGGATATTCCCAACCTGGGGACCAGGCTGCAGCGGTATTTTCGCGGCTTCCTGGCGGAGGCGCCGTTTGGGCTGACGATGGCCCAGTTTGCGAACTTGGTGGTGCTGCTGATCTGTGCTGCATTGCTGGGCCTGGCCTTCTGGCTGATTGTGCGGCAGGGGCAGAGCCGGGTGGGGCGGGCCTTTACCGCCATTCGTACCGATGAAGTGGCCGCGTCGGCGATGGGCATCAACACGACCTATTACAAGGTGCTGGCCTTTGCGCAGGGCGCCTTTCTGGCCGGCGTGGCCGGCGGGCTGATGGCCCACCTGACCTATTTCATCGGCCCTGCCGACTTCGGCTTCAGCCGTGCCGTGGAGATGCTGGTCTTTGTGGTGGTCGGCGGGACGTCGGTGCCTGCGGGTCCGGTGCTGGGCGCCGCCCTGCTGCGGACGCTCTCGGAGTATCTGCGGGAAGCGAAGGATCTGCGGCTGATCATCTACGGGGCGTTGATGCTGCTGATGGTGCTGGTGCGGCCCCAGGGGCTGCTGACGCCCGGGATGTTCGCCGGCCTGGGGCGCTGGTGGCAGCGCCGCCGGGCGCCCGGGAAGGGGGCGGCCGTATGAGCGCGCCTGATCGTGCGCAAGGGGGCAGCCACGTGCATTCACTCCTGCGTGTGCAGGGGCTGACCCGCCGCTTTGGCGGTCTGACCGCCGTGGCGGATGTCGAACTTGCGGTTGAGGCTGGCCAGATCTTTGGGCTGATCGGCCCCAACGGGGCGGGCAAGACCACTTGCTTCAACCTGATTACTGGTCTGTTGCCGCCATCTGCGGGTGCGGTCGAGTTTGGCGGTCGCTCCATCGTCGGGCTGGCCCCGCACCGGGTGACGGCCCTGGGCATGGCCCGGACCTTCCAGAACATCCGCCTCTTCGGAGCCATGACCGCACGGGAGAACGTGCTGGTGGGCGCCCACGCCCGGCTGCGGGCCGGCGTCTTCGGGGGGATCTTCCGGACGCCGGCCGTGCGCCGGGAGGAGGCGGCGGCCCGGGAGCGGGCGGTCAGGCTGTTGGACCTGGTGGGCCTGGGCGACGCGGCCGACCTGCCCGCCGCCGGCCTGCCCTACGGGCGTCAGCGGCGGCTGGAGATCGCCCGGGCCCTGGCCACAGAGCCGCGTCTGCTCTGTCTTGATGAGCCGGCTGCCGGCATGAACGAAAGCGAGAGCCGTGAACTGATGGACCTGATCCGCCGCATTCGGGAGCAGGGCATGACCGTGCTGCTGATCGAGCACGACATGCACGTGGTGATGAACCTCTGCGACCGGGTGGCGGTGCTCAACTTCGGGCAGAAGATTGCAGAGGGGAGCCCGGCTGAAATCCAGGCGAACCCGGCCGTCATCGAGGCCTACCTGGGGAGGGATGACAGTGCTGCAGATTGAGGGCCTGGAAGTCGCCTACGGTATGGTGGCGGCGGTGCGCGGCGTCGATCTCACCGTGGCGGAGGGGGAGATCGTCTCCCTGATTGGCGCCAACGGTGCTGGCAAGTCATCGATTCTGCGGGCGGTCTCCGGCCTGGTGCGGCCCAGGGGGGGCTCCATCAAGTTCGGCGGGCGGGAACTGCGGGGGCTGCGGGCGGATCAGATCACCCGGCTGGGCCTGTCGCAGGTACCCGAGGGCCGGGCGGTGCTGGCCCGCATGACCGTGCGCGAGAACTTGCTGATGGGCGCCTATGCCCGTGCCGACCGGGAGGTGGAGGCGGACTTGAACCGGGTCCTGGACCGCTTCCCACGCCTCGCCGAGCGGCGGAATCAGCTTGCGGGGACGCTGTCGGGCGGTGAGCAGCAGATGTTGGTGATGGGCCGGGCGCTGATGGCCCGCCCCCGGCTCCTGCTGCTGGATGAGCCGTCGATGGGGCTGGCGCCCCTCGTGGTGCAAGAGGTGCTGCGGCTGGTCCGGCAGATCAACCAGGAGGGGACGACGGTCCTGCTGGTGGAGCAGAATGCCCGGCAGGCCCTGCGGATCGCGCACCGGGCGTATGTGCTGGAGACTGGACGGGTTACGTTGTCAGGGCCTGCATCGGAGTTGGCTCGGGATGAGCGGGTGGTAGCGGCTTATTTGGGGGGACATGCGTCTTGATTTGGTGGGGCGCCACGACCACATGCCCTTTCCCCTTGTTACCGGGGCGGCCCTCGCACCCATCGAAGGTGCGAGGGCCGTCAGGTTGCTGACAAAGCCTATCCCTGGTGAATGCCAGTGCATACCCATGCACTGTTATTCTTTATGTCACCACAGACAAGGGATGTTGCGTAGACGCTT
>JARBUG010000241.1 GCA_029239785.1 Symbiobacteriaceae bacterium | reverse complement strand
GAGCATTATATTACGAATGACAGTGCTGATGCCCCTCACGAGGGGCATCACGGGATGGGCCTTAGGTCGATTATCGTTGAAATCGGTCGAATCTGGGAGACCCGATGATGAATCTTGTCGAAGTGGGGTCGGCGTGTGGGCGGTCTGGGCGCCCAGGAGAGGTCGTTCGTAGATTTTTTCCCTGCCTTGCCCAAGTCGGGGCACAAAAAGTTGACGAACCGGTCTGAAGGCAAGGGGTCCGCGCCCGGGGTCAGGGGGCCGGGCGCCTGGGGGCCAGGGGGCCAGGGGCCCGGAGGCCAGGGGCCAGGCGCCCGGGGTCAGGGGGCCAGGGGCCCGGGTGCCGCCGAGCGGCGCCGCACTAGACCTTCCCGGCGCTAGCGCGCCTTTACGGTTTCCGTGCGGCATCGCCGCTGCGCGGCGCCGCACTAGACCTCCAGCCTGGTAAAGACCCGGTGCAGATTATGCGGGAACCCGCCGCCCAGGAACATGTGCGGGCACGCCCCGTCCACCACCGTCATGCCGGCCCGGCTGGCCACATCCGCCGCCATCTTGGACGGCTTCAAGAACCAGACCCGCTTCACCCCGACGGCCAGGCACTCCTGCACCACCGCCAGGTTCTGCCCGGGCGGCAGCAGGACCAGGACGCCATCCACCGCCCCGGGCACCGCGCCCAGCGTCGGATAGCAAACATCCCCCTCCACCTGCTCGGCCTTCGGATTGACGGGGACGACCTCGTATCCTTTCTCTTTCAACTTCCGGTAGATCGTATTGGCGAACTCCGCCGTGTTACGCGAAACGCCCACCACTGCAATCCGCCGGCAGCCCAGGAACTCATTGATTGCGCGCCGTGATGCCATAATGCGAGACCTCCCCTCATGTATCAAACTTCACACAAACATCAATCGCCTTCAATAGACAAAGGGCACTCCCCACTTGGTAGGGAGTGCCCTGACTATATATATCTACCCGAAAAAGACTCGCCACAAGAGCCGGGGCCGCAGCAGCGCCGTGGGCGGCTGGAGGAGGTGGACCACCTTCAGGAAGCCGACCAGCGCATCACGGTCGACGGCGGTCAGGCGGATGATCCGGCGCATGAACCAGTTGATCAGCCCCGACCCCGGCGCCCGCCGGCCCACCACCTGCGGGAAGGCGAAATCCTCGCCGGTGGAGGCCTGCCAGGGCAGGGCGATCGCCCTGGCCAGCGCCTTCTGGAAGCCGAGGGCGAAGCCCGGGGCGCCCGCCGCGGGCACGCCTTCACCCGCCGCATCCAGGCACTCCCGCAGCGCCACCACGCCCAGGGCCGCCGTCGTCATGCCCTGGCCATACCGGGGATTGAAGCTGGTACAGGCATCCCCCAGCACCACCAGCCCCTCCGGGAACCGGGCCATCTGCTCATAATGCCGCCGCAGATTGGTCGGCGTCCGGTGCGCCTGGATGTCGGAATCGGGCACCGCCTGCTCCAGGAACCGGGCGATCTGCGGCCCGGGCAGGGAGCGGGCGAACGCAATCATCGCTTCCTCATCTTTCGGGGCGGTATCATCGAGCATCGTCTGCAGCGTCAGCAGCCACCGGTCGCCCTCCACCTTGAAGAGCACGCCGACCCGGGTCTTGGGGGGCTGATCCATCAGGATGCACATGTTGAAATCCGGCGCCGGCCCGGCAAGGCGGAAGTAGCGGGAGGAGTAGGCAACGTTGGTGCGGATTTCGGTGACGGGCACCGGGCCATAGCCCAGCTCCTCGAGCCACTGGGGCGCCCGGGTGCCGCGGCCGCCGGCTTCCACGACGAGATCGGCCTGAAGGAGGGTGGCATCGACCGGTACAGAGGCGTCGACCGGCTCCACCTCGACCCCTACAACCCGGTCACGAGAAGGCGTCGCCACCAGCCCTGTGACCCGATGCCCTTCCAGCAGCCGGACCTTCGGCTCCCGCAGCAGCGCCTCACGGACCCGCCACTCCAGCAGGGGGCGGGAGATGCTGGTCGCAACCAGGCCGGAGGGCGTGCGCATTTTGTAGACCCCGTGCTGATGCCAGATCAGATCGGACGAGGAGTCGGACTCGACCGCCCCGTGCCAGGTCAGGTCGGCGCTGAGGCCGGGGAAGAGCTCTTCGAGAATCAGCTTGCCCCGAATGAGGAGGGTGTGGGCGTGGAAGGCCTGGGGGACGCCCTTCCGGCCCGCTGCCCCGGCGGGCAGGTGGTCACGTTCCACCACGGTTACCTGATCGAAATGGTCGGTAAGGACCCGGGCGGCCATGAGGCCGGCCATACTGGCCCCGACGACGACGGCGTGACTCTGGGACATGGACGCTCATCCCCTCGTATTCGCAATTGTTGTACACGAATGAGGAACGACGGCGCCCGCCAAATTCGCGGACGCGCAAAGCCGCCACCGCTGGCCAGGCGATGGCGGCCCTATGTGCGTGTGACGTTAGTTCTCTGCCGTGGGCGGCGCCGACTCCCCGCCACCTGTGGTGCCCCCGCCCTGCTTCGCAGCCGCGATCCGCAGCTTGAGGCCGGCCTTGGTGGACTTCCGGGCCGCCTCTTCTTCGGCCCGGGCAGCCATCTCCTCCAGCGTGGCTGCCCCCTTCCGCTTGGCAGGCGCCCCCTTGATCTTGATGGACAAACAGGCAGTGCCTTCCTTGTCCACCTTGGGCTCAAAGGTAGCCTCCACCGGACCCGCGGGCCGCAGCGACGGGCACTGGTCGAAGGCCGGGGCAAAGTGGGTGGTGTAGGTGCGGGTCTCCTCGTTGAACTTTACGGCGATGGCATCCTCGTCCGACTGCTGCGCCGCATAGGCGAAGACCAGGCCATGCGGACGATTGAACGAGAGGGTGATCCAGGGCTCCTTCGGGTTGACGCCCTGCCCCTCGAAGAAGGCCATCCACTCCTCGGTCCCGCCGACATTCACCTTCACCCAGCCGTGTTCGTTCACATTCACCCCCGGCTTGTTCCGGCGGGCGAGTCTGGAAGGGTCAGAGGATACACGGACCTTCTCCATCTCGATGTTCTGCGCAATGGGCGTGTAAGGCAGCTTGCGGACCATTAGGATACACCCTCCATACATTTTCAAATTCCAAGTAGATATAGGATCCATCTGGTAATTTGAAGTATACGATCAACATGACAAATATGTCAACCGTTCCCAAGAGAAATTTGGAAGAAAAGTTTCTGGCTGGATGACGTTCGCGCCGGCATACTGCCAGAAACTATGTTCGTGATTGCCCCGAAACGCTTTCCCGGCACGGGTTTCCGGGCACAACCATGCGAATCGGCGCTGTGCAAGGAGCGGCGGAACCTGACCGGCCAGATCGCGAAGACGCACCTCACCACGACCATGTCAGGCCAAATTCGCCACCAACAGACCCGCAGAGACCAAAATCGCCATCGATCGGCGAAAATCGGCGAAGATCAGCAAGGATCGGCGAAAGTTGGCGACGATTTTGATGGGAAATCAGCGAGCGGCCAGTTTCCGATGCTGACCGAAGAGCACGGACCGCGACCCGGGGGGCGAACGAAAAACCCTGCACGCGCAAGCAATGCGGTGCCGGGGGGCCACGCCTGGCAGGGATTCCGGTCCATCGCTGCCGTCTGGCGACCGTTATCGTCCGCCGAACGAAGTTTTTCTTGCGAGCGATGGAACGGCATTGATCGCCAAAAATCGGCGGCGATTTTGATTGATCGGCGGTGATCGCGACTGATTTTCCAAAATCGGGGAAAATCGGCCAAAATCGGCAGCGATTTTTATCAAAAATCTAGCGGCGCGCACCAGTCGGGGCAGTAGGACTGCGCGATTGTTGTGGCGAAAGAGTCAAAGGTACGAATCTTTAGGTATATAGAGATGCTCCGGATCAGGGAGGAGTAGAGACGATGAGAGTGCCAGATGAGACGCCCCTGGCGGTTCGAACTGGGGGTGGGTGCTGATGGCGTGGGATGATCTGCCGATGGAGACGCTGGCGCTACCGCGGTATGCGATCAGGTTCCTGAGGGGGGCCGGCGTCCGCACGGTGGGCGCCTTGCTGCGCCTGGACCGTGATGCCTTGCACCAGGTGCCGGGCATGGGGCCACGGACGGTGGATGAGATCATGCAACGGCGCGAGGCGTTTCTGGCTGACCCCGAGGAGACGCTGGCCCGGTGGGCGGAAGAGGCCTGGCGCCAGCCGGGAAAACGCCCACGGCTGGCCGCACTGCCACCGGAAGTGAAAACGCAGGCGTTCCAGGTACCCGTGCCTGACTGGCTGGCCGAGAAGCCACTCGAAGTCATGGGACTGCCGACGCGCCTTCATTATGTCCTGAAGGCGCACGGCATCCGGACCATGGGCGACCTGTACCGCCTCTCGGCTGACGACCTCAGGCCGATCTACGGCTTCGGTCCGAAGGCGATCAAGGAGATCATGGGGAAGCGCGCCCGGCTGCTGGCCGGAGAGGAACCACTGGCCCCGCTCACCCGTGCTGTGCAGATACCATGGTGGCGGAGCCCCGGGGCCGCGGAGAATCTCCCGAAGGCCTACCCCGATGCGAGCCTGCACCCGGCACCCCAGGCGCTGGCAACGGTGCCGGTGCAGGTAGTTGGTCTGGCGAACCGCGCCGTCGACTGCCTCCTGCGGGAGGGGATTCGCACCTACGGCGACCTGTGCCGCCTGACTGCGGGCGACCTCCTGCGCATCCACGGCCTGGGTCCCAGTACCGTGCGCGCGATCTTGGAGCAGCGCCGGAGTATCAGCGCCGATCCGGCGTGGCTAGAGGCGCAGGTGGCGGCGGCGGCGGCCATGGAGGCGCCGCCCGTGATGACCGAGGGAGAGGTCCGCATCGAGCAGATCGTGATCGGGTTGCTGGCCGCGGCCGGGCATCCCCTGCCGCTGGCACAGGTCGCAGCTGCGCTGATGGAGGATGCGGATGAGATTCGGGCCTGCAGCGGGGTCAGTCAGCGACTGGGGTTGTCCGGAGATTGGTGTTACCAGCGGCAGCGGGGCGCCGAGGCGAGCGCTTGGACGCTCGCGGCGCTGTCGCGGATCGGGCGCCCGGCGAGGGCCGGGGAGATCGCCAGGGTGATGCGGGAGATCGCCCCGCACCTGGGGGAGATTCAGGTCAAGACGCTGCGGAACTTTCTGCGGGTGTCGCCCGGGATAAGGCGGGAGGCCTGGGGCCTGTATGGCCTGCGGCGGTGGGGGGCTGGGGCAGGGAAGGCCCCGCGGGGCGTCGAAGCCCCCCACTACCAAGGGCTGGACTAAGCAGGAGGCGGGTTCCATGGCAACAGTGGAGTCGCTGGTTCCGAAGGTAGCAACGTACTTGGTGACCGCGGCCCGGCAGCGCCGCACCGTGACGTATGGCGACGTGGCCCGGGCGGTGGACACCCATCCGCGGGTGGTGCCCAAGACCCTGGAAGTGATCCGGGCCACCTGCATCGAGCAGGGCTGGCCGGCGCTGACGTCGATTGTGGTGAGTGCGACCACCCGGAAGCCGGGCGAGGCCTTCCTGGACCCCTGGGTCAGCCGGG
>JARBUG010000240.1 GCA_029239785.1 Symbiobacteriaceae bacterium | reverse complement strand
TGGGGTCGACGCATGGCTACGGCTGGCTGAGCGGCAGCCCCCTAAAGCCCCTGGCGCTGCGCTGCGTTTACGAGGTGGCCCGGCGGGTCAGCAAGCCGGTCATTGGCATCGGGGGCGTGGTGACGGCGAAGGACGTGATCGAGTTCCTGATGGCCGGTGCCTCGTTGGTTGAGGTCTGTACGATCATCATGTATCGGGGGCAGTCGTACTACGGGAAGCTGGCCCGGGGCGTCTCCGACTGGCTGGATGCGCATGGCTATGATGATATCAACCAGATCAAAGGGCTCTACTTGAAGGAGGCGGCACGATGATGCTCAAAGGGCTCACCTTGAGGCACCTGGTGCTGCCGGGGCCGGGGGCGAACGTGGGCGGGGCCGCCGCGGCGGAGGCGGCGGTGCGGGGCGGTGCGGCGGCTGTGGTGCTGCAGACTGTGACGGTGAACCCGGGGGGACTGGCCGGGGCGGCGGCCGGGGCCGGGGGCGCGGCCAGGGCCGGCGCCGCACCCGCCCGGGCGGTCGGGCAATCCTTCCACCGGCTCCCCTGCAGCCCCGTGCCGTTCGAAGCCTGGCTTCCCACCGAATTCACCGCGGCCCTGGCCATCGCCCGGGCTGCAGGCGTTCCCTGCATCCCTTCCATCGGCTACACCCGCGACGACGTCACCGCCATGGGCCGCAGACTCGCCCTGGCCGGCGCCGACGCCCTCATTTTCGACACGGCCCATACCCCAACTGATGAGATCGGCCCGGCGCTGGCCAGCCTCAAGGCGCTGGTCGAAATCCCCATCATCCTGCTGGCCGGTCCGCACCACGGCGAGGACCTGCCCGACCTGTGTGCCCGGCTGGAGCCCTTCGCCGACGCCTTCGCCCTCATCGGCGCCTTCGGACCCATCCTGCAGATCGACCCCGAAGCCCCTGCCGCCTCCCCGGGCCTCGGCTTTATCGCCGGGCCGCCCATCCGGCCGGTGATGCAGCGCTTCCTCTTTGAAACCGCCCGCAAGGTGAGCAAGCCGGTCATCGCATACGGCGGCATCGCCACCGGCGCGGACGTGGCCGAAGCGCTCATGCTGGGCGCCGCCGCCACCATGGTCACCACCGCTGCCGTGGCCCAGGGCCCGGGCGCCTACGGGCGCATCGCCGCCGAGTTTGACCAGTGGCTGCTGGAGCACGGCCACACCCATTACGCGGCCGTATCCCGGGCCTACCTGCGCAAGTACGGCCAGGGGCAGCGGGTGATCACGGAAAAGGAAGAGACCCCGTACCTGGTGGCCGAGGCCTGCATCACATGCACCTTCTGCGAAACGGTCTGCTTTTACGATGCGATCGTGGCGCCACCGAAAACGCTGCCGACGTTATCTGAGGAGCCCTGCTTCCAGTGCGGGCTCTGCGTCAGCGCTTGCCCCACCGATGCGCTCCGCTTCCGGCCCCGTGACGAAGTGACGCTGCTTTCGGAGGGAGAGTAGTTCATGGCATGGATTATCGGACCCGGCACCGTGCTGACCCAGGACGACCAGTGGCGGGTCATTCGTGACGGTGCGGTGCTGATTGACGGCGACCAGATCCTGGCGGTGGGCTCTTTCGGCGACCTGCTGATGAGCCACCCCGAGGCGAAACTGTACGACGCCGGGGGCCGGACGATCATGCCCGGCCTGATCAACGCCCATGCGCATTTCTACGGCCTCTTCGCCCGGGGCATTTCGCTGAAGGACCCGGCGCCCGCCACCTTCCGTCAGGTGCTGGAGCGGCTCTGGTGGCGGCTGGACCGGGCGCTGGACCACGAGGGCGTGCGGATCTCGGCGCTGCTGGGGGGGATTGCCGCCCTGCGGGCGGGGTGCACCACAGTGATCGACCACCACGCCTCGCCGAACTGCATTGACGGGTCGCTGGACCAGGTCGCCCAGGCGACGGAGCGGCTGGGGCTGCGGGCCTGCCTCTGTTACGAGGTCTCCGACCGGGACGGCCCCGAGAAGGCTGCGGCGGGCATTGCCGAGAATGTGCGCTTCGCCCGCAGCCTGGGCGCCCGGGCCGGGGGGGCGGGGCCCGGCGCAGGCCCCGTCCCCCGCCTGGCCGCCAAGTTCGGCCTGCACGCCGCCTTCACCCTGCTTGATTCGACCCTCGCCGCCGCCCGCCGGGCCGAAGCCGACCTGGGCCTTGGCTTCCACATCCACTGCGCCGAAGGCCCCGAGGACCGGGGCGCCCCAGCCCGCCTTCACCAGGCCGGCATCCTGGGTCCGGCTACCCTCGTCGCCCACTCCGTCCACATCGACGAGGCCGACATGGCGCTGCTGGCCGAGACCGGCACCACCGTCTCCCACCAGCCACACTCCAACATGGGCAACGCCGTCGGCTGGTCCCGCGTCGCCGACATGGCCGCAAGGGGCGTCCGCACCGCCCTTGGCACCGACGGCTACACCTTCGACATGCTGGAAAGCATGCGCACCGCAGCCGCGCTCCACGCCCACGAAACCGGGCGCCCCGGCGCCGGCGTCGCCGAGTTCGCCAAGGTGATGCTGCGCGGCAACGCCGCCCTCGCCAGCGCCATCTTCGGCCGCAGGGTCGGCGCCCTCGCACCCGGCGCCACCGCCGATATCATCCTGCTCGACTACTTCCCGCCCACGCCCATTGATGCCGGCAACCTGCCCTGGCACCTCCAATTCGGTCTGTCAGCGCCCCAGGTCCAGACCGTCTGGGTGGGTGGGCGCCGGGTACTGGAAGCCCGCGAGGTTCCCGCCGTCGACGAAATCGCCCTCGCCCGCCGGGCGCTTGATGTGGCCGCGGCCACCTGGGAGCGGTTCTAGCGATGGCGACCTGGCTGGAGACCCTCACAACAGCGATCAGCCAGCGGCGCCCGGTCACCCTGGTCACGGTGGTGGCAGGGCCCCTCGCAGGCCAGCACCTGGTTGCCGGCCCGGGGGGCGCCCTCCTCGCCGCCGATCCCGGCGCTGCGGCCCTGGCCACCGACCCGGGCCTCGCTTTCCTGTCCATAACCGAGCCCGACAGCGACATCCGCAAAACCATCAGCATCGGCACGCACCGTCTCTACATCGAAACCTTCCTGCCGCCTCCGGAGCTGGTCATCATCGGCGCGGGCCACGTCGCCCAGCCCGTCGCCCAACTGGGCAAACTGATGGGCTATACCGTCACCATCATCGACGACCGGCCCGATTACGCCAATGCCACGCGCTTTCCCACTGCAGACCGCATCATCTGCGAAGGGTTCGTGCCGGCGGTCCGTTCCCTGGTCGTCGGCCCGTCGACGTACGTGGTCCTGGTCACCCGGGGCCATCGGCACGACATGGCCTGCCTGCTCGAACTGATCACCACCTCTGCCAGGTACATCGGCATGATCGGCTCCCGCATCCGGGTCGAGACCGTCTTCCGGCTCCTGACCGCGGAGCACGGCATCGACCCGACCCACTTCGAAAAAGTTCATGCCCCCATCGGCCTCGACCTGAACGCCCGCACCCCGCAGGAGATCGCCGTGGCCATCGCCGCCGAACTGCTCAAAGTCCGGCGGGGCGGCACGGGCGAATCGCTCTCCCGCCTGGGGCGGGGACGCATTCACGGGCGGGGCGGGAGCTGAACCCGGTCTGAACCCCGGCTGACCCACAGGAGGTGACCGCCGTGTCCGCCGACGAGTTGCTCCTGCTGGCCCAACTGCGCCAGGCAGGGCATGAGATCGCCATCGCTACAATCATCCATACGCGGGGCCACACGCCCCGCGAGGTCGGCGCCCGCATGTTGGTGCTGCGCGACGGCCGCTGCTTTGGCACCATCGGCGGCGGCTGCGGCGAGGCCGAAGTCCGCATGCGGGCGCTGCAGGTAATGGATGAGAAACGCCCCGCCCTCCACGTGGTCGACCTGTTGGACGACCCAGCGCTGGAAGACGGGGCTGTATGCGGTGGAAAAATGGAAGTGTGGATTGAACCCGTGATGGACCAACTGCCTGCGGGCGCCTAAACCTTGTCCGACCGAAGCAGGCCGAAGATCGTCGCATCCTCATACATCTCTCGATGAGGAATGTGGATGTAATGGCGCAGCCGGCCTTCTTCCCGGAAGCCCAGCTTCCGCAGGAGGTGAACCGACGGGGCGTTCTCGCAGCAGGCCAGGGCCTGAATCCGGTGCAGCCCCAGCGTCCCGAAGCCGAAGGGCACCACGGTGCGCATCACTTCGCTCATGACGCCCTGGTTCCAGTACTCCCGCCCGAGTTCGTAGCCGACATCGGCCCGGTATCCCTGGTGAAACGCGTGGAAGCCGCACATCCCCAAAAACAGCCCATCGCTCTTCCGCGCAATCGCCCAGCGGAGCCACTCGCGGTGCCGGTACTTCCGGCGCAGGTTCTGCACATGCCCCTGGGCCCAGCGCAGGTCGGTGGCGTGAAAATCAACATACCGGGTGACCTGGGAATCAGAGAGGTAGCGGTAGAGCAGCTTGGCGTCGGCGGACGTAATCTCACGCAGCACAAACCGTTCCGTCTCCAGCACAGGGAAGGTTTCAAATACGCTCATCAGCAGTGCCTCCAAACTGGGAGTCTGGCGCCACGAGGCTCAGCCGCAGTGACTCCATCGGCGCCGAAGCAAAGGCCTCCAGAAACGCCTCCTGGCTCTCATAGGCCTGGTCGGCCACATAGCGTGCCGGCAGGCTCACTTCGATCCGCAGGGGGATGAAAGGCCAGGGGCAGATGGTATAGGTCCCAACACCGATGCCGGTCAGCCATAGCTCTTCCTCGGGCCCGCCCGGGTAGTGGGGCATGACGCCCAGGCTGCGGGTCCGTCCATCTGCCGGGTCATCGATGCCCAGGTAGACGGCCAGGGCGTCCCAGCCCTGCAGCCAGCGATAATGCGTCCACAGGGTCGTCTCGTCCGGCCCCAGCGCTGCGAGCAACTCCGCTTGCAGCGCTTTTTGCCGCGCCAGGAAGTCGTCGACAACCGCCCGCATATGCGGCGCCACGTCCCGGAACTCCAGTTTGGGCATGTGGCCGTACCGTTTCAGATAAAAGCCGGCTCCGTGCATACTAACCAGGAGCCCGGCGTACGCGTCCTGCTCCAGGGCGATCGATACGCTGCGCTCATAAATATCGACATGGTCATCCGATGGAATATGAATAAAGTCATAAGGCCGCATCGTCTCGGGGCGGAGGCGGGGCGCTTCTTCCCAGGCACGCCAGCCGGCGTCATGAATCGCCGTGGCCAGCCGGACCGGCGCCAGCGGCTCTGCCGCCTGGAATGGCGCCCTGCCCCAAATGTCGGCAAACTGGCCGGCAACCTGTGCGTGGTCTGGCTGCCCGATAAGGCGGAGGCGCCCATCTGTCGATCGAATGATCAAAGTCGCATACCCCCATACCGCGGGTGAAAGAATAGGGTCCGGAGGTGCCCTATGGTCAAGCTGAATCAGGGAACCACGGAGGAATCGGTGAAGGCAGCCTACACCGAACTGGTCAAAAAGGCCGAACCGAAACCGCCGCGCCTTAGGAACGCACTTTACGCTTTTTTTGTGGGCGG
>JARBUG010000239.1 GCA_029239785.1 Symbiobacteriaceae bacterium | reverse complement strand
CCGCAATGTGGTCATTTATTTTACGGAAGAGGCGAAGGACGAGCTTTACCGGAGATTCCACCGGGCGCTCAAGCCAGGGGGCATCCTATTTGTCGGCGGCACCGAGAGTCTGCTGAAAGCTCGGGAACTGGGGTATGCCAGCGTCTCACCGTTTTTCTATCGGGCTGTCAAATAGTCGAAGGTCATCTCATGTCAGGCGTAGAATGTCAAAGTAATATGCACGAGCCGCGTCACAGCGGCTGTCTGATCGGCTGTTCTGCCGTGTCGCTAATTGACCGCCGCAGGACCGGCCCAACCTCCTCGGCTAGAAGGGATGGGTGTAGAGCAAGTGAAAGCGGAGTTTGTTAATCCTTTCGTCACAGCGGCTTTTGATGTTTTGCATGCTGAGACGAAGTCGGAAGTGACTAAGGGAACGGTTACACTGCAGGATTCACCTCTGGTTTCGGACGAGGTGACCGTCCTGATTGGTGTCGTGGGCCGGGCCCAGGGGCTCGTACTCTATGGCATGTCAGAAAAGACGGCCAAGGGGCTGGTGTCGAGCATGACCGGCGAGCAGATCGCGGTGTTCGACAACCTGGCGGAGAGCGCTGTCGCCGAACTGGGCAACGTGATCACCGGTCGCGCCAGCGGTGAGCTTGAGCGGGCCGGGTATCCGTGCAAAATCGCTCCGCCTTCGGTGGTGGTGGGGAAGGGAACCAGTATTTCGACCCTTTCCATTAAGCGGTTGGTGATTCCCCTCCAGACACGGCACGGTGAGATCATCGTCCACGTGGCGCTGCGGGAAACCTATTGACAAGTGCGGGTTTCCTCCTGTAAGGTAAGTGCAAATACCGGACGAGCCGTCCGGCAAGGCTTTGAACGGCCGGCGAAGGTATTGAGCCCCTTCGCCAGCCGTTCAATTTTGTATCTTGAACCTGCATTCAAGTAAAAGGCTAAAGGATCAGAAGAAGAGGTGCAATCGATGCAGCCAGTTCGGGTCGTAGTGGCCGGTGCCACCGGAAAGGTGGGCCGGGAGATGGTGCGGGCCGTGGCGCGCGATCAGGGGTTCACCCTGGCCGGCGCAATTGCGGCAGACGGGGTCGGGCACGACATTGGAGAGCTGATTGGTCTGGAAGGCGGCAAAGCGGGCGTGCTGGTCTACGGCACCCTGGAAGATGCCCTGAAAGCGGGCATGCGGGCCGACGTCCTGATCGACTTCTCCGTGGCGGCGGCGGCTCGAAAAACCATCCCTGCTGCCGTGGCGGCGGGAATCGCCCCGGTAGTAGGGACCACCGGCTTCGAACCTGGTGAAGTTGACCGCTTCAGTGAAGCCTGCCGTTCCGGGGAACTGGGCGGGGCCTTTATTGCGAATTTCGCCGTGGGCGTCATGCTGATGATGCGGTTCGCCGAAGAGGCCCGCCGATTCATGCCCCACGTGGAGATTATTGAGCAGCATCACCATACCAAGCTTGATGCGCCTTCGGGCACCGCCCTGCGCACCAAGGCCAGGCTGGAGCGGGCGCTGGGCGATCTCGCGGCTCCGCCCGTGGAGGTTCATTCGGTCCGGCTGCCGGGGCTTGTGGCGCACCAGGAGGTCATTTTCGGTGGCCCCGGGCAGACCCTGACCATCCGGCACGATGCACCTTCCCGGGAGGCCTATGTCCCCGGCGTGCTGATGACCTGTAAGTGGGTCCTGAAAGAGAAACGGGTCGCTCTCGACCTGGAAGAGGTGGCCTTCCCCCGGTAGCACCCGCCGCTCTCTCACCCCTGCCGTCCTCCGCCCATATCATGGGCTCAGAGGAACGGAGCAGATTGGGGGATCAGGCGATGAGCGTGCACGGAAGGACCGTCGCCGTCCTGGGCGGTGACCGGCGAATGCTAGAGGCGGTCCGGTTTTTCCTGGAGGCAGGCGCCCGGGTGCGCGTGGCCGGGCAGGTCCAGGCGGAGCAGCAGGCGGGCCTCACATATGCGGCAACTGCAGCCGAGGCGCTGACCGGTGCCGAGGCAGCGATTCTGCCCGTACAGGGCGTTAGCCCTGAAGGCAAGGTTTTTACCCTTCCCGGGGCGCCGGAGTGCTACATCGATGACTCCGTGGTGCGCCGTATGCGGCGTGGGGCGCCGGTCTTCGTCGGCATTGGGAACCCGTATTTGCGTGAGACATGTGCCGAGGCCGGTGTGCCGCTGCTGGAGTATCGGGAGGCCGACGAGTTCGCCATCTGGAACGCCATTCCGTCAGCGGAAGGTGCCGTTCAGATGGCGATGGAAGCGACGCCGTTTACGATTTTCGGCAGCCGCACGCTGGTGCTTGGCTTTGGCCGCACCGGCAAGGCGATCGCACTGCTGCTGCGCGGGCTGTTCAGCGATGTGACGGTAGCTGCCCGCAAGGACCTGGACTTTGCCCGTATCTGGGCCGCCGGTTACAAGTGCAAGCCCTGGCCCCAGCTCAACGAGGCCGTCCGCGAGGCGGACATCATCTTCAATACGGTGCCGGCCATGGTGCTTCCGCACGAGGTTCTGGCCGAAGCTCCGGCCCACTGCGCGATCATCGACGTCGCCTCGCCGCCCGGCGGCACCGACTTCGCTGCCGCACAGCAACTGGGCCTCACGGCCAAGCTGGCGCCCGGACTGCCTGGCATTGTGGCACCAGTTACCGCCGGCAAGATCATCGCCGACCTGATCCTCCGCCACCTCGAAAACCTTGCAGGTAGGGAGGGCGAGCGGTGAACCAGGGACGACTTGCGGGAAAGCTGATTGGTGTGGCCATGTCCGCCTCGCACTGCAACCTGGCAAGGGCCATGAAGCAGCTGGAGATGTTGGTCACCGAAGGGGCCGACGTGGTGCCGATTATCTCAAACAACGTCCGCAGCACCGAAACACGCTTCGGCCGCCCGGATGATTGGATAACGGAGATTGAGCGAATCACAGGGAAACACCCCCTGTCGTCCATTCCTGAAGTGGAGCCGTTTGGCCCCAAAATCCAGTTGGACTGCCTGGTTGTCATGCCGTGCACCGGCAATACGCTGGCCAAACTGGCAAACGCCATCAACGACAGCCCGGTCTGCATGGCTGCGAAGGCGCAAATGCGGAACCACCGGCCGCTTGTTCTGGCTGTTACAACCAACGACGGATTGGGCATGAACGCCCGGAACCTGGGAGCGATGCTGGTCGCCCGGAATGTTTACTTTGTTCCGTTCGGTCAGGATAACCCAACCGGCAAGCCTACTTCCATTGATGCCGACATTGAGCGATTCTTGCTTCCCACCGTGCTGGAAGCGATGGCCGGGCGTCAGGTGCAGCCGATTCTGCTGGGTTCCGCTAAGGGGTAAGCCACCTTTTTTCGCCGCAGCGATGCGGTAGATAATCAGATGAGGACGCGTGAAGCAGATATGAAGAAGGTCAACGTTGCCGTCGTCGGCGCCACCGGCGCTGTCGGACATCAATTGCTCAGACTGCTTGAGGACCGGAACTTTCCTGTGGGCACCCTGCGTCCCCTCGCCAGCGCCCGGAGCGCCGGCTCGGCCATCACCTTCCGCGGCGAATCGGTGACGGTGCAGGAGGCGACCCCTGATTCGTTCGGTGGTATGGACATCGTCTTCTTCGCCGCCACGGGCTCGCTCTCCAAGGAGCTGGCGCCGGCAGCCGCCAAGGCTGGGGCGATTGTCATCGACAAGTCCAGCACCTGGCGGATGCATCCCGAGGTACCCCTGGTCGTTCCGGAGATCAACCCCGAAGATTTGCGCAAGCACAAGGGTATCATCGCCAGCCCGAACTGCACCACCATCGGGCTAATCATGGCGCTCAAGCCGCTCCACGACGTCTCTCCCCTGACCCGGGTGGTCGTGACCACCATGCAGGCGGTCTCCGGCACCGGCAAGGAGGCCATTGAGGAACTGGAGACCCAGGCCAAGACGTGGGCTGCCGGCGCCACCGAAGGTGAGCTTGCTCACGACATTTACAAGCGGCAGATCGCTTTCAACGTACTGCCGTACGCCGAGTCGTTCACGGAGAACGGCTACTCCACCGAAGAGCTGAAGCTTTCGGCGGAGACCCGGAAGATCATGGGTCTGCCGGAACTGCCCGTCACCATGACCTGTACCCGCGTGCCCGTCTTTATCGGTCATTCTGAATCGGTGCTGGTCAGCACCGAGCGGAAGGTGACCCCTGCCGAGGCGCGTGAGGCGATTTCCCGGTTCCCGGGCGTCAAGGTGGTCGACGATCCCGCCAACTTCGTCTTCCCCACCGCCATTGACGTGGCCGGCACCGATGACACCCTGGTGGGCCGGATTCGCGAGGATTTGACCGACCCGAACGGCCTCTGGCTGTGGGTCGTGAGCGATAACCTGCGCAAGGGCGCCGCCACCAATGCGGTGCAGATTGCGGAGAAGCTGGTCGAGATGGGGCTCGTGTAGGTTTCATTCGGCTTCGAAAGGAGGAAGGGGGACTGCCCGGCTGGGCAGCCCCTGACTGACTACATGCGGATCATCGTACAGAAGTTTGGCGGAACATCCGTCGCCACCGCCGAAGGCCGTCTCATGGTGGCCGAGCGGGTGGAGCGGGCTGTTCGTGAAGGCTTTGCCACCGTCGTGGTTGTCTCCGCGATGGGGCGGCAGGGCGCTCCGTACGCTACTGATACGCTGATCCAGTTGGCCAACACAGCTTGTCCCGAACTGGCCCCCCGGGAGATGGACCTTCTGCTCTCTTGCGGGGAGATCATATCCAGCGTGGTCGTGGCGGGAACCTTAAAGGCGCGCGGCCTCCCTGTCATGGTGATGACAGGGGGTCAGGCCGGCATTCTGACAGATGATACCTTTGGCGCTGCCCACATTTTGAAAGTGGACCCGGGCGCCATGCTCAAGCGGCTTCGCGAGGGACTTGTCCTGGTGGTTGCCGGGTTCCAGGGCCGCACACAAGCCGGCGAGATCACCACGATCGGCCGCGGTGGTTCCGACACCACGGCCGCAGCCCTGGGCGGCGCCCTGAAGGCTGAAGTGGTCGAAATCTACACCGACGTGGATGGCGTGAAGACGGCCGACCCCCGGCTGGTGCCGGATGCCCGCACCCTGACGGTTACCACCTACGACGAAATCGCCCAAATGGCGCATTACGGCGCCAAGGTCGTGCATCCCCGCGCTGTGGAGATTGCCATGCAGCACCGTGTTCCGCTGCGTATCAAGTCAACGTTCCAGGAAGGACCCGGTACGTTGATTACATACAGCATCGAGGCGGCAGGCACATCATGGAGCGAACTGCACACCGACAGCCCGGTTACCGGTGTCACCCATGTATCGGGCCTCTCTCAAATCAGCATCACCACCGTCGACGGGACGGGCGTCATCCAATCCGCTTTCCGGACCCTGGCTGACAGCGGCATTTCCGTCGACCTGATCAACGTTTCGCCACGTTCGGCCACCTTCTGCGTTGAGGAACGGAAGCAGCCGCGGGCCGAAGCGGTGCTGAACAGCCTGGGGCTCTCTCCGATGGTGCGAACCGGCTGCGCCAAAGTCTCTGTAGTTGGCTCGGGCATGC
>JARBUG010000068.1 GCA_029239785.1 Symbiobacteriaceae bacterium | reverse complement strand
GTACATATCGCCCGTGGACTCCTCGCCACGGAGCAGCAATCCATTCAAGGCGGCGGTTACCTCCACGATGTGCCGCCCACGCTCTGTGTACAAGTTGACCTGCGCGTTCATTGGTTGATCAATGAACTTCTCGAGCTTGCCGATCTTCTTTTCCACGTACTCACGAAGGGCGTTGGTAATCTCGATGTTCTTACCGCGCACAGAAAGCTGCATACGGCCAACTCCTTCCTACCGGAGGGGATTCCCCACGAATCCGCTCGGTACTCAATGATTCAAGCACCGTAGCAAGATTCCCTGCTTTCCAATACCATTCTACCCCGCGGTGGCATGCCTTCAGTATGGCTATTTGGACAGAAAAAGGCGCCGATTTCCAGGCGGCGCCCTCGGGCTCAAACCCTAGTTTTTGAGCCGTGGATCCAGCGCATCACGCAGGCCGTCGCCCAGCAGGTTCAGTGCCAGGATCATCAGGGTGATCGCCAGGCCGGGGTAGTACACAAGGTAGGCCGAGTCATGGAAGTATTCTCTTGCCCGGGCAATCATGAGCCCCAGTTCGGGGGTGGGCAGCTTGGCGCCTAGTCCCAAAAAGCTCAGGCCGGCTGTTTCCAGCACCGCCTCCGATGTGCCGAGCGTCGCCCGAACGAGGAGCGGCGCGAAAATGTTCGGAAGCACGTGCCGCCACAGCACGCGGTTCTGCGAGGCGCCCAGGGCCCCGGCGGCCTGTACGTAGTCGTTCTCCTTCACGGAGAGGACGGCGCCCCGGGTAATCCGGGCATACGTTGGAATCGAAACGATGCCCACAGCGATGATCGCCTTGTCCAGTCCCTGGCCCAGGCCGATGACAATCGCAAGCGCCAGCAGAAAAGCCGGGAAGGCCAGCAGAATGTCCATCACCCGCATGATCGCCGTGTCAATCCAGCCGCCCTTAAACCCGGCCAGGGCGCCCAGTGTCACGCCAAAAACCACGCCAATGGCCACCGAAATCAGCCCGACCACCAGCGACAACCTCAGGCCGAAAAGCGTGCGGGTAAATACGTCACGCCCCTGCTCATCGGTCCCAAAAAAGTGCTCGCCACCAGGCTTGAGGAGCGTCTTGGCGTAGTCGCCGATCTCCGGGTCGTGCGCGGTCAAAACAGGAGCCAGCATGGCCGCAAGAATCAAGAGAAGTAGGATAACCGCCCCGACCATGGCCGCCTTATGCCGCCACAGCCGGCGCATAATGGTCCGCCACGGGGAAGCCGCGGCCGTCTGTTTTACAGTAGCTGCCACGTTACTTCCCTCCTAAGCGTATTTAATGCGCGGGTCAAAAAAGGCATACATAACATCAACGGCCAGGTTAGCCAGCACGAACAGCGTCGCAACCAGAATGACGACTCCCTGTACCAGGGGTAAGTCCTTCGCTTCTACCGCACTGATGGTCAGCGTGCCCAGCCCGGGCCAGGTAAAGACCGACTCCGTCAACAGGGCGCCGCCCAACAAGCCGCCAAACTGCAACCCGATCACCGTGATGATGGGGATCATTGCATTCTTCAGCGCGTGCTTGAAAATGACTACCCGCTGCGACAGGCCCTTCGCCTTCGCGGTGCGGATAAAGTCTTGCCGCACGACTTCCAACATGGTGGCCCGGGTCATGCGGGCCAGGAGCGCTGTTGTGGCTCCCGCCAGCACAACTGCCGGCATCATGATGTGCTTCGCAAGGTCCCAGAAGATCGCCCATTTTCCCGTGAAGAACGAGTAGATAAGGTAAAAGTTAGTCGGCGGCTCAAATGAGCTGAGCATCGCCGCACTCATGCGCCCGTTAATGGGCAGCCAGCCCAACTTCACCGAGAAAATCGAAATGAAGAAGAGCCCCAGCACAAACACCGGAATTGATACGGCCAGCAGCGCCGCCGTCATGCTGAGGTAATCAACCAAGGTATAGGGTTTCACGGCTGAAATAACGCCGACCAGAATGCCCATTGCCACAGTGATGAACATGGCGATCATCGTCAGTTCAACTGTGTGAGGGAACTTCTGCGCAATCTCGGCCGAAACCGGGGTTTTGCGCATCCAACTGTTGCCCAGATCACCTTGAACGGCGTTACCCAGGTAACGGGCGTACTGCACGAGCAGGGGATCGTTCAGCCCGAGTGACTCCCTTAGCGCCACCCGCTGCTCCTCCGAACCGTGCAAACCAAGAATGACCTGCGTCGGGTCCGACGTGTAGTGGAAAATCAGAAAGACCAACAGTGTAATCCCGAGCAATACCGGGACCAACTGCAGCAACCTCTTTGCGATGTAGCGTGTCATCCTTGCATCGCCCCTCTGTCAAGCGTAGGACGAGGGAGGCCCGAGGTGGGCCCCCCTCGCATCCATACGCAGCTTACTTCGTGCTCGTGCTATAGCCGAGCTTCGCCATCAGTTCCTTGCCCTTGGCGGCGTTGAAGGGCAGCGCCTGGCCGTAGTTGCCCGACTTGCCGGTCAGGGTCTCCATCGACTTCTGCATGAACGGCGGCACGTAGGTGGTAGCCGGGGTCGCGGTCTCCTGGTACAGGGCCTTCACCATGGCGTTCCGGTCCACCAGCTGGACGATCGCCTGACGCAGTTCCTTGTTGTTGAACGGCGGGCGGTCGGTCCGGAAGCCCATGTAGGAGATGTTCATGCCTTCCTTCTGGAGGAGCACGGCGCCGTCCTTGGCCCGCTTGACATCGGCCGGAGCGATGCCGTCGATCGCATCGACTTCGCCCTTCACAACGGCGTCAACCCGCAGGCTGCCTTCCTTGATGACCTTGAAGATCACCGTGTCAACCTTGGGCTGAACGTCCTTGTTCCAGTAGTTCGGGTTCTTTTCCAGCACAATCTGCTGGTCCTTCGCCCAGGACTTGAACATGAACGGGCCGGTGCCGACGGGGTTCTCGCCGAACTTCGCGTCGCCGAACTTCTGGTGGGCGGTGGGGGAGACGATCGGAGAGGCCAGGCCCATGGCCAGGTTGGCCAGGAACGGGGCCACCGGCTCCTTCAGGGTGATGACCACCTGGTAGTCACCCTTGGCTTCGATCTTCTCGACCGAGCCGAAGGTGAAGCTGGCGTACGGCATCTCCTCGGTCTTGCCCTTCATGAGGCGTTCGATGGAGTACTTGACCGCCTCGGCGTTAAACGGAGTGCCGTCATGGAACTTGATATCCTTCTTCAGGTTGATCGTATAGACCTTACCGTCGGCGCTGATCTGCGGCAGACCGTCGGCCAGCAGGGGCACCACGTCGGTGTTCTCGGGCTTGTAGGTGTACAGGCCCTCAAAGATCTGCTGGACAACCTGCGAGCTGGCGCCGTCTTCGATCATGGCGGGGTCAAGCTTGACGGAGTCGCCGCCGCGGCCGAAGATGAAGTCCTTCTTGCCTTCCACCGCGACCTTGCGCAGGTCAAGCATGCCGGTGGGGTGCAGATACATGCCCGAAACCTTCTTGGTATGGGCCATGTAGTCGTTACCGTAGGAAATGGGAATCCAGACGGCATCTTCGGAGATGATCTTCTGGACTTCGAGGTAGGCTTCGGCACGGGCCTTCGGATCAGCGGTACGCTGGGCCTGGATCAGCAGTTCGTCAACCTTGGGGTTCTTGTAGTTGGCGTTGTTCAGACCGCCTTCGGTCTGGCTGCTGTGGAAGAAGGTGTACAGGAAGTTGTCAACGTCGCCGTTGTCGCCGATCCAGCCGAGCAGGAAGGCATCGCCCTCTTGCTTCACGCGAACGGCCTCAAGGTGGTCAGGCCAGGGCAGCGCCTTCACGGTGACCTTGATGCCGGCCTTGGCCAGTTCCTGCTGAATGCCTTCAGCCAGCCGCTCTTTGACCGTGTTGTAAGGACGGTCCCGGGTATAGGCCATCAGCGTGAACTCGAACTGCTTCGTGGGCTGGGTGGTGCCGGAATCCGGAGTCGTCGGGTTCTGTTCAGTCTCCTTGGGCTTTGAGCAGCCCGCCAGTACCAGGGCCAGCAGCGAAATAACCGCCAGCACCATCGCAAAGGATCTGCGAGTCCGCCGCATATCTGTCTCCCCCTCTATATCTTTCCGGAACGTAATATGTAAAGGCATTCAGCCTATACACCGTAATCTAGTTGGTTCATATTTTCGCGGTGATTGTATAGTTCGTTAGATTCCCGCGAACTCCTGCTGCCGAAAACTGTATGCGCTATCCTCACAATCCACAACAAAGACGCTCACAGCCCTGTGGATAATGTGGATATCTTTGTTGATAAGCCATGGGACAAGGCTCGCGGGTGGGGGCAACCTGTGGACGCGCCTGGGCATAAAAAGGCCCGGAGCGTACGCTCCGGGCGGGGTTTAGCGGTTTTTGTCGACAAAGCGGGCCTCTGTCATATGTGGTGCGCCGCCGGCCGACCGCCGGTAGGCAGAAATGCCAGCCTTCGTCTGGCTTCCTTCCTGCAGGACGGACCGGGTGGAGGCCAGGGCAGTGTCCAACACAGCCGAGATTTTGGCGTCGAGTACGGCGGCCCGGGTTAACAACTGACGGGCCAGAAGCTGTTCCCGGGCGGAGAGGTGGACCGATTCAGGCGGCAGGGCATCCACCTGGTCGATTACGGCCTGGCGCCTGCTCAGGCAGGCGTTCAGGGCTTCCCAGTCCTGCTGGCTGGCGGCTGCCTCGGCTTCTTCTGAGATCCTGGTCAGGTCTTGTAAGTGGGCAAGGTAGACCTCTGCTCCGGTCAAGCCGCAGCGCCTCCCTATTATCCGCGTGCGTTCAGCGCCACGGTGGCACTGCCGGCTGCCGTGGCAGCCTTGCGCTGCTGCAGGGCGATGGTGGCCCAGGCCTCACGCAGGTCCCGCACCATGCCGAGCACTTCGTCGATTTTGCCGGTGTCGCGCCGGATTTGGGCCTGCAGGAGCCACTGAATCCAGAAATCGTACAGGCGGGCCAGGTTGTCGGCCACCTCGCCGGCGCCGCGGTTGAGCGAGGAAGCCAACTCTACGATAATATCCTGGGCCCGGCCCAGGGCTTCGCTGACGTCCTTGCCGTCCTGCATGCCGGTCTTGGCCTGCTCCAGAAAGCGAATGGCACCATCGTAAAGCATGACCACCAGTTGCTCAGGCGGCGCAGTCTGAATGGCGGTTTGCCGGTACTGGTCGTATACGCTGCTCATGCAGATTCTCCCTTACCGATCACTGGCTGTTAGGATTACCGAGGCTCTTGATCTGTTGGGACATCCAGTTCCCCTGGTTTTGCAGGGTTGACATCGACTTTTCAAGGTTGAGGAACTGGGCACGCAGCCGCTCCTCACGCTTGGGGAGAATCTGCTCTTCCCACCGTTTGATCTGGTCCTTTAGCAGCTGGACGCCCTTGTCCAGCGCGTCCGCCCGCCCCTGGAGAATACCACCCGTCTTCGTGTAGTTATCCAGGTAAGTACGGGCCCGGACGGCGACGCCTTGCTTATCGCCATCGTTGATGGTAAACAGGTCGCGCAAGGCATTCGGATTGGCCTCAAGGGCCTTTGCAAGCTTATCCTGATCTACCGACAGCTTGCCGGTGTAGGCGGATCCCTTGGTATACCCCTGGGAGGAGATACCGACAATGCCCAGGCTGTCATAGGCCGCGGTTTGACCTTCAACCGGTTCGATTAAGACCCGGCGTATGCCATCGCGCAGGTCATTGACCCGTGCGTCGCCAAACAGGGTTCCGGCCGTCTTCGTCTCGCTGTTGTAGCTGGTTTTCTCATTAATGAAGTCAAGAACCGTGTTGTACTGGTCGACGACCTTTTTGACGGCATCGATCACCTTTGCGTTGTCCTTGCTAATGGTTACAGTGGCCGTGCCCGTCTTGGAGACGGTAAGGGTAAGGCCGCCAACCGCGTCCTTCACGGTGTTTTCCGCAAAGGAAATCGTGGAGCCGTTGACCTTCATGCTGCCATTCGCCGCTGTTGCGACCTTTGTCGCGTCAGCGCTGGTCAGCTTTAGGCCGGCTGCAACGGTGCCGCCATCGTCCACCAGCGCAAAGTCATTTGCCGCACCGGTATTGCCCTTCAGAACAAGGCGGTAGTCGCCCGGGTTCACCTGCGACACACTGGCCGTGAAGCCCAGTTCGGCACTCTTTTCGTTGATCGTCTTGACGATGTCGTTGAGCGAGTCGGTGGCCGTTACCGTAAAGGTTTTGCCATCCTTGGGCCCGCCAGAGACCTTGATGGTGCCGGCTACACCCAGGTCGGCGTCGGGGTCAGAGACAGGTTTGGCAACCCCTCCGCCATCCACCATCAGCCCGGATTGCCAGGCGGTGGCTGTGGCGAGGGTGGTAACCTCAACCGAGTAGCTGCCGACCTGTGCAGTCGAGCGGCTTTCACTGATGCTGAGCAGAGATGTATCGGAGCTCGATGATTTGCGGGCGGAGTAGTCAGAAGCGGCAAGGTTCGAGAGTTCTTCGATCCGCTTCTGGAGCGTCATGACACGCTGATTAAGATCGCGCCAAGCGTTGGCCTGGTTGGTCTGGGTGTCACGCTTCTGCGTGAGCGCCGTCAGCGGCCGCTTCTCCAGCGTCATCAGGGTTTTGATCAGGTTATCGGTATCCAAACCGCTGGCCAGGCCCGGAATTTTCAGGAGTCCCATCGTGCCACCCTCCTCTTTGTTTAGAGCTTCGCGTCAAGCAGGAGGCCGAGGGCGTCTTCCATGCGCTGGTAGGCGTCCATGAACTTTTCGGGCGGGATTTCGCGCACAACCTGGCCTGAGGTCATGTCAATGACCCGAATGACGATCTGCTTGCCCTGGCCCATCTGAAAGCGCAGGGAGTGGTTAAAAACCTGTGCCGTCTGGTTAACCTTCTCAACGACCTTGGCCAGTTCGCCCGGCTGCAGTTCGATGACCTTATCACCAAGGTCGACAGTCAGCGGACCTGTCTCGACCTTCGGGGAGGCCGGAATGACCGGCGCCTGAACTGGGGCCTGAGTTTCACCGCCAAGGTTCTGCGCCACCGTCATGGAGACGATGGGCGTAGGGGTGACATTACCACGGATTCGCACGACCCGAACCTCCCTTAGGCGAGAATGGGGCCAACCTGGGAAACAGGTTGGCCCCCACCGCTAACTGCTAAGACGAAATTACCGGAGCAGCGACAGGATGGCCTGGTTCTTCTGGTTGGCCTGGGCCAGCATGGCCGTGCCGGACTGCATCAGGATCTGGGCCTTGGTGAACTGGGTCATTTCGAGGGCCATGTCCACGTCACGAATACGGGATTCGGAAGCGGTCAGGTTCTCGGACACGACCGAGAGGTTGTTGATGGTGTGGTCAAGCCGGTTGGTGATGGCGCCGAGCTGCGACCGCTGGTAGGAGACCTTGCCGATGGCCTCGTCGATCTTCACGAGGGCGGCACGGGCACCGTCGGTGCTGCTGACGTTCAGGCCGGCGAAGACCTGGGAGTTCTCAAGCTTGACACCGCCGCTGAACCGGGCAGCCTCGGAGGCCTGCTCATTATTGGTCACGCTGATTGTCGCGCTGCCGTTAGCGATAGCCGCGCCCAGTCGCAGCGTAACTTCACGACCGGTGTTGGCATCACCAATGGTGACGACAGCGCCGTTAGCGGCCGCCTTGGTGCCACCAATAGCAACACCTCCAGCATCAAACAACTGGATGGTATTGCCACCAGTGATGGTGACGGTGTAGTCGCCAGACGCGAGGCCATTGCCCACGCTCATGACGCCACCACCAGCGGAACCATCGATGTTATCGAGGGCATCAGTCTTGACCTCGCCAACCGAGCTGGCAATCCGCAGGACGTCAGCTGTGGTAGCGGTGGGGACGGAAGAGCCAAGGGTCAGGGTGATGGTCTTGGCTGTGTTCTCGTCACCAATCGTAACCTGCTTGCCCGCTTCGAACTTCACCTCGGCGCCAAATGCAGTGTAAGTGCCGTCGCCGTCCTCGTCATGGGCCAAGCGGATCTTGCCCGTGCCAGCGTCATAGTTCACCTGGAAGTTGCCGGCGGCAATGCCAGCACCCACTTCGTCAACCGTGCCAACGATCGTGCTGGCAGCCGCTGCAGAGGTAGAGGTGGCTGCAGCAACCGTCAACGTGTCGTTGGTGCCGTTGGCAACGGCGTTGGCCATGTTGGCCGTAATGCTCACGCCAGTGCCGGTCAGGGTGATGTTGCCGGCAGCACCCGAATAGGCGGCTGTGGCAAGCACGGTAGCACCCTGGCGCAACTCAGCCTGCTGACCGCCAGCGCCGTCGTCAACAACGTGAATGGCATAGGCGCCGTTGGCCAAACCGCTCAGAGCGCTGGTGGCAGAGGCCACAGTAGCACCGCCCATGGTACCAGTACCACCGGTCCAGGAAGCGGCCGTGCCGTTGTCAACAATACCGGTCATCACGTCGCGGCCGATGCCAAGGCTGGCAGCATCCATGCGGCCGATGGCGAAGTTGACGGTCTGGCCACCGTTCGGGCCGATCTGCAGGGTCACGCTCTGGATGTTGCCATCCGTCAGCGAGCCGTCCAGCAGGTCCTTACTGTTGAACTGGGTGGCGTTGGTGATACGGGTGACTTCCTTGGTCAGGTTGTCCATTTCAGTCTGGATCTGCTTCCGGTCTTCCGGCTGCAGGGTGCCGTTGGCGGACTGGACGGCCAGCTCACGCATGCGGTGCAGCATGTTGTGAACTTCGTTCAGGGAGCCTTCAGCGGTCTGCAGGAGGCTGATGCCGTCCTGAGCGTTCTTGATCGCCTGGTTCAGGCCCTTGACCTGAGCCCGCATGTTCTCGGAAATGGCCAAGCCAGCAACGTCGTCGCCAGCACGGTTGATCCGATAACCAGAGGAAAGCCGCTCAAGGTTCTTGCCCATGGCACCGTCGGTACCGGTCAGGTTCCGCCAAGCATTCAGGGAGCTAACGTTCGTGTTGATCCGCATACAATAATCTCCTCCTTGATATTCTCGGGACCGCACAGCGTCCTTGCCATGCGTTCGGAAGTGAAGCAGAGCAAACTGGGCTGAGGGAAGCCGGCTTTTCTCTCAACCCATGAAACCTCTACGTTCTAGTTATCGTCACGTTGAGGATATGGGTTAAGGCTAGCCAACCAGCGAATTTGCCTACCAGGGGCGGTTATGGTCGCTTTTCACCACCTTAGTCCCGTTTTCTCGTCCACCCGCACTTTCTCGTCTTTCAGACTATGTCTGTGTTGTTTTCCTATCTCTCTTATCGAAGCACGCCGCGTTTTGTTTAATACAATTCGAACGAAAAATAAAACCGCCCCAACGTTGGAGCGGTTTCGAACGTACTTATTTTGTTTCAGGATCTTCCGGATCATCGTCAGCTTTGGGGCGGGGCGCCTTGACGGCCGCCAGGAGATCGCCGGGAATCGACGCAGCAACCTGGACTGACTGCCGGTTTGAGGCCACTACTTCGTCGTGGACCTCTTTGCGCAAGACCGTGACGTGCTTGGGAGCGGTGATTCCGATCCGCACCACGGCCTGGTCGCCCGTCCCCCTGACCTGAACAATCCTGATCTCAATATCATCACCGATCAGGATGCTCTCATCTAACCGTCGGGTCAGGACTAACATGCGGAGGGCCTCCTCCCGGACGTTTCTAGCCTTTGAACAGGCGGTGGCGGGTCGTGTAGCGGTCGTCGGCCAGAATGACCTGGCGCGCTTTGCGCGTATACGGGTTAAAGACGAGCGGCGCCTTCAGGTTGGCGGTTGCGTCCTTAAACTGCTCAGGCACGTTGGCGATGCACATGACCAGAATATCGTCAGGTTTCTCGGCGCCCAACTCGCTGACGTCCGCATCCGGAATGTCCGGCGCATAGTCGGGGAAAAAGGCGAAAGGGTAGACCAGGGTAAAACCCAGGTCAGGCTGGCCCAGGGCGACCATGAGCTTGAAAATGTCGCCCCCGCCCGGAATCTCGGTCACGACAAAGCGCTTCACCTCGGGAAATCCGTAGATGCCCGGGGAGAACTCAAACGCCTTCTCCTCCAGCGAGAAGCCGGCCGCCTCTCCCATGGATGAACCCCTCCAGACTAGCGTAGGAAGTCAGCCAGTGTCTGCGGGAGGATCCGTGCCCCCACCTGCAGCGCTGCCTGATACGTTGTTTGTGCGTTGGTCAAGTCCAGAATAGCTTTCGCCGGGTCAACGCCTTGTGCCTGCTCCAGGGAACTCTCAAGTTTCACTTCGGTATTTTGCAGGCTTGTTTCCATCGCCTCAATGCGAATCTGGCGGGCGCCCATCTCGGAACGGAGGGCGATTACGTTCTGTCGCTGACTGTCTAGTTTGGCCACCAGCACTTTGATTCGATTCACAATGGCCGCCTCAGACTTGGGCATCAGCTTGGATGTTGCCGTCGGCGCGTCAATGACGGAGTCGGCGTTCGCATCCACATCAATATATAGATCGTTGTTAAGGTCCTGGTCGGCAATGCCGTCGGCATTGGTGTCGGTGTCAATGCTGCCGTCACCGTTGCCATCCTTGATGACCGGTGTTTTGAGAGCGGTCTTCAGTTCCCACAGCAGGGCCACCATGTTATCTGGGTCTGAATCATCGACGACGCGGCTACCAGGCATGTTGGCGTCCAGGGTAAGTCTGGGGCCTACATCGCGCTGCATGACGCCGGCGTCGCCGTTGTAGGTGACCTGGCCCGTCACGTCGTTGAGGGAGAAGGCGTCGAGCCGGGCGCCGGTGGCGGTGTCGATTTGGGTCTCCGTCTGGAAGCCACCGAACAGGAAGCCGTTGGGCTCCTTTTCGTTGAGCGCCGCCATGAGGTTAGTGAGCAGCTGCTCGGCGCCGGGCGCCAGGGCCTTGCGGGTTTCGTCGCTGGCGGTGCCGTTAGACGCGGTGAGCGCCAGTTCTTTCGCCTCGTTGAGCAGGTTGGTGATGTCGCCCAGTTTGGCTTCGGTGGCGTACACCCACGACTTGGTGTCGTTCAAGTTAGTCTTCCACTGCTTGAGCGACTGCCCGCGGCTCTGAATCCGCATGACGTCTGCGCCTGCGGTGGGGTCTTCGGATACCCGCGTGATGCGGTTGCCAGAAGAGACCTGATCGCTGAGCACAGCCGTACGCTGCCTCAGTTGGTTCAAGTTCGTCAGGAGGCTGCTGCTCATCATTTGCTGGGTGACCCGCATGGCCCGCTACCTCCTATCGACCAACGAGACCGATCCGGTTGACGACCACGTCGAGCATTTCGTCGAGGGTGGTCATCATACGGGCGGCGGCGTTGTAGGTTTGCTGGAACTGTATCATTTTGGCCATTTCGTCATCCAGCGAAACGCCGGAGACGGACTGGCGGTGCTTTTCGGCTTGAGCGACCTGGAGCGACGCTGACTCGGACAGGCCCAGGGCCTGCTGCACCTGCACACCCAGGTTCGATGAGATGGCCCGCAGGTACTGGCCCGGGTCGACTTGCTGCGTGCCCACTGGGGCGCCGGTAAGGATCGGGCTGGTGCGGAGCCGGGCGATGGCCAGCGCCCGGCGGCCATCGCTGGCGGCAGGGGGCGGCGTGGTCGCGGGCGGAACCGCCGGGGCAGGCACATCCTGGGCTGCCACGACCTTGGACGGGTCGGCCAGAATGGCCGCGTTAATACCAATGTCCATATGCCCGTTCCCGAGCGGACCGGCGCCGCCGGCGGCCGTGAAGAAGTCGATTTGCGCGTTGCCGCCCAGATCGGGGGCGTTGTGCAGGTTATTGACTTCAGTCGCCACGGTACGGACCAGCGTGTCGAGGTACTTCATGTACTCCGGCACTACCTGATCGCGCAACTTCAGAAGGCCAGCCACCTCACCGGTCTGGAACGGAGCAGGGTTGCTGGTGCCGTTCCAGGTCAGGCTCGTCAGCTGCTGCTGGTAGCTGACCAGGGCAGGATCGGCATCGCGGTCCGGCTCCATGGCCAGCGATTTATCCACCGGATAGGCCACGCGCTTGTCCACGATGGGCATGGAGCCCAGGTGAACGGTGACCGAACCATCGTTGTGAGAAACCACCGACGTGCCGGCCAGCTGGGCCAGGCTGTCCAGCAGGCGGTCGCGCTGGTCACGGAGTTCGTTGGCGGTCTGGCCACCGATTTCGCGGCTCATGATCTCCTGGTTGAGCCCGGCGATTTGGCCGGCAGCGCTGTTGATTTCATCCACTTTATTGCGGATCGCCTCGTCAGCTTCGGTGCGGACATTTGCCAGATCGTTGAAAATGGCCTTCGCCGCGTTAATAAAGTCCTGCGCAGAGGTGACCACCTGCGAGCGGGCGGCTGAGTCGGTCGGCCGGCTGGCGAGGTTATCCCACGAGTTGAAGAACTGATCCAGTGTCGTCCGGAAGCCGCCTTCGCTCAGGTCACCGATGACCTCTTCCACGTGGGACAGCTGGGCGTACATGGTATCGTGAAACCCCTGAAATGCCGAGCGCGTGCGGAACTGCCGGTCCAGGAACTCGTCCCGGTACCGCAGTACCAACGTGTCGGCAATGCCCCGTCCGGCCGATTTGATGACGTTGCTGGGCTCGGCGGCGACGTGAGAGATTTCCTGCCGCGTATAGCCATGTGTATTGGCATTTGCCACGTTCTGACCGACAGTCTCCAGCGCCCGGCGTGCGGCATCAAGGCCGGAGCGGACTGAATATATGCTGCCGAATGTCGACATGCGAAGTTCCTCCTATACCCGGTTGTCCAGCCGGCGTAACTTGCCATCGCGGGGGTCGCGCTGGCCCTGAGCCGAGTACACCTGCGCACTGGCCGGGCCCCGGGCGCCCAACAGCTGCAGGGAAAAATCAACATAAGCCATGGCCTGCTGCACGAGCTCAGTGTTGAGCTGGTTGGCTTCCATGAGCGCTTTGGCGCTGGCACCGTAGGTCTCGGCAACGGTCTGGCACCGGGGGCCGTACTCCGGCGGAACGGTCGCCACCAGCCGCTCCAGGGTGAGCTGGCTTGCGTGGATCCGCAGCTCGGAGGCGATTTCGACCTGGAGCCGGAAGCGGCGTTCCTCGAGCTTCCCCATCTGCCAGATGAGCGCTTGCTCGCCCCGCAGCAGAATGTCCAGCTCGTCGAGGTTGCCGTCTACCAGCAGGAGCGACTTCTTCTGTGTGAGGGCGCTGAGGTCGTTCATGATCTTTACCTGCTCTTCCATGAGGGCGAGCAGCGAAGTGAGGCGCTGAGGGTCCATTTCTATTCCCCCTTGCCGAAAAAAGGGCATGAGAAAGACGGCGGGTCCCACGGACCATCGCCGCCTCCCGCTACGTCCGTTGCTGCTTATATGAGTTCGTCAAGGACACGTGTTTTGAGCAGCTTGTCGGCGACTTGCCGGGCGTCGGGCTTGTATGTGCCAGACTCGATCTGGCGCCGCAGCTCTTCGATGCGCTGCTGCCGAACCTCGGGCGCCTGGGACACCTTGTCCTTCAGGGCCAGGGCCTGCTGCGCCTCTTTGGAGAGCACCACGCCGTCGCCCTTGGTCGGACGAGACGCTTCCTGGCTGCCGGTTACCCGGCGGACGCCGGACTTTTGGTAAACCCCCATGGCTCCCGGGACGTTGTTGATCTTCATACAAAGAAGCCCCCCTTGATCGGGCCACCTCACTTTTTGGAGTGACCTGATCCGTTCACCTAAAGTATCGGGTCTCGTTCACCAAAGTTTAAGGAGAAGTTTTCAGTTTTCCCTTCACGAGCGTGGTCGATACAGCGAGCACTGCCAGGTCGACACTGCGGGCACCGCTGCCGTACAGTTCGGTGGCGGCTGCAGCTGCTGTGGCACCTGTGGTGAGGACGTCATCTACCAGCAGAACGCGGCCTCCGGCCCAGGGCGGCGTGGCGGTTGTGACCCCGAAGGCGCCCTGCAAGTTGTGCAGGCGGTTGCGCCGCTGGAGTTTGGCCTGGTGACCGGTGCCCCGCAGGCGCACAAGCATATCTTCGTGCATGGGAATGCCCGAGGCGTCAGCCAGCTGTCGCCCGATGATGGCAGCCTGATTGTAGCCACGCTCCCGCAGGCGGGACCGGTGGAGCGGCACGGGCACCACACAGTCGAACTTGACGGAGATTCGCCGGGCCAGCCGGCGGCCCAGGACGGCGCCCAGTTCGGTACGGTCTTCGAACTTCAAGTGGTGGACGGCTTCGCGCAAGGCGCCGGCATGGGGTCCTAGCGAAAAGACAACGCCAAAGGGCGATCCCGCGGCGCACTCGGCACAGAGCCCGTCCGATGCATAGGCGGGGCGTGTGCAGTTGGCGCACCGTACTTCGTGCGGGTCGAAGGCCATGCTGTTCAAGCAGGCATCGCAGACAAGACCGACCGGCTCGGAGCAGCCCGCCAGCGGCTCCTCACAGACCAGGCACCGAGTGCGGGGCGGCCAGATCAGGTCAGCCAGCCCCTGCAGAATCAACCGCCACAACACAAAGGTCCCCCCTCTTCCGGGGGGACTTCGCTACGGGCGATTTATTTTCCTTTTATTTCCAAACAGATTGCAATGTCTGAAGCAGTGCGGGTGCATCAACACGCCCGCGCAGATCAACGACCATGGAGACCTTACCTGTACATAGGAAGTGAGCGGCTTCGTAAGCGGGACCGGGTTCTTCCGACGGCAACTTCATCAGGCGTATGTGTTCATCGTCGGCCAGCCGCTCTAGAATGGCCGGTGTGCCGTCGCTGGAGTTCAGGTCGACCAGGACCAGTTCGTAGGGGGTCTTTTCCCGCCGCACCATGGTTAGCAGGTCGCGAATGAAACCTTCCACCTGCTCTTCCTGGTTGCGGGTCAACACCAGGAGGCTCAGGGTTGACGCCGGCTGGCGCTTGAGATGGAGAGACCGCAGGAGGTCGGCGGTGTGCTCGATGGCGCTGGTCAGCCCGTAAAGCGCCAGTGCCAGCAGCACCCAGTCGCCGGTGGAGCCGGTAAGCCACTGCATGGAACCGCACCCCCAGGCCCACGTATCGTGCTCATTACTTTATGCACGGTGGCCCCGGGAATGTGAAAGGGCGCCCGCTGCGTTAGCGGGCGCCCTGTGGGCAACGTTGTCTTACAGGCCAGCCTGTTCCTTCAGCGCGGCGGCCCGGTCGGTCTTCTCCCAGGGGAGGTCGAGGTCGGGACGGCCGAAGTGGCCGTAAGCCGCGGTCTGCCGGTAAATCGGGCGGCGCAGGCCCAGGTCGCGAATGATGGCGACCGGGCGCAGGTCGAAGTTCTTGCTGACCAGTTCGGCAATCTTGTCGTCGGAGATGACGCCGGTTCCGAAGGTGGTTACCAGCACGGAGACCGGGTGCGCCACGCCGATGGCGTAGGCCAGTTGCACTTCGCACTGCGTGGCCAGGCCAGCGGCCACGACGTTCTTGGCCACCCAGCGGGCGGCGTAGGCGGCGGAGCGGTCGACCTTAGTGGGGTCCTTGCCCGAGAAGGCGCCGCCGCCATGGCGGGCGTAACCGCCGTAGGTATCAACGATGATTTTGCGGCCGGTCAAGCCGGTGTCGCCCTGCGGGCCACCGATGACGAAACGGCCGGACGGGTTAACGAAGTACTTGGTCTTGTCGTCCAGCAGGTTCTGGGCGACCGTGTCATGGATGACGTAGTCGATGATGTCCTTGCGAATCTGCTCCTGGGTCACGTCGGGGTCGTGCTGCGTCGACACAACGATGGTGTCGATGCGGACGGGGCGCCCGTCCTCGTACTCCACGGTGACCTGGGTCTTGCCGTCGGGCCGCAGGTAGGGCAGGGTACCGTTCTTGCGGACCACGGAGAGCTGCCGCGCGAGGCGATGAGAGAGCGAAATGGGCAGGGGCATCAGCTCCGGCGTTTCGTTGCAGGCGAAGCCGAACATCATGCCCTGGTCGCCGGCGCCAAGCTCCAGTTCCTTCTCCTGGGTCGTGCCACGGGCTTCAATGGCCACGTCGACACCCTGAGCAATATCGGTGCTCTGCGGGTCAATGGCGGTCAGCACACCGCAGGTGGCGCCGTCGAAACCGAACTTGGCCCGGGTGTAGCCGATATCGGTCACCACCGAGCGGACGAGGTTGGGAATATCGACATAAGCATCGGTCGTAATTTCACCCGATACCACTACAAGGCCGGTGGTCAGCAACGTTTCGCAAGCCACGCGGGCCTTCGGATCCTTCGCGAGCATGGCATCCAATACGGCGTCAGAGATCTGGTCCGCCATCTTATCAGGATGGCCTTCCGTAACCGACTCCGACGTAAACACATAGCGGCCGCGACGTACGGTCATTCTGTCCTGCCTCCTTCGGTCTCCCGGTGCTATTTTGTGACGCAGCGCACGAAAAAACCCTCTTCGAAACGAAGAGGGCTGAATGCGGTCGTCTCTTCGCCTCTTATCTTCCGGCTCTCAACCGGCAGGAGTTGGCACCGTGCCCTGTCCCGGAGGACGGGGGGGTTGCCGAAGCGTCATCGGGCCTGTCCCTCGGCTTCTCTAGATAAGAGTATTAAGCTGAAGTGAATGGTATCACTTGCGGAAGGCCCCGTCAAGAGGAATTCCGACTTCTGCTACTTCCACTGGGACTTGTCGACCAGAGCGAACTTGATGGTCGCCTCGCACTTGAGTTCATCGCCCACAAAGACCTTGCCCGTGCCTATGCCGAGGCCGCGCTTCATGGCGACAATCTCTACTTCGATGCGGAGCTGGTCGCCCGGGAAGACGGGGCGCTTGAACTTAGCGTCATCAATGCCGGCTAAGAGCGGCACCCGGCCGGCCATTTCAGGGAGCGTCAAGAGGGCGACGCCGCCCGTTTGGGCCATGGCTTCGAGCATAAGCACGCCCGGAAAAATGGGCTGGCCGGGGTAGTGGCCCTGAAAGACCGGTTCGTTGGCCGATACGTTCTTGAGACCAACAGCGCGCTTGCCGGGCTCCATTTCTAGAATCCGGTCTACCATGAGAATGGGGTACCGGTGCGGAATAATCTCCATGATTTGCTTCGCGTCCAGCATAGAATCCCTCCGAATATGTACCTATCTCTGGGACCTAGTATTCCGTCTTTCGGAGAATATTTCCTCCCGGGCGCGAAAGCAGCGGGGTTATGCTTCCCCCGCCGCCGCCTGCTGCTGCAATTGTCTGTAGAGCACCTCGGCGAGCCCGAAACTGCCCTGCCGGCTGATGGACCGGGCCAGTTCTTCGTCCTGCCAGCCTTCGTAGGTGGAGCGGGCGAAGCCTTTGGACTCGCCGCTCAGGGCGTTGTTCGCCGAGCGCATCTGCTTGAAGATCATCTCCACAAAGATCGCCTCGAACTCCTGGGCGGCTTCGCGGAGCTTGGCATCGCGGAGGGCAGCGGGCCTGGTGGCTGTGGTCTGAGGCGTAGCAGTGGCCCGGAGAGGCAGTGCGGTTGTCATCGCTTATTACCTCCGCAGGTTGTTGGTCAGGCTGAGCATTTCGTCGGCGCTCTGCACAACCTTCGAGTTTATTTCGTAAGCCCGCTGGGCCATGATCAGGTTGACCATCTCCTCGACGGACTGCACGTTGGAGCCCTCCAGGTAGCCCTGCACCAGGCGCCCTGCCTCGCCGTCTGCGGGAGAGAGCACCGTAGCGTCACCGCTGTTGGCCGAAGGACCCCACAGGTTGTCACCCAGCGCCTCCATGCCTGAAGCGTTGGGGAATACGGCGATTTGCAGGCGCCCGATTTCGACGGTGGCCTGTTTGAACCCCTCGGGGTTGGTGGTTTCGTTGTTGTCGGCACTGGTGGCGGACAGGCTGGTCTGCTGATAGCTGATCACGCCGTCGGCGCCGATCAGTAGGTCGGTCGCTTCGATCGGAATCGTGATCGGGCCGTTTTCACCCAGCACCACGTCGCCGTTGGCGGTCACCAGTTGACGCGCTGCGTCGATGTGGAAGGCGCCGTCGCGCGTGTAGGCGATGCTCCCATCGGCCCGCTGGATCTGAAAGAATCCGGCGCCAGAAATGGCGACGTCGTAGTCGCCGCCGGTGGCCATAAGCGTGCCGCCGCCCATAATGCGATTGATACTGCTCAGGCGGGCGCCCTGACCGACCACAATGCCCTGGTTCTCGCCCCGGGCAGGCGGCATGATCTGCGTGTAAAGCAGGTCCTGGAACTCGGCCCGGCCCTTCTTGAAGCCCGTGGTGTTCACGTTGGACAGGTTATGCGAAATGGTGTCGATATTGGTCTGTTGCGCCACCATGCCTGAAGCCGCCGTGTAAAGGGCTCGCAGCAATAGAAAAACCTCCCCATATCAAAACTCAGCTCCGTCTGTCGTTCCGGAGCTGCCCTGGGAGGCCCCCTCCGAAGAGGTCCAGCCTCGCCGATTCCGTCTTATACCCGTCCGATTTCGGTTACCGCCTTCTGCAGGGTTTCATCCTGCGCCTGCAGCGCCTTCTGGCTGGCTTCGAACGAGCGCATGATCGTCATCATTTCGACCATTTCTGTCACCGATTCGACGTTGGACGACTCCAGGTAACCGACCTGGAGCGTGTACTGGCCGCTGGTTTCGGAGGGGGTCACGAGCGTCGAGAACTCGCCTTCGCCGGCCGGAACCCAAAGGTTGTTCCCTTCCTTGCGAATGGCGCCCAGTTCCAAGCTGGTCACCACGGTCAGGCGCCCCAGGTTCTGGTCGCCCGCCAACACATCACCGTCGGCGGTAATGGTGAGGCTGCCTTCCGGTGCCTGCACCGGGCTCCCATCGACCAAAACTTCATGTCCGTCAGGCGTGACCAGGGTGCCGTCGCCGTTTTGGCGGAAACTGCCCGCCCGGGTGTAACGCACGCCCTGCGGCGTATTGACTGCGAAGAACCCGTCCCCGACGATCGCCACATCAAGCGAATTGCCGGTCGGCTGCATGTTGCCGGTGATGAGCCGCGTGGCCGTGTTGACAACATACGTGCCGATACCGAGCCGGCCGACCTGCTGCGGCAGGGCGTTCGCGGTCGGGTCAGCGTCATGGGTGCGCTGAATGAGGAAGTCGCTGAACGACTTGGAGATGGTGGTCTCCCGCTTGAAGCCGGTCGTGCTGGCGTTGGCGAGGTTGTTGGCAACCACGTCAAGCCGCCGCTGGTCGGCCATCATGCCCGATGCCGCCGTGTAGATTCCCCGGATCATGAAACCACCTCGATTTGGGGTGACTCTTCCTACTATGTATCGGAGGAGACAGGCAGGGCGTTAAGCGCGGAAAAACAACGCCCCCTGCCGGACCATCCCGGCGGGGGCGTTGTTACATTACATGATCTTCTTAAGGACAACCAGATGTTCATCCTTCATCTCGAAGTTCTCCAGCGCCTTACCCGTCCCCTTTGCAACACAGGAGACCGGATCATCTGCCAGATAGGCCGGCACTCCCGTGCGGGCCGTAATGACCTTATCCAGACCGTGCAGCATCGCGCCACCACCGGTCATAATTACGCCCTTCTCGATAATATCGGCCGAGAGTTCGGGCGGCGTAGCTTCCAGGACAGTTCGAATCGTATCACAAATAGCGGTCACGTGCTCGGCCAACGCCTCACGGATCTCCTCACTGGCGATTACCACGTTCTTGGGCAAACCGTGCATGAGGTCACGGCCACGAATCTCCATGGACTCGTTCCGGCTGTCGCAGCCGGCACTGCCAACCTGAATTTTGATCTCCTCGGCGGACCGTTCGCCAATCAGGAGGTTGTGCTTCAACTTCACATACCGGATGATGGCCTCATCAAACTTATCGCCGCCAATCCGGATGGATTCGCTGCGCACAACGCCACCGAGCGATAAGACCGCAACGTCGGTGGTGCCGCCGCCAATATCGACGACCATGTGACCAGTAGGAAGTGTAATATCTAGGCCGGCACCTAAGGCGGCAGCCAGGGGTTCTTCAATCAGCTGCGCATGGCGGGCGCCGGCTTGAATGGCGGCCTCAATAACGGCACGCTTTTCGACCGTGGTGACGCCAGCCGGAACACATACCATCACCCGCGGACGGGCAAAGAACCGGGAGCCGGTGACCCGGCTAATGAAACTCTTGAGCATAGCTTCGGTGACGTCATAGTCGGCAATCACGCCTTCGCGCAGCGGCCGTGTGGCAATAATGTTACCCGGCGTACGCCCGAGCATCTTCCGCGCTTCGGTTCCAATCGCCAGAACCTTTTTGGTATCGCGTTCCATCGCCACTACGGAAGGCTCACGGAGAACAATTCCCTTGCCCTTCACGTAAATCAGGACGGTGGCCGTTCCTAAGTCAATTCCGATGTCTGATGCCAAACCGAACACTGCGTCGACGCCCCCCGTACAGGCCTTGGATATTCAATCCAGATTCGACGTAGGGGGTCAAAGTCCCTTCGGTTCGGGATATATCGCATGTACTACTTTTCGAGGTACTTCTGTCTCGTGGCAGCCCCCCCTCTGATGTGGCGTTCGGCCTTGTTGAATTCCAGGACCTGTTTCACCTGGGCAGCGAGTTCCGGATTGACCCTAGGCAGGCGCTCCGTGACATCCTTGTGGACCGTGCTTTTGGAAACTCCAAACAGCATGGCCGTTTCCCGAACGGTGTCCTTCGTCCTGAATATGTGATTACTCACATCCAGAACGCGCTTCCAAATGTAGTCCTGCACCGCTGGGCCCCCTTTGGTCTAATGGTTGCTAGATATATATGGGCGGGGGACCCAAACATGACGAGCACACCCGGGGGTGTGCTCACAATGGCGTATATTACCTGCGTTTGTCAGGGCTTCAGGTGGGGGGTCGGGTTAGCCGGCGTCCCGTCCACCAGGACCTCGAAATGCAGGTGAATCCGTTCTCCGGTGCCAACTTGGGCAATTTCGGTGCCGGCCCGGACCGCAGCATTTAGCCCAACCTTTACCTCGCCAAGGCCACCGTACCGTGTCACCAAACCATTGCCATGGTCGATTTCCACGACCCGTCCTTCAACGAGATCATCTTCGATGCGGGTGACCGTGCCGTTTCCGGCGGCCAACACCGATTCACCGGGGTTGGCAACGTAGTCAATGCCTGGGTGGAGCCGATAATCGCCGAAATCCTCCGAGTACAGGAAGTCGTAAGGCTGCAAGACCTGCGGTTTGCCGGCCAGGGGGACGACTAACTGCTGGGGCGGTGCGGAAACCGCCGGTGCAGCCTCTGGCTCCCCAGTGGCTGCTGGCGTTGCGGTTCCGGCCTCCGCCTGGTTCACCGGTTCCCCTGCGGCGGTCCGGGGGGTGCCCGGCCCGGGCAGGGGCTGCATTGTTTCGGGAACGGCGAAACGCTGGTATACAACGATCGAACCCAACAAAGTGACAAGCAGGGCCAAGGAACCCAGCGCAATTCTGCGCTCCTTGGGCAGCTGACTGAGCCGCATGGAAGGCAGGCCGCGTGTGGATTTCAATCCAATCACCTCGGACCTCATTCTTCCCGTAATTGGGTGTAATCATACCATCAATTGGTATCTAGTCCTCAAAGACGGAGCTAATCTCAACACCGGTGTAGTAGTGCGTCAGGATGTCACGGAAGTTCTTGCCGGCTTTCGCCATGCCGTTCGCTCCCCACTGGCTCATGCCTACGCCATGTCCATACCCTGTCGTGGTGATCACGATTTCTCCATGATCTGCTGTTACAGTAAAGTTCGTGGACTGCAGACTGAGCAGTTCCCGAAACTCCCGCCCGCTCAGGGTGACATCGTTCACCTTGACCGTTTGGACACGGCCTGTTCCCGTGAGCGCCGTGACCTCGACCGGGGCCTTGCCGGCGTTGACCGCAGCTGCCAGGGCCGGCACTGCGAGGTCCTTCCCCCCGGCGGCCAGCCGCTCGGAAAGGTCGGCAGGCGTCAGCCTGTACGTCTTCTTCAAACGGGGCGAATCGGCACCCCAATGGTCGTCCACCGGCTGAAGATAGGGAAGCGAATGGGCGTAATACGAGCCCGAGTCCTCGGTTTTCGTGCCGGAGACCGAGTGATACAGCGGGTCAATCAGCGCTCCCTTGTAACGCAGCACGATTCCATCGGTCTCGGCCTGAATCTGGTCCAGGCGCTTCCAAAGAGCGTTCGCCGCCAAGGCGCCCATTCGCTTCACTGCCGCCTCTTTGCTAATGTACGCCTGTCCAGTCTTCGGATCAGCGCAAATGTCGGCTTCGGCGTTGTCCGGGCACCCGCCCTTGCCTCCTGGTGCAAAGGCCTTCATGCGCTTCAAGGCATACGTGCGGGCCACAATCATTTGTGCTTCGAGCGCTGCGGTCTCGAAATCCCGCTCCATTTCCGCCGCCACAACGCCCTTCAGGTACTCGCCCAGCGGAATCGATTCCACCTGCCTGGTCTCCGGGAAATAGACTTTGATCGGCCACTGGTCGCTGCCCTGGATTTTCACCGCAGGTGCCACTGCTGCAGCTTGTGAGCCCGTCAGCCGCCCCAGCAGGGCCGGCAAGGCTACCAGAACGAGAACCATAGCCACCAGGCCACCGATCAGGAAACGGCGCATGCTCTCCCTCCATCGCACGGAAGCTGTGTCACATAATCTGTATGGAAGCGGGACCGCGAGTATTACATAAGAAAAGGGCAACCCTGTGGTCGCCCCTCGTCGGTCAGTATTCCTGCATGAGTGCAGGCCAGGCCAGCCAGACACGGGCAGTTCCGCGGGCCGGGTCCTTGCGTACAGCTACCTGCACATTGACC
>JARBUG010000238.1 GCA_029239785.1 Symbiobacteriaceae bacterium | reverse complement strand
TCTTTACAGACCTGTGTCGGGCTCCGTGGTGTCTGCGACACCACTCGGGCCTCCCACACGGGGAGACCGGGATTTTTTATCTTACACCTATTCTCCCACAACCGGGGCCGTCTGAACATACCCCGGCGGTACATAGGCGCAGGCCGGGTCCTCCGCCAGCCAGTCGCCAAAGACGCCGTACGCCCGCGCCCGGCTGCCCCCGCAGATCGCCTTGTACTCGCACGCTCCGCACTTGCCCTTCAGCTGTGACGGGTCGCGCAGCATCCGGAAGATCTCGCTGTTACGGTAGATGTCGGTCAGACTCTGCTCCCGGATGTTCCCGGCGTTCCAGGGCAGGAAGCCGCTCGGATGCACATCGCCGATGTGGGAGACAAACGCGAACCCCTTGCCATCGTTGACGCCCATGGTGGGCAGCACGCTGACGCCCTTCTGGAGCAGCACCCGCCGCCAGTGCGGCCCTTCGGTCGACTTGATGGGGTACGGCGCCGTGCGGCTATACTCCGCCAGCCACTCCATCACTTCTTCATGCTCCGCCGGGGTAAGCATGTCCGTCAGCTGCGCCCGGCCCGTGGGAATCAGGAAGAAGACCGACCAGAGCGAGACGCCCAGTTCTTCAACTTTGCGAGCGATCGCAGGCAACGTCCCCTTGTTCAGCTGCGTCACGGTGGTGCCGATCTGAATTTCAAGACCAGCCTCGCGAGCGGCCGCGATGCCCTCCATCGTCCAGCGGTAAGAGCCCTGAACGCCCCGGAAGGCGTCGTGAGCCGCCTCATCGGCATGGTCGAGGCTGAAGGCGACCCGCTGCATGCCCGCTTCGGCGCACTTCTGCATGTTCTTGAGGTTGGCCAGCCGGGTGCCGCTGGGGCTGCCCGAAATCCGCAGGCCGATGGAGGTGCCATAGCGGGTCAGCTCGGCCAGGTCCTTGCGCATGAACGGGTCACCGCCGGTCAGCACGAAGACGGCGGGATCGAGCTCACGCACCTGATCCATCAGGCGGCAGCCTTCTTCGAAGGTCAGCTCCAGGGGGTGGCGGCTCGGGTTCGCCTCCGCCCGGCAGTGGCGGCAGGCCAGAGCACAGGCCCGGGTCACTTCCCAGATGACGACGAGCGGGCGCTGGTTGAAGTCAAACGCAGGGCGGCGGCCCGCCTCGCTAGAACGTGGCAGCAACATGGCGCGGCACCTCTTCTTTCGGTGGCGTGTATTGCTGTCAGTCTACCGAATGGCCGGCCGCCGCTCCGTGAGCGATGTCACAGGGAGTTGGTGAATACTTTACGTGGCCTGGAAGGCGACGATCATCCGCCAGTCGCGGGCGTCGGCGCCGAGCGGTCGCTTCGTGTCGAACTCGCCCCACCAGCCGGCAAAGCGCCAGCCGCCTGCCAGGTCGACCAGAGCGAAGAGCTCCTGGGGCAAAAGTGGCCGCAGGTCGCCCCAGGACTCAATCACGTCCCGCTGCTCGCCACGCTCAACCGTAATGCGAGTCAGCACCCGTTCGATCTGCGTGATGGGGTCGTGTTCGGTGACGGCGCCCCATTCGGTGGTCACCTTGAGGTCGCCGCGCTCCATCGTCCACTGATTGACCGTGGTGCGGTCGGCGCCCGGAAACCAGATGTCGCTGGGGTGGCGGAGTTCGACCACGTACAGGCCGCCCGGGTTGACCGACCGGCGGACCGACCGGAAATGGCCGACAAGCTGACTGTTCGTCGCCAGATACGGGAGCGAATCGATCATGGTGATGGCCAGGTCGACGGGCCGGCTGAGGGCAAAGTCCGTCATATCTGCCGTCAGGATTTCGGCGTCCGCCTGCGCAGAGCCAAGGCGGCTGCGCAGGTACTCCGTCATCTCCGATGAGAGGTCGAGCGCCGCCACCCGCAGCCCACGCCGGGCGAACTCGCAGGCGTGGTCGCCCGGGCCGCAGGCGAGCTCCAGGACGGCGCCCGGCGGCGCCCCGCATATCGTGCGATAGACATCGGTCAGGAAGTTGCACTCGTGGGGGATGTCGCGATATGAGAAGGCGATTTCGTAGACCTCGGGCAGTGCGTAGAAGGCGGTGTGTCCCATAGGAAGGGTCTCCTTATTTGGCATTCGTCTTTTTATCGGCGGCCGCGCCACCAAAGTGCATATTCGGGAGCATGAACGCCACGAACAGGCTGAGTGCAGCAGCCACCACCATCAAGATGTGTACGTTGCGCAGCGCAGCGGCCAGCGCCTCACGCAGGGCGCCCAACTGGCCGGCGGGCAGCAGGTCCCAGGTTTGCGGGTCGAGCAGCTTGTTGGCGATATCGCCCGCCTCCTTGGCGCTGCCGGCGCCCACGCCCGGGATGTTCTGCATGCGCCGCAGCAGCGTGACGTTCATGGTGCTGCCCATGATCGAGACCCAGACGAGGCCGCCCAGGGTGCGCTGGAAGGTGAGCAGCGCCGTGGCGACGCCCCGCTGGGCCCACTCCACCGAGTTCTGGACCGCCAGCACCGAGGCCAGCTGCGAGAAGCCCATGCCGCTGCCGATCACAAAGGTGACCACCGCGAACATGAAGGCCGGAATGTCGTGGTAGGTGCGGCCCAGAATCATCAGGCCGGCGGAGGCGGCGAGGTTGAGCCCAAGGCCCAGCAGAATCGCGGGACGGCTGCCCATCTTCATCAGGAAACGGCCGCCGATGATGGAGGCGATGGGCCAGCCGACGGAGAGCCAGAGCAGCGACATGCCCGACTTGGTGGCGGAGAAGCCCTGCACGCCCTGCGCCCAGATGGGCAGGTAGACCGACGTGCCATACATGACGCCGCCGACCATGAAGGTGGTCAGCACCGACAGGCCGATAATGGGGCGGGTGAAGAGCCAGAGCGGCATCATGGGATCTTTGGCGCGCCGTTCTTGCAGGATGAAAAGGATGATCAGGAAGAGGGCGCCGCCCAGCAGGGCGAGCACTTCGGGCGATGACCAGGGGAGTTCGGCGCCGCCGAACTTGAGCGCCAGCAGCAGGCTTGTCAGGCCGAGGGTGACGGTGACCGAGCCGATGTAGTCGACCGACGCTGCCTTCTGCTCCACCTTTTCGTGCAGGTGGCGCCAGACCATGATCAGGGCCAGGGCGCCCAGGGGCAGGTTGATGTAGAAGAGCCAGCGCCAGGAGACGTAGTCAACCATGAGGCCGCCGACCAGCGGACCGACCAGGGCGGAGAAGCCCCAGACGCCCGAGAACCAGGCCTGCACTTTGGCCCGCTCGGCGGGCGAGAAGATATCGCCGATGATGGTCTGGACGGTGGGCTGAATGGCGCCGGCGCCCAGGCCCTGAATGCCGCGGAAGATGATGAGCTGGACCATCGACTGCGAGATGCCGCAGAGGGCCGAGCCGGCGAGGAAGATGATAGCGCCGATGGTGAAGACCTTTTTGCGCCCGATCAGGTCGGCCAGCTTGCCGTAGACGGGGACGGTGGCTGTGGAGGTGAGCATGAAGGCCGTGATGACCCAGGTGAGCATGGAGAAGCCGCCCAGGGAGCCGATGATCCGGGGCATGGCGGTGTCGACGATGGTGACGTCGACGGCGGTCAGAAAGCTGGCGAGCATCAGGGCGAAGACGGTGTACATGCGCGAGTCCTTGATCAAAACGATGCGTCCCCCTCGCAGGCGGTTGCGGCAGTATTATGGTATCCCAATGGGTTCGGCACCATATGCCTGCTTCCTTCTGAGGGCACTACCGCTCGATGATATAGGGCGTCCACTTCAGCCGCAACCCTTTGACGACCCGGACGTCCGTTTTTGGTATGAAGTCGGACGGCTCGGGCCTCACGCCCGACCATTTCTTGACGACAGCCGTGTCGGTCTCGCCTACCACCAGCAGGACGGTGTTCCAACTCGTCCGGGCTGACCAGAAGTCCCAGACCCTGACCAGCTCCGCCACGGGGACTGTGCGCTGATAGACGGTGGGGCTGTACGGTGTCGGCCGGAAATCATGCGCATCGGCAAATGCCCGGTCTTCGGTGCTAATGGTGCACGTTTCCTCTTCCCTTCCATGAAGGTCCACGGGATGACCCCGCCACAGCCCGTACCGCTCCATGTAAGGCTGGTACCCCTGGGCCTGGTTGTGCGCGCCAAAGCAGGGACTGTCTGCCGGCTCAGGCGCACCCCCGCGCCAGCCATAGCAGCGGACATGCTTTGCATGCTGCTTGGGGATGCGCGCCCGCAGGGACTCCGGGTGGTAGCGCTCCCAGCTGAACTGCTTCAGGTAGTCCGTGAGGGGCTCACGGTCCCACATGTCGATGATGTACTCGTCATCGCTTTCGTGGGTGATCATGCGCCTGCGGCCGTCGAGCTCACACTGCCAGTGCTCCTCGCAGAACTCTTTCAGCAGCAACATCGGGGCCCTGCCGCTGTAGTGGTCTCCGGTTTTCTCGAGACTTAGGGCCTGCGCCACCACCGGGTCGCTAGTGGTCAGCGCGCAGTCGGAGCCCCACATGGGGCAGCACTCCACCCTGCGCCCGCGGTAGGTGGCGAAGCAACCGTTCATCTTGGTCATGCCCGTTTCGATGGCGTAGTACAGGGACGGACTCTCGCTTGGGGTGGTTTGGCCGCCCCTGGCACCAGATGGCAGCGGGGGCTCGACGATGTAGGGCTCCCAGATGAACCGACAGCCTGTCAGGTCCTCGACCCCCCTTTTCGGCACCATGTCGGGCCACACACCATAGGTCTCCTTGATGATTGCGGCGCCGGTTTCGCCAGTGACCACAAAATGGTCAGTACGAGTCTTGGCCGACCACTGCTCCCAAACCCCCTGCAGTTCCTGTCGCGGTACCTGCCGCCGAAATGTGACCGGCTTTTCCCGACACCGCTGGAAGCCATGCGCCAAAGCAAACGCGCGATCTTCCGTTTCAATCCAGTGGGTATCCCCTTCGGAACTGCCGCCTATCGCCACCGGCTTCCCCTGCCACAGATAGTAACTGGACTCATACGCCGTGTACACCTCGGGGTAAGCGGGATTCTGACCATACCGGGTCACCCGAAACGGCTCACGAGAGAATTGGAGGGTGCCACGGCGCCAGCCATACGCCCGTATGTGCGTGGGCAAATTCTTGGGCAGGCGCGCCCGCTGCGAATCGGTGTAGTAGGGCTCCCAATGGAACTGGCGTAGGAAGTCAGTCATGAAAACCCCTTCACCGATCATTACCACATACTCGTCATCACTCATGTGGGTGATGATGCCATTAATGCCGTCAACCTTGCAATACCAAGTCTCCTCGTAGACGTTCCTGGGCTCCAAGAGCGGCGCCCAGCCCTGGTAGTGGTCGCCCGCCTGCTCAAAGTCCAGCGCTTTCGCCAACTCCGGAGAGCTCGTTGTGAGCAGCCACTGCGGGTACCGCAAATCGCCAATCTCCACCCGCTGCCCGCGATAGGTCGCGAACCTTCCGCTGATCTTGGTCATGCCTGCTTCAATATCTTGGTAGATGGTATGCCGCCCCCAGAGCAAGGATTGTCGCAACCATTCAACGATTTCATGACCATTCCCTGCCTGGCTGGCGGACGAACCCAGCCTGTGTCCGGACGGCGCCCGACGACATAATATGTTGGCGGACCGCGATAGCAAAGGAGCGATTTCCGTGCAACAGCAGGGGCAGCGGATCCCCTGGCAACAGTGGATTCCCGG
>JARBUG010000067.1 GCA_029239785.1 Symbiobacteriaceae bacterium | reverse complement strand
TCCACCAACTCGCCGTTCCGGTAGACCCGGTAGGCCGGCAGGTCGGTGCGCAGGTCGGCGCCCGGAGCGGTCAGCTTGGGCTCCCAGTCGCCCGTCTCCAGCACTTCGAGCAGGGGAATCGGCTTGGGGTTCCGCTGGGCCAGGCGGAGGAAGTCGAAGGCATCCTCCTTCGGCAAAATGACGAGGTTCGCCTGGGCGAAGCCCGGCGCCAGACCGGCGGTGGGCTTGGTCCACACGCCCTCCCGGCACGCCTTCCAGAGGTCCTGGGGTTTCTCGTACATGATCGTCATCTCCCCTTGAGGTCGCGCAATATCTGCAGATACTCTTCCTGCTCCAGGCCGTCTACCGTGGCGGCGGCCTCCAGCTTTACCCCGTCCAGGGCGCCGGCCACAACCAGGGCCGTCAGCAGCTGGACCTCCTCCTCAGGTTCGGGCAGGAGCGCCGGGTTCAGCGTGGCGACCAGACCGTAGGCGCCCCAGTTGGAGGTGCCGGCGGAAATCAGGTAGTCGGCGCTGACGACGGACGCGATCCGCTCGCCACCCCGCACCGCCTGCCGAACCTGCTCCACCACCTTGCCCATGCCTGCCTCATTGCCGCCATCGCCGACACCGATTGTCGGGATCGCCCGCGCCTTCGCGACCAGGAGCAGTTCATCGAGCGGCGCGGTCCGCTCCGTGATGGGGATACCCCGCATGTTGTAGTACTGGCCGTCGGCGGCCCGCCCGGGCAGTTCAATGGAGATGACCAAGTCGACCTGGTGCCGCTCGAGCAGCGGCGCCGGGCTCTGGGCGCGGTCGAGCACCTCCAGGGGGGCGGAGAGGCCCACGCTGGCGACGCCGGCGGCCATGACCGGTTCGCAAAGGCGATGGGTGGCGAAGATGACCTGCTTGCCCAGCCGGGCCAGCGCCCGGCCCAGGAAGAGCGCCCCGGGCGGCCCGTCCGTCTCGGCGACGCCGTGCGGTCCCACCCCGAAGCCGGTGATAATCAGTACTCGGTTCGCTGCGGTGACGGCGCCCGCCGCACGGTCAAGGTCGCCCGGCACCAGGAGTGCCGCAACACCCCGGCCGCCGGGGTCCCGGGCGATGAGCCGTTCTACGTCCTGCATGAATGATCGCCCCTATAAATAACTGCAGGGGCAGACTTCGAGGGGAGCGGGCGGGAACCCTGCCAGATTTCGCAAGATCGTCAAACTGGTCCATACCACTCCCACCGAAAGAGGGCGGCGAATAGATCCACCGCCTCAAACAGGTACTTCAACTGCAGATTTTCGTCATCGGTGTGTTGGTTGCAGTCGAAGTTCGAGGTGGGCAGCCCCACAAACGGCAGGCCGACCTGCTCGAAGAGGCACATGGGCAGGCTGCCCCCCTCGGTGGGCATCACCACCAGGGGCTCGTCAACCGCCTGCTCCAGCGCTGTCACGACCCGCCCGGCCACGGGCGCGTCCAGCGGCGTCCGGGTGGCGGGAAAGCCGGATCGCTTCCGCAGCCGCACCACCCGCCCGTGGGCCAGCAACTCCTCCCGGGAGGGCGCCCGGTCCAGCACTGTCCAGCCTTGTTCTTCAATATGCGCTGCAACGGCGGCGAGCGTCCGGTCCGGGTCCATCGACCGCACAAGCCGCACATCGAAGTCGGCTGTCGCCGTATGGGGGATGATGTTGCGCGCCTCCTCCCCCACAAAGCCGCTGCGGATGCCCCGCACGTTCAGGGTGGGCAGGTTGATCAGCTCCTGGAGCGACCGCCCCTCCGTTTCGGCCCTGGCGATACCGAACTGCCGCTGCACCTTCTCCTCCACGGCCGGAATCTGCCGGATCGCCCGCAGTTCGCTCTCCGACAGGGGCGCCACTTCATGGTAGAAGCCCTTGATCAGCACCCGGCCGTCCAGCGCCTTCATCGACGCGAGCAGATGGGCGAGCTGGAAGGCAGCCGAGGGCGCGAAGCTGCCAAAGTGACCGCTGTGCAGGGCGACCGTTGATGTATAGACCGTCAGGTCGAACATCAGGATCCCCCTGATGCCGAACTCGACCGTCGGGCGGCCGCTCTGGTGCCGCTCCCCGGAGGCGGAGATCATTACGTCGGCGGAGAGCCGCTCCCGGTAGGTCTGCAGGACGGCGGGAAGGCAGGGGGACTCCAGTTCCTCTTCGCCGTCAAAGAGGAACTTCAGGTTGATGCCGGGCTGCAGGCCGGCGGCCCGCAGGGCGTCCAGGGCGGCCATCATGGCGATGATGGCGTTCTTCGAATCGGCCACCGACCGGCCGAAGAGCCGCCAATCGTCGTCAAAAGAGCCGTCCTCCGGCATGGAGATGGTGCTCCAGTCTGCTTCCGGCCCCACTGGCAGGTGCGTCCGCAGGACCGGCCCGTACGGGTCGGAGTGCCATTTGGCCGGTTCGGCCGGCACACCGTCGTAGTGCCCGTAAATCAGCATGGTGGCCGTTGCGCCTGGTGTCAGCAGCTCTCCGTAGACCAGCGGCTTGCCCGTGGCGGTGGGGAAGAGCTCCGTGCGTATGGACCGCCGCTCCAGGATCGCCCGGAGCGCCCGGCTGTTGCGCTGGATCTGCTCGACCACATATACGTTGTTGGGAACACCCACAAAGTCCACGAGCTCCTGCACGATCTGCCCGGCATGGGCCTGCCGGTACTGGCGAATCTTCTCCACGCTGCATCACCTCCGAACGTTGCGCATGCGAGCAAACCAGGTCGTGAGGAAGGTCGTTCCGATGGGCAGGATCAGCCCCCACGCCACGAACCCGATGGCCGACAGGGGGCTGTCAGCGACAAACGCCATGGTGCTGGCAAGCGCCAGCACGGCGTACCCCAGGAACGAGCACCGCACCTTGCCGGCAACCCCTTCCCGAGCAAAGGCGAACGCAGCGCTGAGCAGCCCGAGCCCCAGGAAGAACCCCCACCCCACCAGCTCCAGCGATAACATGGCGGACCGGGGACCATAGGGCATGAACCGCTCAAGGCCGGTCATGTTCCCTTCGAGCAGACTCGGGCGGATCACGGTGAGCTGCACGAACCGGTTGATGCTGACCATCACCATGAAGACCGTGGCAAACAGAACACCCATCTGCGAAAAGGTCCGGCGGCCGGCCGGGACCAAGTAATGGACAGCAACCAGGGCTGCGACGAGCAGGGGACCCGCAGCGATGGTGACCGCTGCCGCGAAGATCTCAACGGCCTCCGGCAGGGGCAAGGTGAAACTGCCGGTGGCCATCAGATAGCTGATGACGGCCAGGTAAGCAAACCCCGCGATCGTTACAAGCAGGGCGCTCCAGTACCCGAGTGTCACGGCTGCTGCGGTCGAATCTTCCTTCATCAAACTGCACCTCCCGAACAATTGCCGGCAACCTAGAACAGCAGACCTCCCACCTGGTGGGCGACGAGCACCACCGCCAGGCCCACCGGTGCCCCCATAACCAGCGCCCGCAGCAGCCCTCCCAGGTCGGTCAGCCCGGCGGTGCGTAGCCGCCCGTAGAGATAGAGCATGTAGGGGAGCAGCAAGGTCGGGGCCGTCCAGAGCCCCGGTATGTAGCCACGAGCCAGAACGCCCTGCCCCACGTGGGTGAAGACGTTCAAGAAGAGCGCCGCCGTCAGCCCCATGAAGAACCAATGCGTACGCGCGCGCCGCAGCTCCCTGACCCCGCAGTAAGCAGCCACAAAGGTGAGCACCCATTCAAAGGCCACAGCCCCCGCCACCTGCGCCGTGGTGGTGACGGCCGGGGCGAACGGCAGCCGTGCCATCAGCTCCGGGTGCTGTTCCATCCAGGGCACCATGGTGAAGACCTCCTCCAGGTCATGGAGGATAAAAACAACCGGAAAGAGCCAGATCAGCCGATCGACAGTGAGACGCTGCTGCAGGGCATACCGCATGACGATCCTTCTCCCTTCAGCTTCAGTCTACAGGGGCGGCCGTCGCCCTTCGTCACCCGGAAGAGTACTCTTGCAGTGCGGCCGCTCTTATCCTTTGGAGTAACGCCCCCCGGCCGGGGCACGAAAAAGACGGGTGATGCAAGATCACCCGCCTCATCTTACAGAAGACCCAGTTCCCGTGCCCTGGCCACCGCCTGTGTGCGGTTGGCCACCCCCAGCTTGCTGAGGATGTTTGCGACATGCTTCTTGGCTGTATGCAGCGTGACAACGAGCCGCTGTGCGATCGCCTCATTGGGGGCGCCCTCGGCCAGCAGTGCCAGCACTTCCATCTCTCGCTCGCTGAGCGGGTCAACCAGGCGGGCGGCGGGCTTCAGCCCGGGAGCGGCGGAGGCTGCCCTGGACGCAAAGTCTGCCAGGGCCCCTTTCCAGCGTGGGGCGAAGAGGCCGAGCAGGTCGGCCATGGGGCGGTCCAGTTCCATGAAGGCTGCCAACTGTCCGGAAGGCAGGGCCATGGTCAGGGCCCGCTCGAGCACGGCGAATGCCCGCTCCGTCTGGCCTGTCGCCTTCAGCACCAGCGCCAGCAGCGCCAGCAGGCGAACCGACCTGCCCCCGGCCTTGTCGGCCAACGGCGTCAACAGGGCCAGCGCCTCCTCCGGGAACCCCTGCCCCAGCTTCAGCTGAGCCAGGGTAAGGGCCGCCCGCTGGAATGGCCCGCCCTGGTCCCGGGCCAGGCGCTCCACCTGCGGTGCGAGGGCGGCCGCCTCTTTGGTCTTCCCCTGCCGCTGCAGGAGCGCGGCCCGGGCGACCGCGCTGGCGGCAAGCGCCCAGGGCACCCGCGGGGCCAACTGGTCCGCCAGGTCCAGGCAGGCCAGCGCCGCATCGGGCTGTCGCATCCCTTGCCGAACCAGGGCCAGGGGCATGTACGCCAGCCATACCACATCCAGCAGACCGCCGGCCCGGCCCAGCTCCAGGCACCGGAGCAGATGGCGTTCAGCCCCCGCCAGGTCGTACTGCTCATAGAGCATCTCGCCAACGCCCAGGTGCGCCAGGCTGACCACCGGCAGGTGGGCGCCCGCCTTCGCCTCGGCCAGCGCCAGGGCCGCTTCGGCCTCGGCCAGCGCCTCCGGCAGGCGGCCGGCGTCCGCCAGAATCTCCGCGTGCCAGACAGTGGCCCGCAGGAATCCATACAGATCGTCAGCCTCCTGGAAGAGCCGCTTCGCCTCGGTGTAGGTTGCGAGCGCTCCATCCAGGTCGCCGGACCAGTGGGCAATGGCGCCGGCATTCCATACGGCCCAGCCCCGCCAGTCGCAGCTGGTGGCGGGCAGCACCTCCAGGGCCCGGCGTGAGTATGCCAGCGACACCGGGAAATTCCGCTGGACCCGGGCGATGTGGGCCTGGCCCGACAGGACTTTGCCCAGCAGTTCTGCCGCCTCCGGCCCCCTGCCGGCCAGCTCTTCCTCAGCCGTGCGGAGCAGCGATTCGCCCAGGTCGGGGCGCCCCGAGGTCAGGCAGCCCCAGGCAATAGCGAAGGAAAGGTCGGGCCGGGCACGGATTAACGCCTGCGGCAGCGCCTTCATCCAGTCCATCAGCATGCCCGAGTCGCCACGCAGCCAGATCTGCTCAGCCAGCGTTGCCACCAGCTGCACGGCCCGGTCGTGGTCTGACGCGGCGATGGCATGGCCCACGGCGGGCTCGGTCAGCCCCTGCTCCTCGTACCACCGGCTGGCGGCCCGGTGCAGCTGCGGGAGCTCATCGGGCCGTTCACGGATGAGGCTCTCCTTCAGCGCCTCGGCGAAGAGGTGGTGGTAACGGTACCAGTGCCGCTGGTGGTCCAGGGGAATCAGAAACAGGTTCCGCCTCTCCAGCCACTCCAGGAGCGCCTGGCTGTTGCTCTCCCCCGTAACGGCGTCGCAGAGCGGGCCGCTTAACCGGCCGAGGATCGACGTCTGCAGCAGAAAGCGCCGCACCGGTTCAGGCTGATGCTGGAGCACCTCTTCGACCAGGTAATCGACGGCGTACTGTTGGCTGCCGGCGGCGAAGGTGTCCACAAACCCGTCCACATCCTTCATGTCCGACAGCGAAAGCGCCGCCAACTGCAGACCGGCGATCCACCCCTCCGTCCGCCCTGCCAGCAGTTCGACCTGGCGGTCGGTCAGTTGCAGGCCCATCGCCTGCCCGAAGAACTCCGCCACCTCATTCGGGGTAAACCGGAGTTCCTTCAGGCGTACCTCGGCCAGTTCACGCCGCACCCGCAGCCGGTGCAGTGGCAGGGGCGGATCGGAACGGGTGGTGATCACCAGGTGGAACTGCGGCGGCATGTGCTCCAGCAGGAGCGCCACGGTCCGGTGGATCTCCGCCGCCGTGATGGTGTGATAATCATCCAGCACCAGGACCGTCTCCTGCTCCAGTTCGGCCATCTGGTTGATGAGCAGCGTCACCACCGCGTCCAGCGGCGCTGGCTGCGGGCCGCCCAGTGCCTGCGCCAGATCAGTCAGGCTGCCAGGCCGCAGCCGGTCCAGGGCCTGCACGACGTAGAGCCAGAACCGGTGCGGAAGATCATCTGCCGCCTCCAGGGAGACCCAGGCCACCGGCGTGGTCTGCCCGGTTTCGGTCTCACGCCACTCGCTGAGCAGGGTGGTCTTGCCGGAGCCTGCCGGCGCCGAAATCAGGGTCAGCTTTCGGGTGAGGCCAGCGGCGACCAGGCCGACCAGACGCGGGCGTGCCACGGTGTCGGGGCGCAAGCGCGGCATAAAGAGCTTGGTCTTCAGCAGGGGCTCCCCGGCCACCGCTTGCCCCGGCACCTGTCTGTTCGGCATTGGCTGCATTCCCTTCTCTGTGGTGCGTTGCGGTCGTGATGCTGCTAATGGAACGACTTCCAGAAGGGGCCGTTCGTTTCGGTCAGTTCGCTGATCTCACTCCAAGGAATGGCGAACTCAATGAAGCCCTGCGCGTAGCTGGCGATCTCGTAAGGCACATAGTAGATGGTCAGCGCTTCTTCCGTCACGTAGAAGGGGTGGTCCACCCTTACTTCCGGGTTCTCGGCGAAGAGTTTGTCCTGTCTGGCGGCAATCTGCTTGCGGACGATTTCGCGTAGGCGGGCGGTATAGTTGCTCTCCGTCTTGAAGAGGTCGGCGAGCGAGTAGATCTTGCCAGTCTTGGCGTCGACGTGGGTGTAGACGCGCCCCGGCATACCGTGGGCGGCGCCCCAGCCATACCAATAGCTGGTCTCATAGATGATGGCCAGCCCCTTCAGCTGGCGGACGGAGAACCCCATGTTGACGGTGCTATGGGTCTCCTCGCCAGGCGCTTTGGGCAGGTCCATCCCCTCGGGCCGGAAGGCCTTGTTGACCGCTTCCTGGGCCTTCGGGTCGGCCAGACCGGCGAATTCGGGGTAGAAGATCAGGGTGGACCGGTTGGGGCGGTACTTCCGCTCGATCACCCGCAGCCCGCCGGCCAGCGTGACTGTATGGTCGCCCTGCCAGACGACCTGGCCTTTCCGGTCCAGGTACCTGACCCGGTCATCCACATCCGCTTTGATGAGGGAGCCGGCTACCTGCACCTTGCCGAAACCCTCTGCAGAAGGCAGGCCGGGCGCCCGTTTGCCCTGGGTGTCCAGGAAGAACGTCTCTTTCCCATCGTTGACGCTGATCAGGCCCTGGTCCACTGGCTGGACGTTGTAGTACTTGAACTCGGTCAGCAGGCGGCCCTCTGCGGTCATGAGCGCCGTGGGCATATACGCCTCCGGCCAGCGGAACTCCGTCGGCTTGGCCACAGCATAGAGGCCGGCGCCCAGCGGCTCGAGGTTCCCGTATTCCTCGGGAATCACCACCTCACCGCGGGTGTTGATCAGCCCCTTGGGCTTACGATCCCAGGATGCACCCGCGGAAACGACCGCCCGGCCATCCTTAAAGGGACCGGCGTAGCCATACTTGGCAGGCACGACGACCTGACCGCTGACCGTGACGTACCCCCATTGACCTGAAGCATCGCTGTACGCGATCAGGTCCTCAGAGACTCCGTCATCCGTCAGGGCGATCATGCGGGCGGTAAAGGCGCCCAGCCGCTTGTCCGCCGTGTCGATAACCGCGAAGGTCCCCTCGCTGACCGAAACGATCGCCTTGCCGTCACGGAAGGCGTATCCCCTTTGGTACTGGGCGGGGATCACGACTTCGCCTGCGCGGTTAACGTACCCGTACAGGCTGGTCGCCGGTTCTTGAAACGGCACCAGGCCGCTGTTGAAGTTGTCATGGATACGATATGTATCAAAGAGCAGCTTGCCTGCGCTGTCCACAACCTGGACCTTGCCCACCGAGCTGTTGGAGAGGACGCGAACCAGGTCGCTGTTTGCCGGTCGGATCGATTCCCAGACCGGCTCGGCAACCTGCCGGCCGTCCTTGTTGACTAGGCCGTACTTGTTGGCGAGCCGCACGATGGCCAGTCCGTCCGACTCGAAGTCGGCCGCACTGTCAAAGGTCGGTTTGATCACGAACTGGCCTTTCGGGTCGACGTATCCCCATTTGCGGCTGCCGTCGACGAAGGCGTAGGCGGGAAAGAGTTGCCGGGCGTCCGGCTTGACAGCCGGGGCAGGCAGGGGACCGGGCTTGGACGGGTCGGGGGTCGGGACCGTTGTCGGGGCTGGCTCGGAGACCGTTGGCGCTGTGACAGAGGGCGGCGTCTCTTGGGCCGGTTTGAGCTGGGCACAGCCTGCGATTGATAGGACGAGGGTTGCAGCCATCAGCAGCGATGTGATCTTGCGCATTGATCATGCCTCCGCACCGGGGAGAATTCCGTCATTCCTATGACGAGCGTCGCAACGAGAAGTTCCGCAACCTGGGCTGAAACGCCATGCAATGTAGAAGGCCCCCCCGGGTGGGGGAGCCGTTACGTAAGCTATTCATCTTCGTCCTCAGCGTCTGGGGCGGGAGGCGGCGGGGACTTAAGTTCGGGGCCCTTCTTGTCCTTGCCGTTGGACTTCGCCTGCTCGCCCTTCTTCTTCCGAGGCGGAATCACCTTGGTCTCCAGGGGCTTGGACAGGTCGAGGCAGAGGGCAGGTCCCACGGGGCTCCGGGAATCGGTCACCATTTCCAACTCGAAACGCTCACGGCGCCTGACTGCAATCAGCAGGTTCTCCCTGGCGAAGAAGTTGTACAGATTGATGCGGATGCTGCCGTCCTTGAGACGAGTCAACTTGGTGCCCTCAGGATTGAACGGGTCGGTCGGATGAATCCAGACCTTGCGCTCCTTTCCCACCCGGGCTGCCAGGACCTTCTCCACCTCGTTGGTGTTGGGGTTTGTCGCCTCATCCCTCAGCTCGGCCAGTTCGGAGAGCGCCCAGACAACCGAGGCGAATGGCTCCAGGGTTCCACCTTGCATCCAGCACCCCGGAGTGTTCATGCCTCGACGCCTGATGTTGCGTGCCCCAGCACTGCTGTAGCTGATCTGAGGCCCCTGCTCATGGTGGGATGGCTTTGAGGGCTGGACCGCCCCAGACTTCTCCTCTTCCGGGTCCGGAACGTTGTTTGCGGCAGCAGCGTCTGAGGGCTGCCACGCTGGGTTCTTCTCATCCTCCACCATACCTTCGTACACTCCCCCTGGATGCCGAATCGGTGCCGCGTCCTGTTCTATGTCTATCTTATCTGCATCTCTATTAGTTTGCAATAGGGCTAATTTTCGTTCTAATTACGCAATATCAGTCACCCGCAGCAGTGCGTCTCAGGGCGGTAAATAGGATACACCTATTATATGGGATAATTGGTATCGGCAGGGCTATCCGGCAATCGGTGGGCACACACGTTAGGCACTGGTCATGCATCGGCGGACATTCGGAAGGTATTCGGCAGATATCGGTCATGCATCGGCAGACACTCAGCAGGCATCCAGCAGGTATTCGGCAGATACTCGGCAGGTATTCGGCAGGTATTCGGCAGGTATTCGGCAGACATCGGTCATGCAGCGGCAGACACTGGTCATGGACCCGGCAGACACCGGCCATGTACCCGGCAGACACTGGTCATGCATCGGCAGACACTGGTCGAGCATTGGTCTGGTACTGGTCATGCACACGGCAGAGGACGCTCACCTGCCCGACATTCTGCCACTACACACCGGAAATCATTAGTGACACGAAATATCTCGCTCGAGTCAGCAGGGGAATCCGCTCGTCGCGCCAAACCTTATCATCGTAAAGTAAGGAGGCGCACTTGCTTGGAGCAGTGGAAGCGAAATACGTACATCCTGTGGCTCGCCGTCTTCATCTCCTCAATCTGCTGGACCATGGTCATGCCATTCACCCCTGACTACCTCGTCGAACTGGGCGTCGACCACGCGGTCGAGTTCTGGTCCGGCATTATCATATCGGCCTCCGCTCTTTGCAGCATGTTCACGGCGCCCATCTGGGGCGCCATCGGTGACCGCTACGGCCGCCGGCTCATGCTCCTCCGGTCCGGCGCATTCCTCGCCCTGGGCTACATCGGCATGGCGCTGGTGACCGGCCCCTACGGTCTCCTGACCGTCCGCATGCTGATCGGTGCGCTCACCGGCTTCGTCCCCATGGCCATCGCACTGGTCGGTGTCTCCACGCCACAGCAGCACGTGGGCCAGGCCCTGGGCCTGATCCAGACCGCCTGGCCTTCCGGCGCCATCATCGGCCCGGTCATCGGCGGAGTTGCGGCTGACGTTGTGGGCATCCGGTACTCGGCCTACGTCTCCGCCACCATGATCACCATCGTCACGCTCCTCGTCTTCATCAACGTCAAGGAGCAGTTTGCCGCGCCGGCCTCCCGCAAGTCCTCGATTCTGCAGGACCTCAAGGCTGCCGCCAGCCACAGGGTGCTCCTGGCCATCGTGCTGATCACCACCGCCGCCAACGCCGCGGTGATGGGCCTGGAACCGGTGCTCGTCCCCTTCGTGCGTGAGATCGCCGGCGCCGATGCGCCCAGCTGGCTCTCGGGCGTGCTCTTCTCCATCCCTGGCGTCGCCTTCATCGGCATGGCACCGTACTGGGCGAAGCGGGGTGCCAAGGACGGCTACACCCGGACCATCGCCATCGGCCTGCTGGGCTCCGGCCTCCTCTATCTCGCACAGACCTTCGTCCACTCCGCCTGGCAGATGGGCACCGTCCGCCTCCTCTCGGGCGTGTCGGGTGCGGCCATCGCCCCCGGTGTCGCTGCGCTGCTGGCGACGGCCATCCCCCGGGACCTGCGGGGCCGGGCCTTCGGCCTGAACCAGTCCGCCGCATCGCTCGGGTCGATCGTCGGACCCACCATCGCCGGCTACATCGGCTCCTTTGTCGACCACCGGGGCGTCTTCTTGATGACCGGCCTCATCTATCTGATCGCCTGCTTCTGGACCGTGAAGGTGGTGCGGCCGGCGGTGCTGAGCGTGGGGGAACTGGAGGAATAAGCAACGGGCGCCTTCCTGGGGGCAGGGAGGCGCCCTTGGTTTATCGCCCGTACCGCATGGGGGCGCCGCTCCGTGCTTCGGCTTGCAGGATATCCTCGGCCACCCGGCTGCCCAGGGCCAGGCCTGCTTTCACATCGCTCATGAAATGGGCGCCGGCCTGAAGCCGGAAGAGGCTGACGTCGGTGGCCATCGCATCGAAGAGGGCCGCTTCCTGGGGGAAAAACTGCTTGAGAACCCGGCTGGCGGCGCCCGCTACGGTCGGATGCCCCGCCGGGTAGGACGGGTGGTCGGGCGTCGGGAAGGGTGCTCTCAGGGTCGGGTCCAACTGCGTCGGCCGGGGCCGCAGGTAGTGGTACTTGTTGTTCCAGCAGGCGATCAGCGCGGTGTTCACGCTCCCTGCCACCAGCGCCTGCACCCGGGCGCCCGCCGGGGCCGAGAGCCCGTAGTTCCTGGACATCTGATCGGCCATGTTCATCCAATGGGTCAGCACCGTCATCTCTTCCACCGACCAGCGCCGCAGGCGGGGGATATCGGCGGCAGACAGGTTACGGATGATCCGGTGCAACTGCACCAGTTCAGCCCGTGTCTCCGCCGAGTCGTTGGCAGGGGGCGGCGGAACCATGTACCGCCGTGGGTCCAGCGAGGGCACTGAGTTCCAGCGGCGACCGGCTTCAGGCTCGATGGGCGTAGGGCTGGACCAGCCCAGGCCTCCGGGCCGGCTGCCCGAGCGGAGTCCGTTCATGCAGATGCCTCCCGGTTCAGAGCTGCGCCGGGACGATCCCGCACGCTGTTTCTTACAGCGTATGGATGACGGCTTCTCCTTGCCAGTGCCTGAACCAGTGCATATGCCAGTCGATGAACCCGTCATCTGCCCAGTTCCACCCCTGATACACCGTTGTGTGCCGCAGTACGTGACCCATCAGGAAGATGTGCCTGATGGCCGGCGTCAGTTGGATGACGGCCCGCTCATTCTCGCCCAACTCCCGCACGGACTGGTACCCGTCGAGGAATACGGCCAGTCGATTCTGCCGTACCCTGTCGCTCTCCGGGCTTGTGTTCATCCAGTCGTGGCACAGGTAGACCCCCAGGTCGACAGCCCGCCATCCGCAGCCGGAACTGTCGAAATCGAGCAGGGTCGGCCTGCCGCTGGGATCGTAGAGGACGTCTCCGCCATGCAAATCTCCGTGGCAGATGCCGTAGATGGGTGAAGAGTGCGGCAGCAGAGATTCGACCTGATCTTTGATCTGATCGGCGATCGCGCGGATCAGCGCGAAGTCATCCGGCCGGTGAACCATCAACTGCCCGATATGCACCATGTTCTCCTCGACCAGTGCACCCATGTCCAGGTGCTGCCGGTTGTAGGCGGGCGTCATCAAGTCTGCCGCGAGGTGCATGCGCGCCACAGCGGCACCGAAGTCCCGGCGGTGTTGGTCCGTACTCTCCCCCTGCCCTTCCACCGCATGGAAGAGCACGGCATGCCGGGGCCCTTCGGGAGCCTGGAGTGGGTTCACGAAGCCGCCATCCAGCCGGGGCACGGGTCTGACGACGGCAACCCCGTGCGCCAGAAGGTGGTTCAGCAGCCGGACCTCTTCGCTGACATCCTGGAAGGAACGCCGCCCTGCCCGATATACCTTCAGGTAGTAGCCGCCGTCCGCAGACTGTATCTGGTAAGTGTCACAGATTCCCTTGCGGAAGAAACGGCAGGCGTATGGCGGTGTCAGCCCGTAAACGGGCAGCAACGCATCGGCGAGGACCTCGGCCGACAAAACGCTGTCCTGCACGGGGAACGGTTTCAAGTCGGGCATGTTCTCCTCCTGAAAGGGACCGCCCCACCCGGGGACGGTCCCTTCTCTTTACCTATGCAGCGCCGTCTCGTACTTGGCGCCAACGATATCCCAGTTGATCAGCCCGAGGAAGGTGCTGACGTAATCCGGCCGGCGGTTCTGGTAGTTCAGGTAGTACGCATGCTCCCAGACGTCCATCGTCAGAATCGGCGTATGCCCCTGCATCAGCGGGTTGTCGCCGTTGGCGGTGCTGTAGAGAGCGAGCTGGCCGTCCTCCTTCACCACAAGCCAGGCCCAGCCGCTGCCGAAGCGGGTGGCGCCCGCCTTGGCGAACTGCTCCCTGAAGGCGGCAAAGGAGCCGAACTGCTTGTCGATGGCCTCGGCCAGGGCGCCGTGCGGGGCGGTTGCGCCGCCGGGGGTCATCACTTCAAAGTAAAGGGTGTGGGCATGCACCTGCCCGGCGTTGTTGATGATGGCGGTGCGGATCGCTTCCGGCACCTCGCCGATGCGGCGGAGCAGCGTCTCCAGGTCGTAGCCCTGCAGGGCGGCCTGGGTTTCCAGGGTTGCGTTCAGGTTGTTCACATACGCAGCGTGGTGCTTATCGTGGTGGAGTAGCAGGGTCGCCTCACCAATGTGCGGTTCCAGGGCGTTGTACGGGTAAGGCAGCGGCGGCAGCTGATGGGTCATCTACGTCCCCTCCCTGAGTCGGTTGGTTGACAAACTGCACGGGAAGGGTTCTACACCCGCACGAATCCTCCTGTGAACTATGGCACAAAATCCGGTATGCTTGTGGTGATTGGTCCTGCCGGAAAGGGGCTGTTGCACGTGTTTTCCTTCCCGCCTGAAGTTGACCGCGCCCTCCGCTACCCGCCCCCTGGCGCCTGGTTTCCGCCCGTCAAGCAGGGGACGATCCGGCTGAATGCCGGCTATCCCTTCCCCGCCTCGGTGCCGGCGCAGGAGATCGCCGCCGCGACCCAGGCGCTGGTGGCGAAGGAGCTGGACCGGCCCTTCCACTACCTGAGCAGCCCTGCGATGCGCCGCCTTCCTCAGTTGCTGGCTGCCCGGTCGGCGGCACGCGGCATGGCCTGCGACCCCGACTCGCTGATGGTCACCGCCGGCGCCGCCCAGGTGATCGACCTGGCCGCCCGCGCCCTGCTCGGGCCGGACGACCTCGTCGCCGTAGAGGCGCCCACCTATATGGAAGCGCTGGAGATCTTCCGGAACTATACGCCCCACATCGTCGCATACCCCGTTGATAGCGATGGGCTGGATGTCGATGCGTTGGCCGCTGACCTGGCCGGGCGCCGGGCCCGGGGCGGGCGGGTGCCGAAGTTGGTCTACACCATCGCCTCGTTCCAGAACCCGACAGGGGCAACGATGAGCCCGGCCCGGCGCCGCCGTCTGCTCGATCTGGCTGATGAGTATGGCTTTGTGATCCTCGAAGATGATGCCTACGGCGAGCTGGGTTACGGGGCAGAGCTGCCCGTCCCCCTCCGGGCGCTGGACCGCTCGCACCGGGTCATCTACGCCGGATCGCTGTCGAAGATCATCGCCCCGGGCCTGCGGGTCGGCTGGGCCATCGCCCACCCCGACCTGATCCGGGCGATGTGGACCTACAAGAAAGACCTGGAGCATTCCTTTGCCCAGGCCGTCATGACGCAGTATCTGGAGTCGATCGACCTGGGCGCCCGGGTCGCCTGGCTGCGGCAGGAGTACGGCGCCCGCCGAGAGCTGATGATGGATCTGCTGCGGCGGTACATGCCCGCGGGCGTGACCTGGCAGGAGCCGGGCGGGGGGTACTTCGTCTGGGTACGGGCCGCGGGTGTGGATACGGCCGAAATGCTGCCCCGGGCGGTGGAAGCGGGTGTGGCGTATGTGCCGGGGCGGTACTTCTTTGCCGATGAGGTTGCTGGTCGGGAGTTTATGCGGTTGAGCTTCAGTTTTTTGGATGCGTCTGTGATGGAGGATGGGGTGCGGCTGTTGGGGCAAGTGTTTGCTGCTAATTGAGCGCCTGTGGGTGCCAAGTCGCCCCGCCCCCCACTCTTCTGTTAACGGTCGGCGGGTCGGTCCCATCGAGGGACCGACCCGTCGCATGCTTTGCCTGGTCGCACTTTGCTGGCCTTGCCGGCCGGGCGCCCGAGCGCCCCTGACCATCAATCCGTTCTTGTACGCCCAAATTCCCAGGTGGTGTACAAGAACGGACAGATTGCGCCCGCAAACGGGGTTTTCGCGTCTATAGGCGGGTCTTCCCACCCTCAGTCACGCAGAAATCCCCCGTTCCAGGGCCTGATCAGTCCATCAGAGTCCAGGCGACTGCATAAGGCTGGACAAAAACGGACTCATGCAGGCCCGGGGCCCGGGCAGTGGGCGCAGATCAAACTAATTCACATCCAGCAGGGGCCGGCAACAGCACAAACGTCCGGCGGGGCTTCGATGGCCCCGCCGGACGCTCGTTCAAAAAGGGATGTGGTGGTCGGCACCCAAGGGACGGGCGCAATGGGTGCCTTCGCCGATGCAGGACTGTGCTCCGCCAGCGGAGCACAGGCGGCACGGCGAAGGTGCCCGTTGCGACCTGACCGCCCCGAAGGCCACTACCACACCTCAACCGGCAACTCCCGCACCACCACATCACCAAACGCCCCGGCGCCTTCCTCTACATACAACCCCACACTGCCACCCCGATGATCATACAACCGGTTCACCAACGCAACCCGGTCATTCACAAACACCTCAACAATCGACCCGCTCACCACAACCGTCAGCTCATACCGCTCCACCCCGCGGCAATCCAGCGACCTGACCATCGGCTGCGGCTGCGCCTTCCCCTCGGCCCCAAAGCCTGTCAGCCCCACCCGGTTCCGCTCCGGCTCCACCAGCACCTGATACCCGCCGGTCAGCCGATCATCCGTCCGCAAGAACAACCCAAACCGCTGCGTCCGCCCCGCCGGGGTGAAGCTGCACCGCAGCAAGTAATGCTTCGGCATCTCGGCGGTGGCATACGCCAAGCCCCACGTATGCGCCACGCTCAGGCCATCCCACTCCCCCAGCTGTGGCACAAAGGCGGGCGCCGCCGCCGGCACACCCAGCGCCAGCCGCTCCGCCGGGCACTTCGGCCACAGGTACCCATCTGCATCCTGCCAAATCTCCCGCACAACCCCGTGGCCGCCCCACTGGATATGCCCCGTATCCGTATCGTCCTTCCGGGTCCCCGTCCAGCCGAACAGGAAGCGCCGCTTCCCATCCCCGGCCGTCTTCGCGGCATAAAATGCAGCCCCGTCAAACGTATCCACCGGCGGCGTCTCCCACGGCCCAAACATCGACCGCGACCGCCGGTAGAACGCCCCGACCTCAGGCGACCGCCCGCCCGACCAGAACAGGTACCACCACCCGTTCCACTCGAACAGATCCGGGCACTCGATATGCCGGGTCATGTACGGCGCCCAGTACGGCTCCTTAACCGTCCACGTCTGCAAATCCGGCGACGTCAGCAGCGCCAGGCAGCCCCGCCGCGGCTCCGGCCCATCCTTCAGCGATGCCGTCACCAGCATCCAGAACTCGCCGGCCTCTTCGTTCCAGAACGGGAAGCCGTCCCGCCAGTCCTTCACCGAGTAAATCGACAGGTCCGGCTGCGAGAACGGGTTCGCCTGATCCTTCGTCCAGGTGATCAGGTCCGTGCTGGTCGCATGGCACATCGTCTCGTACATCACGCCGTTCGTGGTAAAATACCGGCCCAGATAGTACAAGTGGAAGATGCCACCATGATGCCAGACCGTCCCCGTCCCGCACGACGCCTCCAACTCGGGATCGATCGCCATCGGCGCCTCTTCCCAGTGGACCAGATCCCGCGAGATAAAGTGACCCCAGCTATGGCAGACCCGGGGCAGAATCAGGTGCCCCTGATCCCAAACGTAGAACAGATGGTACACGCCTTCCCAATAGAACGGCACCGGATCGCCGAACCACGCATCCGCCGCCCGATCGGTAGGCCGAAGATGAACCGCATCCAATGGCTTGAACAACCAATCCGCCTCCACTTGCATGTAGGTGACACAGCCCTTATTCTATCAGATAGATAAAGAGTACGTGTATAAAACAATCAGGCGGAGGCATGCCCCATGCTCAACACCATCGCAGCCATTCGCGCCAACCCGACCCGCCGCGGCATGCTCGCCTCCATCATTGAGGGTTCCCTGTTCAACGTCTGGGCGACCGCCGTTGGCGGCAGCTTTCTGACCGGATTTGCCATCTACCTGGGCGCCGACGGCTTCCACCTCGGCATCCTGGCCGGCCTCCCCTCCTTCGCGACGATGCTGCAGCTCCTTTGCGCCCCGTTCGTGGTCGGCCTGGTCCGGCGGCGCAACTTCATGGCCGCCTTCTCGGGCGCCCAGCGCATCGGCGCCAGCCTGGCGGGCCTCGTCGCCCTCTGGCTGATGCCCTCGCCGGTGGCGCTCTGGTTCTTCATCATTTCGCAGATGATCGCCTGGGCGCTGATGGCCCCGCCCACGGTGGTCTGGCACGGCTACATGGCCGACCTGATCCCGCAGGATGTGCGCGGCCAGTACTTCGCCCGCCGCTCCTTCTGGACAGGGCTGGTCAGCATGCTGGTGGTGCTCGGCTACGGTTGGCTGCTCGATACGCAGCCCGGGGCGCCGGGCTTCCGCATTCTCTACCTCCTGGCGCTGGTCGGCGCCGTGGGCAACGTGAGCGCCTGGTTCCTCCACCCCGAACTGCCCCCGGGCGACCGCAAGACCGCCCGCTCCTTCTGGGAGTCGATCCGCACGCCGCTCCGCAAGCCGGGTCCGCACCGGCCCGCCACGCTCTTCTTCGCCGCCTGGGCCTTCGCCCAGGGCATCGCGGCCCCCTTCTACTCAGTGGTGCTCCTCGACAAACTGGCCATCTCCTACGCCACCGTCTCCCTCCTGCTGACCATCCAGTCGCTGACGGGCATCCTTTCCGCCCAGTTCTGGGGCCGGCTGCAGGACCGGGTCGGGCAGGCGAAGGTGATCGGCATCGTCTCAGGCATCATTGCCCTCGTGCCCCTGCTCTACCTGGGCGCCCGCTGGGGTGGCCTGCCCGTCCTGATCGCCGCACACATGCTCCAGGGCACGGCATCCACCGCCATGGGCCTCGCGAACCAGACGCTCAACATGCGCCTGGCCCCCCAGGAGGACCGCAGCTCCTACTTCGCCTTCTTCGGTGTCGCCAGCGGCCTGATGGGCTTCTTCACCCCCATGCTGATGGGCCCCCTGACCGAAGGCTACATGGACCTGCTCCTCATGGGCGGGGCAGTGGCCTCGGCCACGCTCTGCATCGTATGGCGCACAAAGCTCGGCCGCCTCATCGCCCAGTAAGATACGAACTCCCTGCCCACACCAAGGTGCGGCAGGGAGTTTTGTTTATTCCACGAATGATTCTTCCAGACGCACAACTACCAGACGGGGGGCAGCGCCATGAAGCGGGCGACCGGAACTCTGGCCAAGGTCCTGTACAGTTCGGCCAACATCTCCAACTCGCTCACCGCCCAGTTCTTCTCGACCTTCATCCTCTTCTACTACGTCGACACCCTGAAGATGTCCCCCGCCCTCGCCGGCCTCGGCATGGCCATCTACGGCATCTGGAACGGCATTAACGATCCGCTCCTGGGCCAGCTCTCCGACCGGACCCGCACCCGGTGGGGCCGCCGCATTCCCTACGTGCTCTTCGGCACCATCCCCCTGGCGCTCGCCTTCTGGCTCGTCTGGGTGCCGCCCACGCAGAGCCCCGGGCTCCTCTTTGCCTGGTTTATGGGCGCCATCTTCCTCTATGACACGCTCTACACCCTGGTCGTCCTGAACTGGACCGCCCTCTTCCCCGAAATGTACCCCAGCCTGGCTGAGCGCTCCTCGGTCTCCGTCATCCGTCAGGTCATGGCAATCATCGGCATGATCATCGGCACCGCCCTGCCGCCCATGCTGGGCGACGCCATCGGCTGGGGCACCACCGCAGGCATCTTCGCCGTGGTGGCGGCGCTCTTCCTTGGCCTCTCCCTCCTGGGCTCCTACGAGAACCCCGCCCACGCCGAGAAGGCCGGCCTCGCCCTCTGGCCCGCGCTGAAGGCGACCTTCGCCAACCGCTCCTTCGTTACATTCGTGACCGCATCGATGCTGATCCAGTTCACCTTCGTGCTGCTGACGGGCACGATCCCCTTCTACGCCAAATACGTACTGGGTGCCGACAGCTTCATGACCACCATGCTCCTCGGCATCATCTTCGTGATGGCCCTGCCCCTCGTCGGTATGTGGGGGCGCCTCACCATCCGCTGGGGCCCCCGCACCACCATGATGGTCGCCGCCGCCCTCTTCGGCCTCCTGCTGATTCCGTTTGCTTTCGTTGAGGGCGTGGTCGGCGGCCTGGTCACCGCTGCCATGGTCGCCATCGGGCTGTCGGGATTGCTGGTCCTGTTCGACATCTTCATCGCCGATATCGTTGATGAAGATGAACTGAAGACCGGCGTCCGCCGCGAAGGGATGTACTTCGGCATCCACGGGCTGATGATCCGCCTGGGCATCTCGCTGCAGGCCCTGATTACCGGGCAGGTGCTGAGCCGCACCGGCTACAGTGCCGACCTGACCGTGCAGCCCGCCGGCGCCCTCACGGGACTCCGCCTGCTGATGACGGTGGTTCCGATTGCCGCTATCGCCCTGGCAATTGTCGCGATCTGGCTCTACCCCTTGCACGGCCAGCGTCTCACGGCGATGCGGAAGGCGGCAGAATTACGCGCCGCAAGATAAATAACTTTGTTCAAAAAATTTCATTTGTTGACTACCGCCTCCCCGCATATAATGGAGATAGATGCGACGGAGGGGAGGCGACCCGATGGCATTGCCGGAGGCCCGATCTGCTGTCAAGCGAATGCTCAAGGAGCGCTACGACCTGATCCCACGCCCCGCCCGGCTGCTGCTGATGGGCATCGTCGAAGATGAGGCGCTGCTGTCGCGGATGCACTTTTGCTGCCCCGACGAACGCCTCTGGGTCAGGAACTCGCTGCTCATCTCAAGCGATGATGCCCCGGTCTGGGCGTTGCTGCTGGGCAACACGCCGGGGGGAACTTCCCGGGCGAGGGCCCGGCTGGTGCTCCAGGGGCTTGACCTGACCCCCGCCGAAATTCTCGACCGGCTCCGGGCGCTGCCCGTCTGGTTCCTGGCCATCGACCAGCCCTACGCCACCCCCGTCCCGGGCGAGGCGGCTGCGATCGAGCTGACGGTCTACGCCCTCGCCCGCCTGCCGGCTGAGCGGGTGCGGGCCCGGGCCATCCAGGACCAAATCGACGCTGCGCTGGAGGCAGGCGACTTCGAAGCCTGTGCCCGCCTGCGGTCGCTGCTCTAGCTTGTACGCCCCTGCGGGTCATCAATATTTGGCCACGGATTTCGCGGCTATAAAACTGCCTCATTTCCCACTCTTCATGCAGGAGACCGACGTACGTGCCAGCGAAGAGAAGCCCACCCACATGGGAAGGGGCAAATCATCGATGCAGCTCATCACCTACCAGGGCCCGCAGAGCCCACGCGTCGGACTCATGACCGCAGCAGGAATCGTCGACCTCGGCTACACCGACATGGTCCAGTTCCTCTCCGAGCCCGACTGGCGGGAACGGGCGCAGGCCGCCCGCAGCATGGCACCGCAGCTCTCGGGCGCCCGGCTCCTTGCCCCGGTCACCCGCCCCGGCAAGCTGATCGGCATCGGGCTCAATTACTCGGACCACGCAGCCGAATCCGGCATGGCGGTCCCGACCCAACCCATTCTTTTCGCCAAGTTCACCAATGCCATCACCGGTCCCTACGACCCGATTCTCCACCCCGGCCCGCAACTGACCAGCAAGCTCGACTGGGAAGTGGAACTGGGCGTGGTCATGGGCCGCAAGTGCCGCCGGGTTTCCAGGGAAGATGCGCTCTCCTACGTGGCCGGCTACACGGTCGTCAACGATGTGAGCGCCCGCGACCTCCAAATGTTCGACGGCCACTGGCTGAAGGGCAAAACCTGCGACACCTTTGCCCCCATGGGCCCGGTGCTGGTCACATCGGACGAAATTCCCGACCCGCAGAACCTGCCGCTCACGCTGCACGTCAACGGCGAGCAGATGCAGGCAGGCAACACAGCCCGCATGATCTTCAGTGTGGCCGAAATCATCAGCTTCCTGTCGCACCTGATGACCCTGGAGCCCGGCGATCTGATCATGACCGGCACCCCGCCGGGCGTGGGCATGGGCCGGCGCCCCCAGGTGTGGTTGGGCGTCGGCGACGTGATCCGCTGCGAGATTCCAGGGATTGGGTTTATCGAAAACCGAGTGGAACTGGACTGATCATGGGGAGGGCGCCAGCCCTCCTCTTTACTTTTGCTACGTATAACCAAGTCTTTCAAGGTTGCGCGCGAGGCCTCCGAGGGGTATGGTAGAGATGATGATTTTCCTATATATAGGTTTCCTCCCTAATATAATCGGTAGGTGTTCCGCATGCTGAACGGCCTCTTCATCAACTTTTGCATTCTCGTCACCCTCACTTTTCTCATGAGCAATCTCCTCCACACGCGCATCGGGCCCGGCGACAACTGGAAGCGCCGGCTCGCCAGCCTGGTCGCCATGGCCGCCTGCGGCATCCTGCTCATGCAGTTTCCGGTCGGCTTCTCCGACGGCACTTGGTTTGATCTGCGTGCTGTCCTGCCTGCGCTGGCCGGGATCAGCGGTGGCGTCGGGAGCGGCCTGCTGGTGGCAGTGATTATTGCCGTCTACCGGGTCTCCCTTGGTGGATCGGGCATGGTGGCAGGCTGCATCATTCTGCTTTCTGTCGGCCTGCTCGGGGGGCTGTTAGGCGTAGGCATGGGTGCCTTGAATCGCCCAATCAGAGACCTGCTGTGGCGAGTTCTCCTCGTCTTCGGCGTTTCTTACCTCGCCCTGGGCCTCGTGCCTGACATCGGCGTGCGCATGCTGTGGGCTGTCTTTCCGATCCTCATTCCGATCCTCACGGCCGGATTTTTTGTCTGCCTGGGCATCTTTCGGATTCACTACCACGCCGAACGCAGTCAGCGTGAACTGGTGCGGATCGCCCAGACCGACCCGCTGACGAACCTGCTCAACATGCGCACGTTCGAGGCGGAACTGACAGAGAGCCTTGGCGGCGACTCGGCGCATCTCCTGATTTTCGACGTGGACCGCTTCAAGCTAGTGAACGACACGTATGGCCACATCTATGGCAATGAAGTGCTGACCACAATAGCTGACCTCGTACGCGGTCAGGTGCGGTCGGATGACCTGGTCTTTCGCTACGGCGGCGAGGAGTTCGCTGTGCTGCTGCGCCACTGCACCCCGGAGCAGGCCATTGCGGCAGCCGAGCGGCTGCGCCTGGCTGTGGCCCAGCATCCCTTCGCGCCCGAGAAGGGCACCCCCCTCCAGGTGACAATCTCCGGTGGGCTGGTCCCCCTGCGCAGGCATATCTCTGTAGAATGCCAGGTAGCAGAAGCGGACGCCCTCCTCTATCAGGCCAAAGCCGCGGGGCGCAATCGCATCGCCACTACTTAGCAGCAGGGAACATTCCGATATATGAAGAAACAGAAGGTCACCACGTATCGGAGGTGGCTAACCCAATGGAACTGACCGGCATCCGGCAGCGGCGGATTGCGACGAACCGACTGAAGGTCCATGTGCGTGAGGCTGGCGACGGTCCCGTCCCCCTTCTGCTGATCCATGGTAACTGCAGTTCCGCTGTCTTCTTCGAAGAGCTGATGACCAGCCTGCCGACCGGCCTGAGGTGCATCGCACCCGACCTGCGGGGCTACGGCGAGACCGAAGCACTCCCGCTTGACGCCACCCGCGGCTGCGGCGAGTGGGCCGATGACCTGCACGCCCTGGTCGAAGCGCTGGAACTGGGCAAGTTCCACCTGGCGGGCTGGTCGATGGGCGCCGGCGTCTGCATGCGGTATGCGCTCGAGCATCCGGACCGGATTCTGTCCATCACGCTGATCGATCCCCTCAGCCCGTACGGCTTCGGCGGTACGAAGGATGCCC
>JARBUG010000066.1 GCA_029239785.1 Symbiobacteriaceae bacterium | reverse complement strand
CTCGGGGGGCGGGCGGTGCCCCGAGGCCCCCCAGTGCAGGCCCCCCTAGTGCCGCGTCTCCTTCAGCTCCCGCAGCTCATCCGCCGTAAACTGGTACTTCTCGGCGCAGAACTGGCAGCTCAGCTCCGCCCCGCCGTCCTCCACAATCATCTCTTCCAGATCGGCCGGATTTAAGGACGCCAGGCTGGAAAGCGCCCGCTCCCGGCTGCAGCGGCAGGCAAAATGCACATCCCGCTTCTCCAGCAGCTTATAGGGAATGCCCGCCATCACCTGGCCCAGAATCGCCTCCGGCGTCAGCCCGGTCTCCACCGCCTGGCTCACAGCCCCCAGCGCCTGCAGGTTCAGCTCCAACTGCTCCCGCTCCTCCTCCGAGGCCGAGGGCAGAAGCTGCAGCAAAATCCCGCCCGAGGCGGTCACCGTGCCGTCTGGGGCTATCCGCACCCCCAGCGAGACCGCCGAGGGCGTCTGCTCGGACTTGGTCAGGTAATAGGCCAGGTCCTCGCCAATCTCCCCGGACACGATCTCGGCCGTGCCGGTGTAGGTCCCCTCCAGGGCCAACTGCCGGGTGACATGGATGTAGCCTTCGCCCACAACGCCTGCCACATCAAACTTGCCGTTCTTGGGGTCCAGGTCAACGTGGGGCTCCCGGACGAAGCCCCGCACCTGCCCCTGCTCGTCCGCATCGCAGGTGATGCCGCCCACCGGACCATCTCCGGCGATGCGCAGGGTGATCGATTCGCCCTTGTCCTTCAGCGTGGCGCTGAGCAGCGCCGTACCGGTCAGCGCACGCCCCAGGGCCGCAGTGACCGTCGGCCAGGTATCATGCCGCCGGCGGGCCTCATTGATCAGTTCAGTCGTAGTCGCTACAAAGATGCGGATGTTCCCCGCCGCATCGATCGCACGCACCATGTAATCTGCCATCGCACTCGTTCCTCCGTTTTCGCTCTATAACCTCCCTAGTATATCAATACTGCGACCCCGGCGGCAATTCGCCGCCGGGGTCTGCCATCGCCATGTATCAGGCCACAGATACCCTGGACCGGGAACGCCCGGCGTCAACCGCCTAAGCCGCGTCCCCGCTGTTATCGTCCGCCGCTTTTTTGCCGGAGAAGATGGCCATGAGAGCCATGACCATACGCCCCAGCGGTTTCGGCAGCTTGATGACGGTGATCCGCACAAAGGTGCCCCCTTTCCCGAGTCGGCTAACGTCTCTTCAAGACATATCCGGCGTACGCGATCAAGCCGCCGAGCACGGCCATATATACGTATAGGGGCACCGAGAGCAGCATGATCACCACGCCGACGATAATGAGCCCGTACCCTGTCGCTTTATGCCGCGGGAAACTATGGCCCAGCCCCAGGTTTCCCAGGCGTAGCATCGGCAGCTTCCGACCCCAGCCTCCCAGGCGCATGCTAGAATCCCCCCTGCCAAGCGGGGCGCCATCGGACTTCATATCATATGCGCAGCCTGCCCCGAAGGTGCCAGCCATTTCGTAAGCCCGTCTCGTAACCCCCGGCTGACGCTTCGTTCTACCGTATGTTTGGCCGGAGCAAAACTTGCCTGAAAACAACGAGCCGGGAGCGAATTGTTATCGCTCCCGGCGCTTTTCGGGCATCAGGCAGTTTTTGGCCACGGATTTCGCGGATTTCACGGATTGGGAGCCTGGAGACATTTATGACCACAGATGTCACAGATGACACAGATATTGGGAAAAATAAAGATACCGGGTACATCGTTCCAGGTCATCAACATGGAAGTTGACCTGGAACGATATACCCGGTATCAGTGTCATCTGTGTCAAAAAAACTGCATCCGAATCCGTGTAATCCGTGAAATCCGTGGTAGAAAATTCTACTCCCGCATCAGCCTGGCCAGATCCAAGACGACGACCAAAGACTCATGGCCCCGGGCCACGCCCACCACGTAATCCTGCCCGGGCAGGGTCACGTGCTGGTTCGGGGGCACAATCTCGTCGGTGTTGATCGTCAGCACCTGCTCGACCCCGTCGACAATCAGCGCGGCCGACTGCTCGCCCAGGCTCAGCACCATCAGCCGGGTCTCGCCATCTGCCTCCTTGGCCGGCAGGCCCAGCCGCTTGCGCAGGTCGACCACCGGCAGCACCTCGCCCCGCAGGTCGATCACCCCTTCGACATACGCCGGGGTGTTGGGCAGCCGGGTAATCTGGGTCAGGTGGTTCACTTCACGGACCACATCGATGGCAGCGCCGTAGGGCTGCCCCATCAAGCGAAAGACCACATACTGCTGCTCGGCGCCCATCGGGCCACCTCCGTAAGGGGTTGGATAATACTTCAAGTATTTGCCTTTAAACGGGCGGAATCCTGCTGCGGGCAGGTTGAGATAGGATACATATTTACCACAGAGTGCACAGAGGACACTGATGCTGGGTAAGTCGTTCCTGGTCATATATGAATGATAATGGCCAGGAAAGCTAGCCCGGTATCAGTGTTCTCTGTGTTCTCTGTGGTAAAAACTGTCCCAAATCCCTACTTACGCAGCGCAGCAATGGCCGCAGCGTAATCCGGCTTGCCAAAGACCGCCGTGCCCGCCACCAGGCAGGTCGCCCCGGCTGCAATACAGGCCGGCGCCGTCTTCTCATCTACCCCGCCGTCGACCTGGATCTCCACGGCCGAGGCCAGACCCGCCGCCACAAGCATCTCGCGCACACGCGCAACCTTCCCCAACGCCGCGGGAATAAACTTCTGCCCCCCGAACCCGGGGTTAACCGACATGATCAGCACCATGTCCACCAGATCCAGAACATTCTCAATCACATTCACCGGTGTGTGCGGGTTCAGCACCACGCCCGCCTTGGCGCCCGTCTCCCGAATCTGCCCCAGCACCCGGTGCAGATGGGTGCAGGCTTCGGCATGCACCGTCACCATATCGGCCCCGGCCTTGACGAAATCCGCCACGTACCGCTCGGGATGCTCGATCATCAGGTGGACGTCAAAGGGCAGGTCGGACTTGGAGCGCATCTTGGCGATCACGGGCGGCCCAAAGGTGATGTTCGGCACGAAGTGGCCGTCCATGACGTCCAGGTGGGCCCAGTCGGCGCCCGCCTCGGCGATGCGGCGCAGTTCACCGGCCAGATCCGAGAAATCAGAGGCCAGAATCGACGGAGCGATTTTGACGCGTGCTGGATCGATCATAGCCCTGGTCATAGTGAAAGCTCTACCACCTTTTGAGCGCCTCCACTTCCTTGAGGAAGAGGAGATAGTTGTTGTACCGGCTCCGGGCGATCTGGCCCGCCTCCACCGCCTCGTGCACGGCGCAGTCGGGCTCTTTGGCATGCATACAGTCATCGAACCGGCACTGGTGCCGGTACCGCGCAAACTCAGGGAAACAGCCCGGGAGGTCGCGCTTGTCGATCTCCTGGAACTCCAGGTAGGTAAAGCCCGGCGCATCGGCGATCAGCCCGCCCCCGGGCAGGTGGATCAGTTCCACATGCCGGGTGGTGTGCTTGCCCCGCCCCATCTTGGCCGACAGGTCGCCGACCTTGATATCTTCGCGGGTGGGGTCCAGGGCCCGCACCAGGCGCGACTTGCCCACGCCCGAGTGGCCGGCCAGCACCGAGACCTTATCCTGCAAAAACGACCGTAGCTCTTCGACTCCCAGCCCCGGCTTCGCCGCGGTGGTAACCACGTCATAGCCGACCTGCTCGCCGTAAAGGCGGCGGAACCCCGCCACCTCCGAATCAAGCAGCAGGTCGACTTTATTGAGCACCAGCACCGGCCGTACCTGTGTCCGGGCGACGTGGACCAGCACGCGGTCCAAAAAGAGGTAGTCGGCCTCCGGCTCCCGGATGGTGAAGACCACAATGGCCTGATCGACGTTCGCGATGGGTGGGCGCTGCAGGACCGTCCGGCGGGGCAGAATCTTGTCGATGCGGCCCTCGCCATCCTTCTCCAGGCTGATCTCAACCAGGTCCCCCGCGAGCACGCCCGTCTTTTCCAGGCGGAAGCGGCCCCGGGGCCGGCACTCGACCTCCTGCCCATCAGCGAGCACGTAGTAGATGTTGCTGTGAGCCCGAATCACCTGTCCTACCGCCAAAGGACCGTATCCTCCTTTAAGGGAGCGAGATCCGATTCTTCTCTTCGTTATTGACCAGAATCCGCAGCGAGGCCTGTCCGAAGAACTGGCCGCTGACCGTCACCTTGGTGCCGCCCATCCGCTTCTCGTTGAAGACGACCGTGGTATTGGGCACGCCGTTGACCACATCGATCAGTTCGATTTTGACATCGTAGGTCAGTGTCATTTCGCCGGGCACGTTCAGTTCCTTGGTATAGGGCGTGCCCACGGTGGACGGACCGGAGGCCAGCACCAGGTCGACCCGGGAGTTGGCGGCCACGGCCGTGCCCGGCGCCGGGGTGCTGGAGAGCACCGTGTCGCGGGCCTTGGTCGTTTCCGGTGCGTAACTCGTGTTGCCCACCACCAGGTTGGCGCCCTGCAGCGCCTTGGTCGCCTGGGCCACGGGCATGCCGACCACCTGCGGCACCCGCAGCGGACCGGCGCTCACCGTCAGCGTCACTTCGGTGCCCGTCTGGGCCTTGGTGCCCTGCGGCGGGATCATCTCCAGAACGGTCCCCTTCTCAGCGGGGTTGACTCGCTGTGCCACGTCGGCGGCCACCTTGAACCCTTCCCCTTCCAGCATCAGCGTCGCCTCTTCGAGCGACTTGTTCCGCACGTCCGGAATCTCCTTCAGGTTGGGGCCTTTGGAGAGGGTCAGGGTGACCGGCCGGTTCTGTTTCATCTTGTAGCCCGCCGGCGGGTCGGTTTTGATCACGGTATTGGGCGGTTCATCGCTGAACTCCGGGTCGGCCAGCAGCGGCGTCAGTTTTGCCTTGGAGATGAGATCGGTCGCCTGCGGGCCCGTATAGCCCACCACGTTGGGCACCTCGACATCCGGCACGCTCAGGTACCGCACGAAGCCCCAGACGCCGCCGCCCACCAGACCGACGATGATCAGGGCGATCACGCCGACCCAGATCCAGGCCCGCCTGCCGGCTTTGCGCTCGGCCTCTTCGTCCGCGTCATCTTCATCGACAGCGCCGGATTCCACCTGGCGGCGGGTCTTGCGCCCCCGCATGCCACGCAGGTCCATCGTCGGAAAGTCGCCGGATGACATGTGTGTCCGGCCGGCGGCATGGTCGATGGCGAACTGCTCAAGCACTTCCCGCATGGCGTCCGCCGATGGGTAGCGGTCCTCCTGCTCCTTCTCCAGCGCCCGGAGGATGATCACGTCAAGTTCCGCCGGCACCTCGCTGTTGCGGGAAGACGGCGGTACCACCCGGTCACGGATATGCTTGAGCGCCACGCTGATGGGGCTGTCGCCCTGGAAGGGGACCGCCGCGGTCACCATCTCGTAGAGCACGATGCCAGTCGAATAGATGTCGGATTTCTCATCGGTCGGCAGCCCGTTGGCCTGCTCTGGGGAGAAGTAATGGGCCGAGCCCATAATGGAGCCCGTGTGGGTGACGGTATCGGTGGTGGTCGCCCGGGCGATGCCGAAGTCGGTCACCTTGACCCGCCCGTCGCGGGCGATCAGGATATTATGCGGTTTGATGTCGCGGTGTACGATTCGGTTATTGTGGGCGTGGGAGAGCGCTGCGAGAATCTCCATCGCAATGCGGGACGCCTCGGCGATGGGAAGCGGCCCCTGCGCGTTGATCAGCTCCTTGAGCGTCTGCCCTTCTACCAGCTCCATGACGATGAAATACTGCTCGTCGTCGCGGCCCACATCATAGATCTGCACCACGTTGGGGTGCGACAGGCTGGCGGCGTTCTGCGCCTCGCGCCGGAAGCGGCGGACGAAGTCTTCGTCGGAGCCGAACTGGCCCCGCAGGACTTTGACGGCCACAGCCCTGTCCAACTGCTGGTCATAGGCCCGGTAGACGAGCGACATGCCCCCGCCGCCGATGCGCTCCTCGATGCGGTAGCGGTTGGCAAATACCTTACCGATCATTTGCCGCTCCCCTCCCACCGGGCAGCGAGCACCGTGATGTTGTCGGGGCCGCCGCGCGCGTTGGCCAGGTCGACCAGCCGATCGCTCAGGCTCTCGAACTCCTCAAGGGCGAGCGCTGCCATTTCCGCCGGCGGCACCAGGTTGGAAAGGCCGTCGGTCAGGAGCAGCAGCGTATCGCCGGGCTGCCACGTAAGGTCGCGCCGGTCAACCACAATCGCCTCGCCGATGCCCAGGGCCCGTGTCAGCACATGGCGCTGCGGGTGGACCGCCGCCTGGCTAGGCGTCAGGTGACCGCTCTGCATCAGTTCGCCGGCTACGTTGTGGTCGTTGGTAATGAGGCTCGCCTCGTTGCCGTGGATCAGGCAGGCCTTGGAGTCGCCCATGTGTGCGATCATGATGCGGTCCGCCCAGATGAGCGCCGCTGTAAGCGTGGTGCCCATGCTGCCCTGGTCGGGCTTCTCCCGCTGGGCGCTCAGAATCGCCCGGTTGGCGGCATCGAAGGCCTGAATGAGGCCTTCGCCGAGCAGCCCCCGTTCCGCCCAGTCGGCGATTGCGCCCAGCATTTTGGACCGGACCGTATCCACGGCAAGCCGGGAGGCGACTTCGCCCCCCTCGTAGCCGCCCATGCCATCTGCCACCAGCAGCAGGGCGGCGTTGCCCCGCGGGTCGAGCAGATCGTAAGAATAGGCGTCCTGATTATTGGGCCGGACCTGACCGGGATCGGAACGGTGGGAAAAGATCAGGCGCATCGGTGGCTCAACTCCTCGTTGCCCCTCTGGTACGGGCTACACGGTTGCGCAGTTGCCCGCAGGCGGCATCAATATCGCCGCCCATCTCTCTTCTAATCGTCGCAGTGACGCCATTCTCCTCAAGCAAATCACGAAAACGCGTGACCCGCTCTTTGGAGGGGCGCTTGTACTCGGGCCGTTCGGCCACCGGATTCATGGGAATCAGGTTGACGTGGGCAAGCGATCCCTTCAGGTGGCCGGCCAGTTCCAGGGCCTGATCCGGATTGTCGTTGACCCCTTCGATTAACAGATACTCATAGGTGACACGGCGGCCGGTCTTTTCGCCATAGTCGATGGCCGCATCCAGCACTTCTCTTACGGAATACTTCCGGTTGATCGGCATCAGGCTGGTGCGCAGTTCATCGTTGGGGGCGTGCAGGCTGAGGGCCAGCGTGATGGGGATATCCTCCTCCGCCAGGCGGCGCATGCCTTCCACCAGCCCCGACGTGGAGATGGTGATATGCCGGTAGCCGATGTTCAGCCCGTCGGGCTCGTGCATCAGCCGAATCGCCTTGAGGCACTCGTCGTAGTTTTCCATGGGCTCGCCGGAGCCCATCAGTACTACGGAACCAACCCGCTCGCCAGCGGGGAGGTCCCGGCTCATGGTGATAATCTGATCGACGATTTCGCCCGCCGTTAGGTTCCGGACCAGCCCGCCGAACGTGGAGGCGCAGAAAGTGCAGCCCATGCGGCAGCCCACCTGGGTGGTGACGCAGACGGCGTTGCCGTAGCTGTGCCGCATCAGGACCGACTCAACCTTTTGACCGTCCGTCAGGCGAAAGAGGTACTTGGCCGTTTCGGTTGGGGCGGCCTGCTGGCGCGTCTCTTCTTCCAGCAGGCGGATGAGGGCGTGCTCTTGCAGCTTGGCCCGGAAGCCCGCCGGCAGGTTGGTCATTTCATCAAAGGATTTGGCCCACTTTTCGTAGACCCACTGGAACAACTGCTTCGCCCGGAACTTGGGTTCGCCAAGTTCCGCCACGAAGGCGGTCATTTCGTCCAGCGTCATGCCCACCAGGGGGCGTTTTTCCGTGCTCATCTGATCCCTCACTTATCCGTGGCGTTAGCCCTTGCGGCGCAGGCGGGCCATGAAGAAACCGTCTGTCCCGTGGATGTGGGGCAGCAGCTGGATCCAGCCGTCCTGGGCGTCGGGCGCCAGGGTCGGGGGCAGGTAGGGGCGGATATCGTCGAAGTAGAAGTCGGGGTTGGCTTCGAGGAAGGCTGCTACCATCTCCTGGTTTTCGCGGGGCTCGATGGTGCAGGTGGAGTAGACGAGGGTGCCGCCCGGCTTGACCGCCAGGCTTGCGCTCTCGAGAATGGCGCGCTGGATGGGGACGAGTTGCTCCACGTCCTCGGGCGTCTTGCGCCAGCGGGCGTCGGGGCGCCGGGCCAGGGTGCCCAGGCCAGAGCAGGGCACGTCGCAGAGCACGGCGTCGGCCCGTCCGGCCATCGCCTTGCCAATGTCGCGGGCGTCCATGCAGACCCCTTCGATGATGGCGATACCGAGCCGCTTGGCGTTCTGCTCCACCAGGTCGATTTTGTGCTCATGCAGATCGATGGCAATGATTTTGCCCTCGTTCTTCATCAGTTCGGCCAGGTGGGTGGTCTTGCCGCCCGGGGCGGCGGCCACGTCGATGACGGTCTGGCCAGGCTGGGGAGCGACCACGGGGGCGACGAGCATGGAGGATTCGTCCTGCACGGCGAAGAGGCCGGCCTTCATGCTCTTCAGCTTGTCCAGATGGGAGGACGAGGTCAGTTCGTGAATGATGAGCCCCTGTGGGGAGTGGGGTGTGGGTTCGGTCTTGACGCCTTCTTGTTCGAGGGCGTTAGCCGCTTCTTCCCGGGTGGTCTTCAGGGTGTTGACCCGGATGGTGAGCGGGGGGATGCGGTTGGAGGCTTCCATCAGTTTGACGGCATCGTCGGCACCGAACTGGCCGGACCAGGCTTCGACCAGCCACTCGGGGTGGGAGTGCTTGATGGCGAGGGCGACGACGGGGTCGTCGGCGGGGTCGGGCCAGGGGAGGGTCGGGAGTTTGCGCAGGAAGTTCCTTAGCACCCCGTTGACAAACTTGGCGACGCCTTCGTGGCCGTACTGGCGCGCCAGGTTGACCGCTTCGTCGACGGCGGCCGAGTGGGGGATGCGTTCCATATAGAGGATTTGGTAGACGGCGGAGCGCAGGATGTTCCGTATGTACGGGTCAATCTGCTCCATGGGCCGGGTGGCGACCTGGGCGATGGCCCAGTCGACGGTGCCCCGCCGGCGGGTGACGCCGTAGACGATTTCGGTGGCAAGGGCCCGGTCGCGCCCTTCGAGCTTGGAGCGGGTCAGGTGGGCGTCGAGGGCCAGGTTGGCATAGGATTCTTTCACGTCGACGTCCCGCAGGGCGCGGAGGGCAGCTTCGCGGGCGCTGCGGGGCGGTTGGGAGTCAGGACGGGGCACTGTGCTTCGCCTCCGATTAAGGTCTACACTACAGTGTACCCTGATTGGGGGGATTGGGCAAACGTTGCGTTTGTGGGTTTGTGCTGTGGGGCGCCTGTGGGAGTGGCCGTCCCCACAGGCTGACGGTCGGCTCTCCCCCGTTCTTCTGGCCGCGGGGCGGCGGGCAGGTCCATCGAGGACCCGCCCGCCGTTTGGGTTGGAGCTTGCCTGGTTGTCCGGATCATCCGCCGCAGCGTAGCGTGAGGTGACTCTTCCAGTTCATCGGGAGTGAAGGTATCACGGAACGCTACGCCCTCGCCCTGAGCATTTCAACCCGCTCGCAGGCGGTTGCACTGAAATAGATGCGGAGCCCTTCGCAGTAGCCAAAGGCGGGTCCCCAGGCAGCATAGTTCTCGTCAGGCTTACAGCCGATGGCAGTGGCCTCCACGATGCCGCCATGCGAGATCACCAGGGCTCTGCCGTTCTCGGGCAGCCGGGCAGCGATCTCCCTGTGCAGGGCCGCGAGATGCCGTGCGAACTGTGCCGCCATGCCCCCGGGGTTACGCCTGATCACTTCAGCGATTCGGGCGATGCCCACATCCCAGGCGACCTCGTCCTCAAAACCATCTGGTAAGGACGCGAGCAGGTCGGTCTGCTCGTCCACCGCGAAACCCATCGCGATGGCGGTTTCGAACGCCCGCGGGACGGTGCTGGTCACCACCAAGTCGAAGGGGCCCATCTCTTGCCCGACCATGCGGGCCAGATCGACGCCGGCCTGCGAGAGGTGCTGGCCCGGTTTGACTCTCATGGTGTGTCGGCGGTGCTCGATGATACGCATGCGGATCACTTCCTTTGGGGTTTTATGCGTATGCGCTTTCGCAGGAGGGGCTGGCGAATCGCTGTCGCATCAAGCTTACTTGCGCCCAGGAAGGTGACGAAGCGCCTGAAGCCACGGGCCAGCGCTTCCGCAAACGCCTCATTCTTTCCGAGGGCTTCATCCTCCAGCCAGAAGCCGAGGATGATGAAGGTGTTGGTGGTGCGGTCGAGTTTGCTGTCAAAGCGGGCCACCAACTGGTCGCCCCAGAGGACCGGCAGGGTGTAGTAGCCGAACTTACGCTGCTGCTCCGGCTTGTAGACCTCCCAGACATAGTCGAAGCCGAAGAGCACCTTGGACCGCCCCCGGGCACTTACGGGGTCGAGCGGTGCGAGGAAGACGACTTCGTCCGTTGACGCCGTCTCCGCTGGCGCCCACCCCGCCGGCACCAGACCAACGCTCAGGTCGCTCAGTACCGCAGCGTCGCTGGCGAGCGCGTAATGCACCGCCTTCCAGCCTTCCACCTGCACTTCGATGATCTCACCCTCAGCCAGCATATCGGCGAGGATTTGCTCTGCCTTCTCAAACGGCACGCCGCGACCGTAGGAATCGCCGGTGCGCTGCAGCCGCGACAGCCCGTTAAAGCTGATCTCCTTTTTGATGAGGAAGCGGTCGGCCTCCTCCTCACCGCTTTCACGAATCAGGTGCGCCGGCGCGACCGCTTCGGTCAGCGCGTAGACCCGCTCGAAGTTCTCCCGATGGTGCGTCATCACCTCGCCGGTGCGCCACAAGTAGTACAGAGCCACCGCGCTGTCCTTGCGGCCCCGGTAGCTGTGCGTGCGGGTCCGTGACGCCATACTGAAGTCGCGGTTGCTCACGGTGCCCCGCTCTCGCAGGATCTGACGCATCTCGGCGATGGCATCGGCGTGCTCGCGGGGCGTGCTGCCAAGCCGCCCTTCGCTGTCGCGCTCGCGGCGCATGACCACGCGCAGGTAGGGCAGCTCGTCCATCGGCCGGGCGGCCAGCCAGCCGCCCCAGTCAAAGAACCTGCGCTGCTGGTAGGCGACCGTCTCCCACATGCCGGGCGTGTAGTCGAGCACGCGGCTGTGCAACTGGATATCCTGGCTGCGGGCGATGATCTGCAGCGGGTCGAGCTGCAGGTACTCCATGGCACGCATGGCCTGTTCCGTGCCTTCCAGGCCCCGCCAACGGCGCCCGGGCCATAAGCCTTGCTTGCCCAGGACGAAGCGCCGGGCGGTCTCGCTGTTGATGCTCAGCATGCTGTTACCTCTCCACCTATCTGCTCGCACTGGGATCGGGCATTTTGCAGTATTTTCAACGGGGGCGGGCGCAATCCCTTCGCGCTTCTGGTCGGTTGACTTCGCGTTACCCTCGCGTTAACACACTGTCAAAAAACGGCAGAAATGGATAACGACATGTTATAGACCGGAAACCGCTCAGGTAACGCGATGGATGCGCGAGGGCACCGCTCAGGTGACGCGATGTATTCGCGAGGGCTCCGCCCGGGTAACGCGAAGGAACCACACGGAGGGTGCGCATCAGCCATTCTGCCGCTGGCGGACGCTTTTGGGCGCGTCATAGAGCCGGCATCCCAAAGTCTGGTGATGCCGGTGTCGCTCGCGGTTGAAGTTTCGGCCCACTGGGCTGGGGGTATGTTCAATGGGCCAAATCACCGAACACATTTTTGCCACGGATTTCACGGATTGCACGGATTTTCAGAGTCGTGTTGTCACTGAGCGAACGAGACCTCCGGGATGCAGATGTTACCAGAGTCATCCTCGGTGCTGCTTTTGAAGTTCTGTTGACGTTCATCCGTGAAATCCGTGCAATCCGTGGCGACAAAATGCCCCCTTTGCACCCGACAACATGGAAGACTTGGGCCGAAGTCGAACGCGATATCGCCGAGGATTATCCCCGTGAGTTCTGCATGAGGACATTCCTTCACAGTATCAAGCTGAAACCTCATCTGCGATATCTGCGTTTCAGGGAAGCGGTCTACGTGTTTCGGGAGCCCCCATCATCCATGTTCCGCCCACGCGCTTGATGGTAATGCCACAAAACCGGTCTTGATCATCTCTGCACAGGCGGATTCGTGCTTTGCCTCCAACCAGTGACCAGTGGGTTCCTACGAGGGACCCGTCCGGCCTCTGCACTACCACAAACAGGCTTTCGCGTCCAGCAAACCAAGTAGGAATGCTGTCCCCCATCTTATGCACGGTCTGAGACCACTGGACGAAGACCGCTGCAAAGGACGGGTTGGGCTCCCAGAACGCAGGGCTCCCTATGGTTTCCCCCTGCAATGTGTAGTCCCCTGTAGACAGTCCAAAGTGTGCCAGTCAGGCTGATTCAGGACCCTCGTGCCTTGAACGGCTGTTGACTACAACAAACACAGTGGCCATGGCAATGACGATCATGGCCAGGCCGATGAGTCCTCTTCGCCTTCGCACGCACAACCACCCTCTCATGCCACCCTAATAACATTATGAGTCTGAATTGGTTCAGCGCTCAAGCGGCCATGAGGATGAGCAATGGCAAAGGCCGCCAGCCCGCAAGGGCTGACGGCCTTGATATTGCGGTTCTGCCTACTCTTCCTCGCCTTCCTCTTCTTCCTCGTCGTCCTTTTTCACCGCCCGCTCCACGCCACGGAGCAGCACGGCCTCCACTTTCAGCAGTTGATCATCGTCCTCCACCAGGGCGACCGGCACTTCCAGGCACATGCCCTTCGGCACCCTGATCCCCTCGTCCAGCAGCACCTGCAGGGCAGGGAACCACGGGCGGTTGCTCCCTTCCGGGTACGACAAATCCACCACCCCCGGTCCCTTCATCTCTGCCACCCGCATCAGCAGTGCCTTCTTCCCCTCCAGATGCTCCACTTCCAGCATTTGGGGGTAGGGCATCCTTCCCAGCTGATTGGTAAGCAGCACCACGTCCTCCTTGGTCCAAACTTCCGGGTTCTGAAGGCTCTCGCAGGCGTTCAAAACCTTCTCGATGTCGGTCTTGGCGGTCAGGCCGGTCACCGACAGCAGATCCTTGCAGCGCACGTTGATCTGCGCCCTTCCATCATGATAGACGACCAGCGCCGGGTTCTTAGCTGTAGTCTGTTGTTTGGCCGTCGTGTTCGCCTTCCGCTTCGCTCCACTCACTTTCCTGATCCCCATGACTCTTCTCTCCTCTCGTATCGGAAGTGGACATTCAACTGTATATGAATACGAGAGCGTCAACTGTTTGGTTCGAAACCAATTTGCGATTTTCGCGCAGAAAGATAAAAATCCCGGCCCCCCGTCAGCCGGGAGGCCGGGCGCCCAACCCTAGTCGTGAATCACAACCGAACCCTGAATCGGCGTGGTCGGCGCCGCCGTAAGCGGATCACCCATCTGCGTATCGTAGATGACCGTGCCGGTCGCCTTCTCCCAGATCATCATGCGGACCATGTCCGTCCCCCCGCCGCCCGGCTGCTGCCCGTCGACCATGGCCAGCATGAAGCCATAGTCGCCGCTGCCGTTCACCGTGCCGCTGCCCATGTACTGGGCCCGGGCGCCGGCCACGACCAGCCAGTCGTACGAAGTGGAATGGAAGTTGATATCGCCCGCCTGGAACTGGAACTGGGTCTGGCCCTCAGGCGTGGTGGCGTTCTGCTTGTACTTGGCGTTCAGCCCCACGTTCGCCCGGCCGTCGGCCGTGTCGATCCACCCGCCGCCCGTCACGAAGCCGCCGTCCGGGTCGTAGACGATCACGTACTGGTAGGTGGCCAGATCCGTGCCGCCATCCTTGTCAGTCACCGTCAGGGTGATGGTGTAAAGGCCCGGCGTGGTGTAGACGTGGCTGCCCGCCACGCTGCCGTTGCCGCCCGCCTCGGTGACAGCACCGGCGTCGCTGGCGCCGTCGCCCCAGTCGAAGGTGGCGGTGTGGGTATCCAGGATGCCCGGGTCGGTGAAGGTGGCGCTGGCGTTCACCGTGGTGCCAACGGCGTAGGGCGCCGCCGGCGCCGCGATGGCGCTGAGGCTCGGGGCGACGTTTGCGATGGCGACCGTCGCCGTCCGGTCGCTGGCGCCGCCGTCCTTGTCGGTGATGCGGCCTGCGACCGTCATGCCGTCGTTGTCGACGGCGGTGCAGGAGGCGGAAGCAGCGTAACCTGCGCCGCAGTTGTACGCATGCAGGAAGCCTGCGGCGGTGTCGGCTGCCGAAGGGTCAAACTCGTTGGTCAGGGCGAGTGCGAAGGTCTCGCCTTCGTTGACCATGGCAGGGGCCAGCAGGTCGGCCGTCGGAGCGACGTTCAGCACCGTCACGAGGGTAGCCGCAGATGCGCTCATGCCGTACGGGTCAGTGACGACCATGGTGAGCGCTTCGGCCATGTTGTCGTCGGCCTGGAAGCTCGGGTTCGCAACGCTGGCGCTGCTGAGGTGCGCCGAGGGCGCCCACGTGACCGACACGGCATCACCATCGGGGTCGGCGGCGGCGCCGCTCAACATGATAGACGAGCCTTCGTCGACCGTGTACGGGCCGCCTGCGTCCGCCGAGGGCGCCCGGTTGCCATAGACCTGGATATCCGCCGTGGCGGTCGTGCCGTCGCTGGCCGTTACCGTGGCGGCGATGCTGTTCCAGATGCCGCCCTGCAGCCCGCTCAGGGGGATCTCATAACTGTTGCCGGCAAGGCTTGCCATCTGCGGGGCGCCGCCGTTCAGGCTGACTTCCACCTTGCTGATGGTGGCCGGGTTGATCAGCACCGAGGAGAGGTCGCTGGGGTCGGTCACCTCTGTGCAGGTGCCGCCCGTGGCGTCAGCGATGCGGCGGAGGTTGTCGGTGGGGTCGCAGCCCGTGCTGTCGCCGCCGACGGAGTAGGTGTTCACCTTGATCCCGGCCGCCGCTACCAGGGCCAGGGGGCCCCCGGGGGCCAGGTTCAGGTTGGCCTGGCCGTCGGAGAGCATGAAGGCGATGTTGTTCTCCCCGGGCTTGGTGGCGAAGGCGGTCCTGATCGATGTGAGCGCAGCGTCGAAGTTGGTGCCGCCGCCCACGTTCTTGGCCGTGAAGAGTCCGGCAATCCCGTTCGGGCGCAGCGATCCGGCCACGTCATTGATGTCGGCCTGGCCGTTGGCGTTGCCGTCTGCACCCAGGGGCGAGAGGAAATCCTGCTGGCCCCCCGCCGGGCTCACATCGGCGATGGCGGCGTTCGACCCGAAGATAATGACGCCGGCCTCGGCGCCCGGGGAGCCGGCCAGGCTGCCGTTGAGCGCCATGACGCCAGCCACTTCGCAGTCGAGGGTGGTGCCGATCAGGCCGTCGTCGTCCAGGTTGTCGGCGGCATTGACGCTGCCGTCGCCGTTGCAGTCCTGGTTGCGCGGGTTGACCGTGGAGCCGGAGACGTCAACCACGTACATCACATTGCCCGACTCCGAAAGCGGACCGATGGTGGCTGTGCCGGTTACGGTCACGTTGCCGCTGGGCACGTTAACCCGGGTGCCGTCTGCGGGGCCATCGATCTGGATGGAGAGGGTCTGGCCGGTGGAGGTTGTGTTGGTGCCAGGGTTGGCCGCCATGGCGGTTGCCCCGAACGGAACGGTCAGGGCCAGGGCCAGCAAGGCGGCGGTCAGGGAACGGGCTTTGATCACGGGTCATCTACCCCCTGTTTGTTTATCAGATGCCGGGGCGGGGAGTCACCCATATTTTCCCATTCCGGATCATGCGACTGCAATACTTTCCACACTCGCCCCCAGCGAAATGGAAAAGGCGCCGGGAACGTTACGCCCGGCGCCTTCGTCTCTCCTATTTGCGCTCCAGGGCTGCCCGCAGGGCGGCCAGCACCTCGGCCGGGCGCTTCTGCCCTGCCATCAGCAGGGCCATTTCGTGGCCGGCCACCGTCTCCAGGCGCCGGAAGCCTGGCGTCAGGATGTACTGGGGCATGGGCGCGGTCTGCACGGACCAGATCTCGTGGTAGCGGGTCGGGGCACCCTGCCGGCCAAGCTCGGCATAGGCGGCCCGCACGCCGTCATCCCACTGGACGGGCGCCTGGCCCCAGCGCAGGATGTCGCCGCGAATCCGCTCCTGGTCGGTCACCAGGTGCCGCAGCAGCTGCCAGCCCGCCTCGCGGTCCTGTGCGAACCGGTGCAGGCCGATCAGGTGGAAGTTGGTCGCCGCTGTCACCCCGGGGCGGGCCCGGAAGGTCGGGTGGGCGGTCACCTCGGGCACGAAGTTCAGTTCGCCCCGGGCGGCCATCTCCCGAATGGGCGTGAAGAGGAGCGTGGCGGTGGAGCCAATCAGCACCGCCGCCTCCCCCTTGACGAAGGGGCGGACCGGCGCCCAGAGTTGGTCGTAGGGCAGCAGCAGGTTCCGGCGGCTCAGGTCGTACAGGAACTGCAGCTTCTCCTCTACTGCCGGACCGGCAAGGACCTGCGCGCCCGCATCATCCATCAGGGCGGCGCCGGACGGGGCCAGGAAATGGAGCACAAACGGCAGGAAGTGGGCGTTGCGCATGTCGATTTCGATGCCGTACGCACCCGTGCGCTCACGAATCCGCTCAAGCTGCGGGATCAGTTCTTCCCAGGTCATGCCGGGCCGGGGGACGGGCAGGCCGGCCCGCTCGAAGAGGCCCTTGTTGTAGACCATCAGCGGCATGTTAATATGCATGGGCAGGCCGTAGATATGGCCGCCGCCCAGCTTGCGCAGCGAGTCGACGACCCCGGGGACGAAGGGCGACAGGTCGAACCGGTCCCGCTCGATTAGGTCGTCGATGGGCTGGAGCAGTTGGGGCGCCCAGTCCGGTGCGGCCCACGTCACATCCGGCGCCTCGGGCAGGGCGAGCTGCCCGTCGAAGTCGGCATTCTGCAAGTGCAGATGTTTGATCTGGATATCGGGATGCTGCCGGAGGAACCGGTCGAGCTGCCACCATGTCCGACAGTTCTCCCAGGGCTGCCAGTCGGCGTACCGGACCACGCCTTTCCGGTCGCCAGTGGTGGCGTCGGTGGTGTGCGGCGCCAGCGCCAGCGCCAGGGCGCCCGCCTGGGCAACGGTCCGCTCCACCGGCGCCAGCGAGGCCCGCACCTGCCCGGGCATCTTCGCATAATGGCGGGAGACGTGGCTGATCGCCTTGATCGAGGCCGAGGCTTCCCGGCTGCTGTCGGCCATGCGCCCGGCCTCCTGGGTCGCCCGGGCCGAGACCTCAGATACGGCGGAAATCTGCCCGGCCAGCTTGCGCACGGCCTCCTCCGCCACAGCAGCATGCTCCGAGATGGAGACCATGCCGCCTTCAATGCCAGCGGTCTCGGCGAGAATCGAGCGCAGGTCGGTGACGACCCGGTCCATCAGGCGGCTGGAGGCGGCGACCTGCTGGCCGCCCGTCAGTACCGACTCGGCCGCACTGCGGGTCTCGGCCTGCACCTGGCTGACCAGGCGGGCAGCTTCGGCGGAGGCGCTTGCCGCCTGGTTGGCCATGTCGCGCATGGCGTCGGCCACCACGCCGAAGCTGCGGCCGCCCGCCCCGGCCCGGGCCGCCTCGATGGCGGCGTTGAGCGCCAGCAGGTTCGACTGCTTCGCGATGGAGCCGATGCCGTCGACCAGCTTGCCGATCTGGTTGCTCAGCACAGCGAGCCGCTCCATGGCCTGGTTGGAGTCGCTGACCACGGTGCCCAGCCCGGCGACCACGCTGCCGGCCTGGGCCAGCAGTTCGGCTCCGCTTCGGGCGGAGGCGGCGGTCTGGCGCACGCCGGCGGCCAGCTGCGCCGCTTCCTGGGCGATGCGCGTGGCCGACTCGGCAGATTCGGCCGAGTGACCGGCGGCGGCGGCCAGCATCTCGCTTTGGTCGCGGCTGCCCGCCTCAATGGTTGCCACCGAGCGTTCAAGCTGCTCCATGACGCCGCGGACGTTGGTGGTGGCGCGCAGCAGCTCGGCGGCGTTGGTGGTCACGTCCTTGAGCAGGGCGTCCACTTCAGCCTGTGCTGCGCCTGCGATTACCCGGTCGCGGCCAAGGAGACCCACCTGTGCAGCCAGAGCAGGTTCCAGCTGCCAACCTTCCGTGTGTGCAACCGTTTCCACATCGGAGCATGAGGAAGCAGCCGGCTGGCTCACTGTGCCATCTCCGGCGGATTGGTGTCGGGCAGCCTGCCAGGCGGCAGCGATGGCCCCGACGGCGCTGAGGGCGGCGCCGGTCAGGCGCAGGGCCTGCTGGGGCAGTGCGACGAGGATCAATCCTGTGCTAGATAGAGCGACGGTGCAAAAAGCGAGAGTGCGGGAACCCCAGGGTGCAGCGATTTGGCGCATCTGCCCACTCCGTCCATGTGAAGGATGATTGCGGCGATTGCTGGATGATTTCGCCTACCTTTCGCGAATTCCTTCCTTTCGGGTGTGCAAACGTTTTTGCAGTCGCGAGAATGGGGCCACGGATGACGCGGATTCCATTTATAACCACAGAGGACACAGATGGACCGAGTAGTCTGGTGGGGCATCCGGGTCATCTAGGTGCCTGGGATAGCCATCTACGTCATTATAAATATATGTTTCTACGGCAAACCGTCCCGGGTGGACCTAGAAACCCGACTTGGCACCTTGGTCCTTCAGTGCCTTCTGTGTCCTCTGTGGTGAATGATTGCCCAAAAATCCATCTCTGCCCGAAATCCGCGCAATCCGCGAAATCCGCGGTAAAACATAAAAAAGACCGGGGAAGAACACCCCGGTCTTAACCCTTTACCTTATACCCCATCGTGGGGAGGAGCGTGCGCAGGCGCTCACGGAAATCGCCCTGCAGCTCCACCGTGCTCTCCTTGGCCGTGCCCCCGGTGCCGCAGGCCTTCTTCAGCTTCGCCGCCAAGTCCTTCAGGAACGCCTCGTTCCGCGGCAGGTCGTACAGGACGGTCACTTCCTTGCCGCCCCGGCCGCCCTTCTCGATCCGAAGCTTGACCGTAAGCCCCGCCGGCACCGCCTCATCGGGGCGGCAGCGGCAGGCGGAGACCAACTCCCGGCACTTGGGACACCGATTGTTCAACGCCGCATCCGTGCTGTAAACGAGCCGCCGATTCGCATCCATCCGGACTAGTCGCGCCGCGCCCGGTCACGCAGAATCAGCAGGCGAAGCAGCATGATCACGGCGCCGGCGGCGGCAGCAACGTAGGTCAGTGCAGCGGCATTCAGGACCTTCTTCGCCCCGCGGACCTCATCGGTCGTCATATACCCGCCGGTCTCCAGAATCGCCACGGCCCGGCTGGAGGCGTTGAACTCCACGGGCAGCGTCACGATATAGAAGCCGACAGCCAGGCTGAAGAGGATGATGCCGATGTCAATCAGCGTCAGCGCCCAGGGGCTGGTTGCACCCCGGGTCATGAAGGCAAAGAAGATGCCTGCCATGACGATCATGGGGCCGAGCTGGTCGCCAATGCGGGCGATCGGGAAGATCATGTTCCGCATCGTCAGGGGCACGTAAGCATGGTCGTGCTGGATGGCGTGGCCCACTTCATGAGCGGCAACGCCGATGGCAGCCACCGACCGGCTGTTGTAAGTGGAAGCCGAGAGGCGGACCACCTTGGCCTTCGGGTCGTAATGGTCCGACAGATGACCTTCCACGTACTCGACCGGAATATCGGTCAGGCCGTTCTTATCGAGAATGTCGCGGGCGACCTCAGCCGCCGTTACGCCGGACCGGGTGCCAACCTCAGACCACTGGTTGAAGGCGCTCTTCACCCGGGACTGGGCCCACAGAACCATGATAATCACCGGGATCGCAAGCAGAAAGGTGGGGTCACCCCAATAAAGCATGCCCATGAGACGGTCCCTCCCTGTCCATATCTTGATCTATGATCAATAGACGCGCCTCAGCACCCGAAAGGTTCATGCCTCAGGCGAAGTCAGACGAGTGCCAACTTGCACCCCGCCGCCGTTCACATACGCATGGGCTTCCATGCGCCCTTTGCCCGGGGGCTGGACCTCTTCCACCAGCAGGAATCCCTCACCCGTGGCGACGACAAAGCCCCGCTTCTTGATGATCTCCACGACCTGCCCCGGCGTGCCCCGGCCGTGCCGCTCATGATAAAGCGACGCCTTCCAGATCTTCAGGTTCCCCTTGGGTCCCACCGTGAACGCCCCGGGCCACGGGTCCAGCGCCCGTACCTGGCACCAGATATCCTCGGCCGAGCGGTCCCAGTCGATGATCTCATCGGCCCGCTCCAGCTTTGCGGCGTAGGTAACACCTTCCTCTGGCTGGGGGATGCGGGGCGCCAGCCCCTCCTCCACCTGCCGCAGCGTCTCCACCAACAGCTTGGCGCCCATGGCGGCCAGCCGGTCATGGAGCGTGCCAAAGTTATCTTCCGGCAGAATCGGCGTGCGGGCGACCAGGCACATGTCACCCGTGTCTATACCGGCATCCATCCACATGGTGGTGATGCCCGTCTCCTCATCGCCGGACATGATCGCCCGCTGAATCGGCGCCGCCCCCCGCCACCGGGGCAGCAGCGACCCGTGCACGTTGATCGACCCCAGCGGGCTGATCTCCAGCGCTTCCTGGGAGATAATCTGTCCGAAGGCGACCACAACGGTCACTTCAGCGCCCAGCTCCTTCAGGCGTTCGATCACTTCCGGCCGCCGCACCCGCTTGGGCTGGAAGACCGGCAGACCGTGCGCCAGCGCCACGTCTTTGACGGCCGAGAACTTCACCTTGCCGCCCCGGCCCACGGGCTTGTCCGGCTGGGTGACGACGCCGACCACGGTGTGGCCGGCAGCCAGCACCGCCGAAAGGCATTCCGCCGCAAACTCCGGCGTGCCCATAAAGAGTACCTTCATGAAACCTAGTCCCCTTCTTTGCTTGCCGTCTCCAGTTCGACGCCGTTCGCCTCCGCCTCGGCCTCCTCCTCGGTGCCGGGCTTCACCTCGCGCAGGTTGGAGCACTTGTCGGTGTACAGAACACCGTCCAGGTGGTCGATTTCGTGCTGGAAGATGCGGGCCAGCCAGCCCTCGGCATCGATGTAGACCTTGCGCCCGCTGCGGTCCAGGGCGACCACCTGCACCTTTTCGTAGCGATAGACATCGCCGAGGTAGCCGGGAATGGAGAGGCAGCCCTCGGAGCCGCTCACCCAGCCTTCCTTTGCGACGATTTCGGGGTTGACGAGCTGGATCAGGCCCGTCTCTTCATCGTGCGGGTCGATGACGATGACGCGCTTGGAGACGCCCACCTGGGGCGCCGCCAGCCCGACACCGGGAGCGGCATACATGGTATCGGCCATATCGTCAAGCAACTGCCGGATGGCGGCGTTCACTTTGGTCACTGGTTTGGCTTTTTTGCGCAGCACCTCTGCGTTTACATCGGTCACAATCGGCAGAATCGGCATGGGTCGTTCGCCCTCCATTTGCAAAAGCTACACTTTTATAAGATTGAGACCGGCCCCACATCTACGCTTAGTTTGATCTCTTTCCCCCGCCGCCACTTGGCGCCGGCGAAGGCGGACCGGATCTCACGGGTCATCTGCGTAATGTCGCGACCCTTCAGTACAATATGATGCCGGAACTGGCCCCGGAGTTTCGCCAGGGGCGCCGGGGCGGGGCCCAGGATCTCGCCGCTGAAGCGGTGCTGGCGCAGCAGGTCGGCGATGGCAGCCGCCGTCTGCATCACGGCCGCCTCTTCGGGGCCGGTGAGCACGAGCCGGACCAGGTGCGAGTAAGGCGGGTAGTCCTGATCACGCCGGAAGCTCATCTCCTGCGCGAAGAAGGCGTCAAAGTCGTGCTCCTGCGAGGTGAGCAGGCTGTAGTGGTCGGGCTGGTAGGTCTGCACCAGCACACGCCCGGGTTTGTTGGCCCGGCCGGCCCGCCCCGCCACCTGGGTGACCAGTTGGAAGGTCCGCTCCGCCGCCCGGAAATCGGGCAGGTTGAGCGAAGTATCGGCCAGAATGACGCCGACCAGCGTCACATCAGGAAAGTCGAGGCCTTTGGCAATCATCTGGGTGCCGACCAGCACGTCGACCTTGCGCTCGCCGAATAACTTCAAGATGGCGGCATGCGAACCCTTGCGCTTTGTCGTATCGACGTCCATACGGGCGACGCGGATACGGGGGTAGAGCCGATTCAGCTCCTCCTCCACCCGCTCGGTGCCGGCGCCCATGTGCCGAATCTGCTTGGACTTGCACTGCGGGCAGATGACAGGCACCTGCTCCTGGTGGTCGCAATAATGACAGTTCAGGTGGTTGTCGCCGAGGTGATAGGTCATGGCGACGGCGCAGTTGGGGCAGGTGATCGACTCGCCGCAGTTCCGGCACATGATGAAGGTGTTGTAGCCCCGCCGGTTCAGAAAGAGAATCGCCTGGTTGCCTGCGGCGATGGTCTGGTCCAGCGCTTCCTGGAGCGCCCGGCTGAAGATGGAGCGGTTGCCCGTCTGCAACTCGCTTCGCATGTCGACCAGGGTGACGGGCGGCATGGGGATGTCGTCGACCCGGTGGGGCATGGAGATCAGCCGGTAGACGCCGGTGTTGGCCTTGTGGAAGGATTCCAGGGCCGGCGTGGCGCTGCCGAGAACCAGCAGGCCGCCTTCCAGCCGGGCCCGCTCTTCGGCTACGTCGCGGGCGTGGTAGCAGGGCGCCGGACTCTCCTGTTTGTAGGTATGCTCATGTTCCTCATCAATGATGATAAGGCCAACGTTTTCGAAGGGAGCAAAGATCGCGCTGCGGGCGCCCACGACGATGGAGACGTCGCCGCGGCGGATGCGCTGCCACTCATCAAACTTCTCGCCGGCCGAAAGTGCGCTGTGCAGCACGGCGACCGCGGCGCCGAAGCGGGCGCGGAAGCGGCCGATCATCTGCGGGGTGAGGGCGATTTCGGGCACCAGGCAGATCGCCTGCTTCCCCTGCTGCCGCACGGCGGCGATGGCCCGCAGGTAGAGTTCGGTTTTGCCGGAGCCGGTGACACCGTGGATCAGGACAGGCTGGCGGAAAGTGGGCGGCGCCAGCAGTTCCTGTTCGATCGCTTTGAGCGCCTCGGCCTGCTCGGGGGTGAGCGTGGGCGGCGCCTTGGCGGCCACCTGTTCGCCGCCAAAGGGATCGCGGCGCTTGAGCGACTCGCCGGCCTCGATCCAGCCTTTTTCCACGGCCACCTTGATCGCGCCGCGAATCGTCTCACCGAGGTGCTCGGTGAGGGACGGCAGGGCTGCATCGCCGCCTGGCGCCGGGCTTCGGCGGGCAGCAGCAGGCGCAGCGCCGAGGCGAAGGTGGCGAGGCAGCGGTCGGCCGTCCAGCGGGCCAGGGCGATTAGCTGCGGCGGAATGGGCGGAATATCGGCCAGCAGCCCTTCGATGGGCTTGATGTTGACGCCTTCGGGCGCGGCTTCGGCGGGGCCCACGTAGAGCCCCACCAGGGCCCGGGGGCCGAAGCGGACTTTGACCCACTGCCCGGGCGTCAGCCGGTCCTTCAGGTTGGGCGGAACGGCGTAGGTGTAGAGCCGGTCGGTGGTCTCCGCCGTCACATCGACGGCAACCTGGGCAAGGTGTGAGCTAGCGTTCTCCAAGGAGCAGCACCGCCTTGTCGAGAATCCGGTCGGCGACCTCCTGCTTGGTCATCAGCGGCAGCTCGTCCACGCTGCCTGGCGTGATGAAGCTGACTTTGTTGGTATCGACGCCGAAACCAGCGCCGGCGGCGGTTACGTCGTTGGCGACGACGAAATCGGCTTTCTTTTTGATCAGCTTTTCACGGGCGTGTTCGATGACGCGTTCCGTTTCGGCGGCGAAGGCGACGGTGATTTGGCCGGGGGCCTTGTGGGTGCCGAGTTCGGCGATGATGTCGGGGTTTTTGACGAGCTGGATGGTCATCTCGTCGCCGGCCTTTTTGATTTTCTGGTCGTGGTACTCAAGGGGGCGGTAGTCGGCAGGAGCGGCGGCAGCGATGGTGATGTCGGCGCCGGGGAAGGCTTCCTGGCATGCGGCGAGCATCTCCAGGGCGGATTCGATCTTGATGACCTTCACCCCGGCGGGATCGGGCAGGGTGGATGGGCCGGTGACCAGGGTCACGTCGGCGCCACGAGCAGCCGCTGCGGCGGCGATGGCGAAGCCCATTTTGCCCGTGGAGCGGTTGCCGATGAAGCGGACGGGGTCGAGCGCTTCGCGGGTGGTGCCGGCGGTGACGAGGACTTTTTTGTTTGTCAGGTCCTGCCTTTCGGCGCGGCCGAGAAGCAGGAGCCCCGCTTCGACGATGTCGGCGGGCTCGGGCAGGCGGCCCTTGCCCATGAGGCCGGAGGCGAAGCGGCCTTCGCCCGGCTCCATGATGGTCCAACCCTGGTTTTTTAGCGTCTGCAGGTTGCGTTGCGTGATGGGCGCCGCGTACATGTTGGCTTCCATGGCCGGGCAGAGCAGCACCGGGCAGGTGACGGCCAGCCCGCAGATGCCGAGCCAGTCGGCGGCATGTCCGCCCGCGAGGTTGGCGATGGTGTTGGCCGTGGCCGGTGCGATGACATATAGGTCAGCCTTGTGGGCCAGGTGGACGTGGTCGACGCCGCCGGTCTGCTCCCGCATCACGTCGACCATGACCGGGGTGTGGCAGATGGCCTGGAAAGTAAGCGGGGCGACCAGCTTGGTGGCCGCGGGCGTCATGAGGACGTGGACCTCGGCGCCCAGCTTGACCAGCCGGGAGGTGATCTCCACCGCCTTGTAGGCTGCGATGCCGCCGCTGACGCCTAGCAGGACGGTCTTCCCTTGCAGCGAGCGTTCCATATGCGTATGTGCCTCCCTTTTAAGAGGGATACATTTTTTCTGCCGCAGATGACGCAGATTACGCAGATGACTCGGTAAAGCGTTCCTGGGTACTCATTTATTTATATGACCCAGAATGACATCCCTGGTTATCTGCGATATCTGCGTCATCTGCGGCTAAAAACAAAAGACCCGCAGGGGCAAGTCAAAAGGGGCGCCCGGGCTCCGGGCGCCCCACCTAGGGCAGCAGTATAACCTTAGTAGTCCCGGCCGTAGCCCGTGGTCTGCTTGGCACGCTCGAAGAAGATCTTGCCGGCAACCAGCTCTTCAAGAGCGATGGTGACGGGCTTATTGGAACGGGAATCGACCATCTTCGGCTTGCCGGCCTGGATGTCGCGCCCACGGCGGGCGCCCAGAATGACCAGCGTGTACTTGGAATCAACCTTTTCACTGAGCTGGTCGAGCGAAGGTCTAATCATGTGAATCCAACTCTCCTTTCTCCAGGAGCTGACGGATCAGCGCCCCGCCCTGCCGGGTGGTCCGGCTCTTTTCTGCCTGAATGATCGAGCGCAGATGGCGGACGGCGGACGACAGATCGTCGTTGATGATAACATAGTCGTACTGGAGCCCTTCTTCGATCCACTTCGGCGCCTGCTGGAGCCGGATCTGGACGGCTTCATCTGTTTCGGTGCCCCGTCCCACAATACGCTGGCGCAGCGCCTCCATAGAAGGCGGAATCACAAATACAAAGACAGACCCGGGATACATTTCGCGCACACGCCGGGCGCCCTGCATGTCAATATCGAGGATCATGTTGTAGCCGGCGTCGATCATTTCATCTACATACTGACGGGGCGTGCCGTAGAAATTCTGATAGACCTGCGCCCACTCCAGAAGTTCGCCGGCCCCAATGCGCCGCTGGAACTCCTCGTGGGAGATGAAGAAATACTCCCGGCCGTGGACCTCGCCGGGACGGGCCGAGCGGGTGGTGCAGGAGACGGACCATTTGACGTCGGGCGCCTCCTGGCGGAGGGCGTCGCAAATGGTGCCCTTCCCCACGGCAGAGGGCCCGGTTACGACAATCAACAGGCCTTTGACTTTTGGCGGCATGACTCTTATTCGTCCTCTTCTTCGTTGGTAACGGCAGCCTCCTTGGAGGTCAGCCGGTGCGCCACCGTTTCGGGCTGGACGGCGGAGAGGATCACGTGATCGGAATCGGTGATCACCACAGCTCTGGTGCGACGGCCGTA
>JARBUG010000065.1 GCA_029239785.1 Symbiobacteriaceae bacterium | reverse complement strand
CAGTTCCAGGGAGACGCCCGCCACGGCCAGGACCTGGTCAAATCGCTTGGCAACATCCTTGATCCGTACCGTCTGCAAGGCGGCGTCTCTCCCTTACTTGGTCATCACGTCCTGCCACTGGCTCAGAATCTCGCTCCGCTTGGTGGCAACCCAGGGCATATCCAGGGTCACCAGCTTGATTTGATCCAGGGGCTGCAGGCCCTGGGGCGGGGCCACGTCGCTCCGGGTGGGGCGAAGGCCGAGCTTGGCGGCCAGTTCCTGGCCGGTCTTGCTAAAGAGGAAGTCCATGAACTTCCGGGCGTTCTGCGGGTGCTGTGCGCCCTTGATCACCGATGCCGAGTCCGGAATGGTCGCCGTGCCTTCGGCGGGGTAGATCATCGCGATGGGGCCGCCGGCAGTGGCATACTTGAGCACCGAGCTTTCAATCGTCAGAGCCAGGTGGTACTCGCCATCGTTGACGCCCTTGGGCGGCAGGCTGGAGGAGCCAAGCACCTTGCTGTTCTTCACAACGCCCTCAACCGTCCGCCAGCCCTGGCCGCCGGGCTCCTTGCCAAAGAGGGTCAGCATGGTCACGACCTGCACGAAGGAGGTGCCACTCTTGTTGGCATCCGCCATGGCGATCTTGCCCTTCCACTTGGGGTCCGTCAGGTCCTTCCAGCCCTTGGGCGCCTCGGCCGCCGGCACCAGGTTCTTATTGTACGCGATCACCATGGGCAGGGCGTTGTAGCCATACCAGAGGTTATCCGGGGCCTTCATGGCTGCGGGAACCGCAGCATCATCCTTCACCTTATAGGCTTCGAAATAATCGCGGTAGGCCTCGTAAGACTCGGCGCCACCGCCCAGCATCACATCGCCCTGGGGGGCTGCCGCCTCGGCCTTGATGCGGTTCAGCATCTCACCCGTGCCCGCCGTAACCACGTCCACCTTGATGCCGGTCTCCTTTTCGAAGGCCTGGGCAATGGGGTTGTGAAGGTCAGCACCGAACGAGGTGTAGAAGGTAAGCCGCTTCTCCTCTTCCTTGGGCGCCGCGGGGGCCTTGTCGCCCTGCGGGGCGCCGCCGCAGCCAGCGGTCAGGGTCGCTGCCACCAGCAGTCCGGTCATCCACTTCCGAATACGCATCTTTGTCATCCTCCCGAATTGCTAAGGGCATCCATCGAGTCCTAAGTTTGCGCGATGGACCCATCCATTTCAAGATCCAATTCCAACTTGGATTGGCCTGTTGTCGGGTGCCGCCTTCTCGGCGGCGGGCCGGGCCTGGCCAGGGGCGTCGTCGCGGCGGGGCGGCTGATACAGCGGTGTGATTCTTGCTGCCGCAAGAAATCTTGAACTAACGCCCCAAATGCTCCTCAACCCCTGACCAGACCCAGCCCGCCTGACGCAGTGCCACCACCCGGGTTTTACCGGGGCGCCTCGGCGGACCATCGAAGTCCGCCGAGGCGTATGCCCGGCGGCCAGGGCCGAAAGGAGAACCGCTAACCGATCGCCAACCTTATCTCCATTATCCGCACGGAGGTTCCCCGTCATGGCGCTCTTCGGTCCGGCCATCCCCACCGCCATCCTGCTCAGCCCGGAAGGGCAGCAGGAGGTCTACCCCGCCACAGAGCACTGGTGGCAGAACATTATTACCTTGCGCACGGCCAGCCAGCAGGACCGCCTCCGCTGCCCCGATTGCGGCCAGCGCCTGGTCTTCGTCTGCGAAGGCGTGCCCACCCCGCACTTCAAGCATTACCGCGACACTGACGGCTGCCTCGTCCGGCTTGAACACGACGAGGCACGCAAGGCCGGCAAAAGCAGCGCCTGGCTCCGCCATCAGCTGGTCGTCGGCCTGCGCCAAGCCCTGCCGGCCGGAACCACGGTTGATTGCGGCCAGTACCTCGCCGGTCGCACATCCGACATGACCATCCGCCTGCCCGACGCCACGGCCTTTGTGCTCGACGTCATCTCCCAGCCGCCCGACCTGAAGGCATATGCCGAAAAGGAGGCCGCCTCGCCCCTGCCGATTCAGCGCATCTTCGTGGGGCGCCGGGTGCCAGCGGCCGTCCGCGGGCCGGCCGGCGTCATCCATATCGGCGGCGGCCTGAACGCCGACCATCTCCAGGCAGCGCTGCCGCTCCGGGTGGACAGCGCTCATGCAGCACGACACGCCTTCTACAACCTGCGAGCCGTTGCCGACCAGCCGCAGTCCCTCCTCTTCTACCTCCCCGGGCGAACCTACCGTCAGGCCGGCACCCTCGCCATCCTGCGGGGCATGCTGCCCGACCCCGACCAGACCCGTTGGCACGGCACGCTCATCAAGTTGCCCCTCGACGGGGCCAGCCGCCTGCGGTACTCCCGGCGGCACGGCTTCTTCATCGATGACGATATCGCTGTGCTCAAGCATTACCGGCAGCGCCTGCGTGGCCAGCGCGTGGCCCAAGCCGAGTTCCCCGCTGCCCACCCCGTCGACCGCCTCTGGCTGCGGCAGCGGGCGGCGCTGGCAGAGGCCAGGCGCAGGGAACAGGCCAGGGCAGGCGCCGAGCGCCACGCGGCCGAGGAAGCAGCAGAGGCCCAGCGCCGCTACGGCGTACTGATGTCCGTCCTGCGAGGGGAAGGACTGGCCCTGCTTAACAACAGCCCCCTGCCCATCCCCTACCCGGACCGCTACACGGTACAGCCCCTCGAATGGCAGGCCAGGCTGGTCGGCTTCGTCCACCGGGCCGGCGTCAGCTTCACCCTCGAGGCTGCTGTGGGCTGGCTGCGCAATCGGCGCTACACCCGCGGGTACAGCGTTGAATGCGAACTCGCCAACATGCAGGCGTTCTGGCAGGGCGCCGCCCGCCTGGGCCTGGTCCGCCTCGAACCCAAGGACGACCTGGTCATCCCCCTGCGCCGTCACGCCTGGCCAGTCCGTAGCCCCGCGACCGCCAGCGAACCCGCGCTCTGTATCATGTGCGCCACCATTGCGCTTGACCCCGACCTGTCTCTGACACGGCAGTGGCATCTATTCGATCCCGCCACCGGACTCTGCATCTGCACAGACTGCCCATCCGAATGAAGACGAGGGGGCGACCACTGCGGCCGCCCCCTCGCTGTATTTTACCTTCCTCCACCACGGACCAAACGCAGGCGCTTCCGGTTCCGGGCCTGATAGACCAGCGCACCCAGCAACCCCCCGATCAGGCCGAGGAAGAGGTGGAGCACCGCCAGCAGTCCAAATACGTTGGCTGAGTTCGTAAAGTACTTGATGGTATAGGCTGCGTCGAACACTTCACCGTCGATCGCGAGGATCACCAGCAAGCAAACCTCGAACAGGGGCATCGCCAGAGCCAGACCGATCCCGGCGCCAACCAACACGGACCGCTTCACTAGAATCAGACCCCCCTCATGCGTCTCTCATGCGTACCGATAGTGGAGCAGGCCGAATACCAACACCCCGGTAAATGAGACATAGATCCAGATCGGGTAGGTGAAGCGGGCGATCCGCCGATGATCGGACCAGTTGCCCCGCATGGCCCGCCACAGCGTGACGAGCGTCATGGGCGCCTGCACCGTCGCCAGCAGCACGTGCGACGCGAGAATGAAAAGATAGATCATCTTTACCGCCGGCGGACCCTGAAAGGGCGTCATGCCGCCCAGTGCCAGCCGGGTGACATACAAAATGAAGAAGAGCGTGGCCAGGCTGGTCGCGATCAGCATCGCTTTTTGATGCCGCTCCCGCTGCCCCCGCTTGATCGCCACCACACCGCCGATGATGAAAAGACCGCTGGTGGAGATGAGCACGGCGTTGATCGCCGGCATGACCGAGAGAATCTGCTCCAAATAAACGTCCCTCCCTACGCCCGCACGTCGATCATCATGGCGGCAAAGACGAGCCCCAGCCAGAAGATCGACCAGGCAAACGTCCGGACGGCCCACTTCTTCGCGGGCAGACGCTCCCGCAGCAGCACCACTGCACAGACCACCATGGTAACGCCCAGGAGGGTGGTGCCCCACAGATACCACTTACCCACCACGCCGGTCCAGTAGAGCGCCATGGTCGTGGGAATCATGCCGATGCTGTAGAGCAGAATCTGCCACTTGGTGTGCATTTCACCCTTGACCACAGGGAGCATGGGCACCTTGGCCCGCCGGTAGTCGTCGTTGCGGAACAGCGCCAACGCCCAGAAATGGGGCGGCGTCCACATAAATACGACCATGAACATGACCACGGCCGCCCAACTGAGGTCGCCGGTGACAGCTGCCCAGCCCACCAGGGGCGGCACGGCGCCCGCCGCACCACCGATGACGATGTTCTGGGTCGAGGTCCGCTTCAGCCACATGGTGTAGATACAGACGTAGAAGAGCAGCCCGGCCAGCGAGAGCAGGGCGGTGAGCAGGTTGACCGCAAAGGCCAGCAGGACAAAGGAGAGCGCCCCGGTCATGATGGCGAAAGCCAGCACCTGGCCAGGGGTCAGCTCGCCTGCGGGCAGGGGGCGTTTCTGGGTACGGTGCATCACCTGGTCGATGTCACGGTCCCACCACATATTGATGGCATTGGCCGCCCCGCAGGACATGCCGAGACCAAGCAGGGTGACGGCCGTCAGGCCCAGGTCGGGGAATCCGCCCTCCGCCACCCACATGGCGGCGTACCCGGTAATCAGCAGCAGGTAGAGGATGCGCGGCTTGGTCAGGGAGAGGTAGATCTTTGCCGTTTCCCGGAAGGAGCGCTGGCCGCTCAGCGGAAGCCCTGCCGAGGCCGCCGCCGAACCACCGGCAAAAACGGGCATGGAGGGCACGTAATACCCTACTGCCGCGATGGAGACCAGTGTGCCGATCAGCGCGATGGAGGTGACCAGTTGCGCCAGGGTGCCGTAGTCGCCCAGGCCGCCCCGGGCCGCCTCGGCGCCCAGGGCCACTTCCACCGTAAAGAGGACCACGGCAATACCAGTCAGGACCAGCAGAGCCGGCCGGTGCTGGTGGCGCCGCCATATGTAAGCCATCGTGTAAATGAGCAGGCCGCCAGCCAGGAGCACCGACAGCCGATGGATCAGGTTGATGAGGACCAGAGGCTCGGTGAGCGGCCCTTCGCAGAGCGGCCAGCCCGCGCAGACCGCTGCGGCCCCGGCGCTCTTGAGGTATCCGCCGAAGAGGACGACCCCGTACGTGGCCAGCGCTGCGTAGAGCGGAATCTGCCACTGGGAGCGGAAGAAGCCCTGGCGGGAGTGGTAGCTGTCCTCCCCTGCCACCTGGCTGGAGACGGCCAGCCACGTGGCCACAAAGGCGGCGACTACCTCAGGATGCAGGGCCACCCAGCCGGCCGGAAGCCACGGAATGGCCAAGGCCAGCACGCCGAGCACCGGAAGTGCCACCAGGCCAGCCAGCCACGCCGGCCGGCGCTTCCAAAGGGCCATCCCCCCGGACCGCAAGGCGCTGATCGCTGAAATCATCAGCAAGACCCCGGCGCCCAGGAACCCATCGAGCGCCAGCTGCGAACTGGCAAATGCGCCCCCGCGCACCACCCCGCTCAGCAGAACCAGCAGATACGTTGCCCCCGCAGCTGTCAATACGCTGCTCTTAAAGGCCTGTTTTACCATCAGTACGAACTGCCTCCCCCATATAAAAACCAGCCATTTCTGAATACCTGGCCGAATGACGGATATGCCTGCTCCAAATTCGACTAAAATGTCACTTTTCCCTGCTCAGAATAACACAATACGCTATTACTAATCAAACATGTTGTATAATAGGGACCGGTAATATTTTTCAACTTGTTCATCGCGTTTGTTTGCAAATCGCTCGATCATCTGCTAGTGTATGGAGATTGGAGGAAGCCATACCCAATTCCGCTGGCAACGGTATCCATGTGAGGGAGGTTATTCGCTTGGTGCGTACGGGCACCCCGCCCCGGTGGCTGCTGGTCTCGCTGTTCGCATCGCTCCTGGTTGTGGTGCTGGCAGGCGCCGGACTGATTTGGACGGGCGCTGCCCGTTCACAGTCGCTGCCGTCCTACGGTCACATGCCGCAGTTTCAGCTCACCGATCAGAACGGCCAGCCATTCAGCAGCGCCGTCCTGAAGGGAAAGGTCACTGCCGTGGGGTTTATTTACACCAGCTGCCCGGATATCTGCCCCATGCTGACGACCAACATGGTTCACCTCCAGGGCGAACTGCGCAAGGCTGGCCTCTCGGCCGAGGTGACCCTCCTCTCCATCTCCGTCGATCCGGAGGTGGATACGCCCGAGGTGCTGCGCCAGTACGCAACCGACCGGGGCGCCGACCTTGGCGGTTGGTCCTTCCTGACCGGCACACTGGAGCAGATCCAGGGAACCGTCACGGGCGGATTTAAGGTCCCCTTTGACAAGGTGGCATCCGCCCACGCCGGCCACGGAGCGCCTCAGTCTTACGAGGTCAGCCACAGCGGCAAGGTGATTCTGGTCGATCCTCAGGGCGAAGTGCGCGCTTACTATGACGGCGAAGCGCTGGACGCCGCCGCTGTTCTGGCCGATATCAAGAAACTGCGGTAAGGGGGCGCGATCGCTCATGTGGGAAATGCTTCGCTGCGCTTGGGTCGGCATGACGCTCAAATGCCCGGCCTGCAAGACCGGGCGAGTTTACCGGAGCCTAACCGAGATGAACCACGCCTGCCCCAACTGCGGTGTGGTCTTTGAGCGCGAGGAAGGCGACTTCCTGGGCGCCATGGTGGTGGCGTACAGCGTCACGGCCGTGCTCCTGGGTGTGGGCATCTACGTGGTGGAAGTGCTGACCGACCTCGCCCCCATGCTGCACGTACTGCTCTGGAGCCTGGTCGCCACCGCCTTCATTCTCCTGACCTACCGGAACATGAAGGGGATCTGGCTCGGCATTCTCCATGTGATGATGGGACTGACCCGATAACCATTTTTCTGCCACGGAGTTCACGAATTGCCAGGCGGATACCCTGCGGGTCCTTTCACTCTGGCCACTGATGACACAGAGGACACTGATACCAAGTAAATCGTTCCAGGTCATTATTTAAGATATTGACCCAATCCGTGAAATCCGTGAAATCGGTGGCGAAATATTAAAACTTGCAGGGATATACCCGGCAAACAGCCCGCCACCATTAGAACCACAAGGCCCAGGAGCATATCCTAGAATAAAGAAGGTTTTTAGACATATAAGTCGAAATAGAGTTGCCAGCATAGCTAGTTTGTACTACGCTAGGTCTAGTTTACCTTCGCAGGTCGTACTGTTTAGATCGCAGACGATCTGCCACAACATTCAGGGGGCGGTTGCGTGTGCGTTTGATTCGACGTTTGACACAAGGTCCCAACCGTTCGCTCGGACTCGGCCTGCTCGCGCTGGTCGGAACCGTGCTCACGGGCTGTGCCAAGGCCAGTGAGCTGCCCCAGTCGCCGTTTGACACGGCGGGCCCCGTGGCCCGTGCGCAGACGGACCTGATGACGCTCAGCCTCTGGTTTGCAGGTGGTATCGGTCTCTTTGTTACCGTGGCGCTCCTGTTCGTCGTGTTTCGCTACCGGGACAAAAAAGGCAACGACAAGTCGGTTCCCAAGCAGATTCAGGGCAATCACAAGCTGGAAATCGCCTGGACCCTGATCCCCATTATCATCCTCGGTATCGTCGGCGTGCCTACGGTCCAGACCGCCTTCGCGACCCGGGCCACGCAGGACCCGAACGACCTGCACGTCATCGTCACCGGTCACCAGTGGTGGTGGGAGTTCGAGTATCCGCAGCTCGGTATTGTTACAGCCAACGAACTTTACATACCTACAGACAAGGATGTCCAGATCACCCTCAAGTCCGCCGACGTCATCCACTCCTTCTGGGTGCCGAAACTTGCCGGCAAGATGGACGTGATTCCCGGCCGCGAGAACCACATGTTCTTCAACGCCGAGCGCGAAGAAGAGTTCTTCGGCCAGTGCGCTGAGTTCTGCGGCACCAGCCACGCCAACATGAAGTTCCGGGTGCAGTCGCTCACCCAGGATAAGTTCGACGCCTGGGTCAAGGCCCGCCAGGCCGGGGCAGCCACCCCCACCGATCCCGATGCCCTCGCCGGCATGAACCTCTTCATGGGCGCCAACAAGTCCAAGGCAAACTGCATCGTCTGCCACACCATCGACGGCACCAATGCAAAGGCCAAGGTCGGTCCCAACCTGACCAACGTCGGTGCCCGCTCCACCATTGGCGCCGGTCTGGTCGAGAACACCAAAGAGCACCTCATGCAGTGGATTCGCAATCCGCAGTCGCTCAAGCCCGGCAACAAAATGGCCGCCCACCCCAACCTGACCGAACAGGAGCTGGAGCAGATCGTCAAGTATCTGCAGGGCCTGAAGTAACTGCGACACGTACACCCACGAATCTCGACTCGGAGGTAATGTAAGCGATGGCGACGGCAGCCAAGACCCTTGGCTTTATCCCGCGGCCCACGGCGGAGACAGGCTTCGTCTCCTGGCTCACCACCGTGGACCATAAGCGGATTGGCCTCATGTACGGTGTGACCGCGTTCCTCTTCTTCCTGTTTGGCGGTCTCGAAGCGTTTGTGATCCGCCTGCAGCTCATGAAGCCCAACCTCGACGTGGTGACGGCGGATACGTTCAACGCCCTCTTCACCATGCACGCCACCACCATGATCTTCCTGGCGATCATGCCCATGCTGGCGGCCTTCATGAACTTCCTGCTGCCCCTTCAGATTGGCGCCCGCGACGTGGCCTTCCCCCGGCTGAACGCCTTCAGCTACTGGAGCTACCTGGGCGGCGGCATCTTCATCAACACCAGCTGGGTCCTGCAGGTGCTTAATCCGGCCGGCCGTGCAGTGCCTGACTCCGGCTGGTTCGGCTACGCCAACCTGACTACGGTCAACTTCTCCGGCGGCATGGGCCCCGACTTCTGGACCATCGGCCTGCTGCTGCTGGGCATTGGCACGCTGGTTTCGGGCTTTAACTTCATCACCACCATCCTGAACATGCGGGCCCCGGGCATGTCGCTGATGCGCATGCCCATCTTCTCCTGGACCACCATGGTCACCTCGGTGCTGGTCATCTTCTCCTTCCCCGCCATCACCGTGGCGCTCCTCATGCTGTTGTTCGACCGCCAGTTTGAGGCCAACTTCTTCAACGTGGCGGCCGGCGGCAACGTCGTCTTCTGGCAACACCTCTTCTGGACGTTCGGCCACCCTGAGGTTTACATTCTGATTCTGCCCGCCATGGGCATCGTCTCGGAAATTCTGCCCACCTACTCCCGCAAGCCGCTCTTCGGCTACTCGGTCATGGTCTTCTCCACGGCGCTCATCGGCTTCATGGGCTTCACCGTTTGGAGCCACCACATGTTCGCCGTCGGCATGGGGCCGGTCGTCAACACCATTTTCGGTCTGACCACCATGGCCATCGCCATTCCCACGGGTGTCAAGATCTTTAACTGGCTGAGTACCATGTGGGGCGGGCGGGTGAAGTTCACCTCCGCCATGCTCTTTGCCCTGGGCTTCATCATGTGCTTCACCATCGGCGGTCTGTCGGGCTTCATGCACGCCCTGCCGCCTGCCAACACCCAGCAGACAGACACCTACTTCATCGTTGCCCATATCCACTACGTGCTGATCGGCGGCTCCATTTTCGCCATTTTCGGCGGCATCTACCACTGGTTCCCGAAGTTCTTCGGGCGGATGCTGGATGAGAAGCTGGGCAAGTGGAACTTCTGGCTGATGTTCGCCGGCTTCAACATGTTTGCGTTCCCCTTCCACTTCCTCGGCCTGATGGGAATGCCCCGCCGTATCTACACTTACGACACCGGCTTTGGGTGGGACTTCTGGAACATGTTCTCCACCATCGGCGTCTGGGTGCTGACCGCCGGCATCCTGCTCTTCATTTGGAACTTCGTGCAGGCCATGCGCAAGCCGGCCGGCACCCTGTCTGACCCGTGGGATGCCCGGACCATTGAATGGACCACCGCCTCGCCGCCCCTGCCCTACAACTTCAAGGAAGTGCCTGTGATCGCCGCCCGGGACGACTTCTGGTACAAGAAGTACCCCGACGCCGGGCACGGCGGCAAGGCCGCCAAGAAGCAGGACCAGCCCCACGCGGCCGGTGCGGTGCATGGCGGCGGACACGGCATTCACATGCCCGGCCAGTCTTACATGCCGGCGCTGCTCGCCCTGGGCATTACGCTGCTGGGCTACGGCCTGCTCTTCAGCAACATGATCACGACCATCATCGGGGTGACCGGCATTTTCGCCGGCATGTTCGGCTGGGCCTTTGAGGGCGACGGCGGCACCGTCATTGAAGTCGCGGGAGGTGACGACTGATGAGCCTCGAGACCGCACACGGTCACGAACATGCGGAAGTGACAAACACCGGCATTGATAACCGCAAGCTGGGCTTCTGGCTCTTCCTTTCGTCTGAAACGATCTTCTTTGCCTGCCTGCTGGTGGGCTACCTGGTCTACCATGGGCAGAACGGCAGCGGTCCGACGCCTGCCGAGCTTTTTGAGATTCCCCTGACCTCCATCTCCACCTTCGTGCTGCTGATGTCTTCCCTCTCTGTTGTGCTGGGTGTCTTCTCGGCGCAGCAAGGGCATGCGAAAGCAGCCCGGGGCTGGGTGGCGGCCACGGCGCTGATGGGCTTGGTCTTCCTGGGCTTCCAGGCCTACGAGTTCACCCACTTCTACCACGAGGGGCTGACGCTCAGCTCCAGCCTGTTTGGCACCACCTTCTACGTACTGACGGGCTTCCACGGCGCCCACGTGGCGGTGGGTGTGATCTGGCTGCTCAGCCTTCTCTTCCACGGCCGCAAAGGTGGCCTTGGCCAGGATAAGGCGGGCGATGTGGAGATTGCCGGCCTCTACTGGCACTTCGTTGACATCGTCTGGATTGTGCTCTTTACCGTGGTCTATCTGCTCGAAGCGGCGATGTAAAGGAGGAACAGCGACGTGGCCAAGATTCAGGATCGGACCGCAACACAGGCCAAGGTCGTGGAGCGGAGCCATCCGACCGCCAAGACCTTCGTGGGCGTCGGGCTCGTGCTCTTCGCTCTGACCGCCGCCGAGTTCGGCATCGTTTACCTGGAGGGGATGCAGCCGCTGGTGCTGGCCGGCCTTGCTATCTTCTCGGTGCTCAAGTTCATCCTGGTCGTCGGGTACTTCATGCACCTGCGCTGGGATTCCAAGCTGCTGACCTGGGTCTTCGCCGTGGGCATGGTGCTGGCGGTGGCCATCGCGATCGCCCAGCGGTATGTCAACCTTGCATAAGGCAGGTGTATGCTAGATGCCCGCACAACTGAGGGTCCATGCGTTTGCCGACCTGTGGCACCCCTGGGTGCTGGCCTGGATCATGCTGCTGCAGGTGGCCTATTTGCTGGCTGTGGGGCCGCTCCGCCGGGGGTTCAAGTGGGGGCCGAAAGTGCCTGTCGCTAACCAGGTCCTCTTCTCCCTCGGCCTCTGGACGGTCTACATTTCGGAAGGTACCCCGATGCATGTGCTGGCTGAGCAGTATCTGTTCAGTGCGCACATGATCCAGCACATCGCCTTGACGATGATTCTGCCGCCGCTGATGCTGCTGGGCACCCCGGTCTGGATGATTCGGGCGGTGATGCGGCCCCGGCCCGTGGCCTGGGTTTTCCGGCTGATTACCCGGCCGGCACCGGCGCTGCTGCTCTTCAACCTGATCTACTCGATCTGGCATCTGCCGGGTGCGTATCAGGCGACGCTCTGGTTTCACTGGTTCCATATGGTGCAGCATGCGATTCTGGTCTTCGCGGCCTTCCTGACGTGGTGGCCGATTTGCGATCCGCTGCCTGAGTGGCCCCGATTGAACGAAGGCGTGAAGATGTTCTACATCTTCGTGTCGGGCGTCGCGCAGATTGCGGTCTTCGCGGTGATTACCTTTGCAGATAGCGTGATGTACGAGTTTTACGCCCGTGCGCCGCGCATCTGGCCGGTGATTACGCCGCTGATCGACCAGCAGCTGGCGGGAATTATCATGAAGGTTGGCGGTATGTCGATCTTCATTATCGCCTGGGCGATCATCTTCTTCCGCTGGGCGGCCCGGGAAGAGGGGCCAGCGGTGAAGCCGGTGCATCAGGGGTAGGTGTCAAGCGGCCCTGCATCACCTTTGTGGGTGGTGCAGGGCTTTTTGGAGACAGTTTTATGACCACAGAAGACACAGAGATCACAGAGGCCAGGTAAGCTATTCCAGGTCAAATCACATAAATGATGACCTGGGACGACATTCCTAGTTTCAGTGTCCTCTGTGTACTCTGTGGTAAAAAACTGTTCCTCTCCCCCTTGACGGGCAGGCCCAGGTTGACTATAGTGAAATTCAGATTGATTTTCGTGAAGGGGTTGTATTGATGTCGGTCATCATTGCTTGCGAGGTTACAACCGCATAGCTTTGATTTTGATCGGCGTATCATGCCCCTCTGCTTTCCCATGGGTTGTCAAGCAGAGCCGTGAGATACTGTCTCACGGCTTTTCTATGTCCATTTTCCGTGCTGCCTGTCCGGACAGGTGAGGACGGTATTTGGGCGTACTTGGCGAATCATCGGGCCGCGGGCGTTGCCATACGCCTGCGGCCCTTTTTTGGTTTTGAGATACTTACACAGGAGTGATCCGCGTTGCACGTTCCCACGATGAACGCTTTGCAGTTTGACTTGATTCAGCAGGAACTGTCCACCCACAGCGCATGTCAACTTGGCAAGGAGCTGGCCCTGGCCATGCAGCCCCTGCCCTCCCTCACCCTGACCCGCCAGGTCCAGCAGGAGACGACCGAGGCCCGGGCCATCCTCGCGGCCGGCCGGTCGATCCCCTTCGGCGGGATTCAGGATGTGCGGGCGCACGTTGAGCGGGCCGAGAACGGCGCCGCCCTGCGGCCTGAGCACCTGATGGCCGTGGCTGACACAATTTACGGTTGCCGGCAGCTCCACCGGTTCCTGGCCGAGCACCGGGCCACCGCCCCGTTGATTTGCCGCCATGCTGAGGCCTTTGGCAAGTTTGACGCCGTGGAAGATGAGATCCGCCGCTGCATCGAGCACGGGAGGGTCTCCAGCCGGGCATCGTCGGCGCTCAAGCAGGTGCGTAACGAGATCTCATCGTTGGAAGGCCGGATTCAGGACCGGCTGAATGGACTGCTGCGCCAGTACCGGCAGCATCTGCAGGACGCGCTGGTCACCACCCGGAATGGCCGGTACGTGATTCCCGTGAAGGCGAGCGCCAAGGCGCACGTGCCGGGCGCCGTGCATGGCGCTTCGGCCAGCGGGGGCACGGTCTTCGTCGAGCCAGAGGCGGTGGCGCACCTTTGCGCCGAGTTGGAGTCTTGGCGGGCGATGGAAGCCGCTGAAATCGAGCAGGTGCTCCAGATGCTGTCGGGCCATGTGGCAGCCCATGCGCACGGGCTCCAGCACACGCTGGCGGCTGTGGCGCAGCTTGACTTCATCTTTGCCCGGGGGCGGCTCAGCCTGGCCTGGGAGGCGACGCCGGTGGTCTGGAACGAGTCGGGGCTGGTCGACCTGAAGGGCGCCCGGCATCCGCTGCTGGGGAAGAAGGCGATTGGCAACCGGATTCGCATGACAGCCGAGTCCCGGGTGCTGATTGTGACCGGGCCGAACACGGGTGGCAAGACCTTGCTGCTTAAGACCCTGGGGTTGCTGGTGATCGTGGCTCGCTGCGGCCTGCATATTCCCGTCGAGGAAGGTTCGACGCTATACTACTTCGATACCGTCTTTGCGGACATCGGCGATCATCAGAGCCTGGAGCAGTCGCTGTCGACCTTCAGTGGGCATATCGCCAACGTGGCGCCCATGTTCGAGCAGTCAGGGGCGCATACGCTGGTGCTGCTGGACGAACTGGGGTCGGGGACCGACCCGCATGAAGGCACGGGCCTTGGGATCGCCATGCTGGAGGCGTTCCTGGCACGGGGGGCGTTTGTGTTGATCACGACGCACTTGCGGGATATCAAGGAGTTTGGCCGCCGGACGAAGGGCTGCGCCTTTGCGGGCATGGGTTTCGATGGCGAGACGCTGCGACCGACCTACCGGTTGATCTACGGGACGCTGGGCGAGAGCCATGCGCTCGAGATCGCGGCCCGAAACGGCCTGCCCCCGGCGATCGTGGGGCGGGCCAGAGCGTTGGTCTACGGTGATGCCACAGGAGCGCCGGCAGCGGTTGGGGGTTCGGAGCGTGCGGAGAACGCTGCCGCAGGCGGGGGCTGGGTGGGGGCTGGTGCATCTGATGCGTCTGCGTGGGACGACGCTCTGCCGGCCGGGGCGCCCGGCACAGACCCGCCCCGGGCTGCGGCGCCCGCAGGCTCCTGCGGCCCGGTCCCGACCGTGCGGGCCGCTTCCCCCTCCCCCGCCCAGGGCCTGACGATGGTCGTGACAGCCATCTCGGCGAGCCGGGTGCGGGTGTGGGAAAAGGAGAAGGAACGTGAACTGGCCGTACCGGACGCTATTGCGAAGCTCTTCCCGGGCGGCCTGGTAGCCGGCGACCGGGTGCGGCTCAAGGATGGCCGGATTCTTGAAGCGGCCCGCCGGGAGAACGTGCTGGTCAGCCGCGACGCCGATACCATGGCCGAGACCGTCGTGGCCGCTAATCTGAGCCGCCTGGTGGTGGTCATCTCGGCCCGCCAGCCTGACTTTCACGGCACGGTCCTGGCCCGCCACCTGCTCTATGCCGAGCGTCAGGGCGTCACCCCGGTCATCTGCCTGACCAAAGCGGACCTGGTGCCAGCGGAGGTGGCGGAAGCATGGTTGAAGCCATTCCGGAGCGCCGGGTACGAAACCGTGGCGGTCAGCGCTACCCGGAACCGGGGGGTTCAGGAACTGAAAGCGCTGCTATCCGGCCACGTCACCGGGCTCATGGGCACCCAGGGGGCGGGAAAGACCACGCTCATGGCGGCTCTGACAGGCCAGAAACCCCAGCCTGAGACAGGCGCGGCGAAACTGCTCAAGTCGCTCTTGCAGCCCCAGGCGATGCCCTTGGGGGCGGATTCCTGGCTGGTCGACGTGCCCGGGCTGCGGGAGTTGGGCGTCTGGAAGCCCGACCTGGCAGATGGGTTCCGGGAGTTCGGTGCCTTCACCGGCGGCTGCAACCGGCCGGGGTGCCTGCACCTGCAGGAGCCGGGCTGCGCCGTGCGCGAAGCTGTCGAGCAGGGGCGCCTCCACCGCCAGCGTTACGAACAGTACCGGCAGTTGCTGCATCACATGCGGCTTGCGTAAGAGAACGGGGGCCGCCGGGGTTGTTTCCCCTGCGGCCCCCGTCGCTGATTACCCGTCCCGGCGGGCAGGCCAGGACTGCTGCATTTTCCGAATCAGTGCGATCTGCCCGGTGTGGTAGATCATGTGCGTAATGAGCGCCGGCAGCACGCCGGATACGGTCCCATTCCCAAAGGGCTTGTCGAAATCCTCGTCGGTCATTTCGGCCAGCAGCTTGCTGTAGCCTTCGGCAACCTCCCGGGTCTTCGCTACAGTGGCGGCCCAGCCGGCCGCATCCTCCGGGTTGCCGGGTGCGAATGTGGCGTCGTTGCCGTCGACGGCGGGTCCCACCGCCTCGCCTTTCATCCGCTGCAAGTAACGCTCGTTATAGTAGTTGAGGTGGCTGATCGTCTGCCAGATGGAGTTGCCGCCACCGGGCGGCTGCCAGGCAGCTTCAGCAGGGCCAACCCCTTCGAGCAGGACGGACAGCGGTGCGAACCAGCCTTCTTTCTCCCAGGCAAACGCGTGACCCATCTGCCACATATCGACACGGACACGGCTCATTGCTCATCGCTCCCTCTTGATATGTAACTAGCATCTGCAGCGGTTACCGGTTACAATATCGTCATGATCCCTCTTTATCTGTGTAACCCCTAATTCGCAGTAACGGTGGTTACGTCGTCAGCGTAACACGCGACAGCCCCCTGGTCAAGAGAGAATGGAGGCGTATCCGCTTGGACCTGCTGTGGACATCCTTTCTCAATAGCGAGTGGCACGACTGGCGGGGCGGCGGGCATACCGAGGATCGCCTCGAGACGCCGGGCTGGGTTGAGCGTTTCCTGGCCCACTGGGGTCTGCCGTGCCCTGCCGGGCCGGCTGACCTTGGCGCCCTGAAAGAGCTTCGCTCCCTGCTGCGGGGCATGGCGGTGGCGCTGGCGGCGGGCGGCACCCCCGCCTCCGATCAACTGGCCGCCCTGAATGCCGTCATGGCCGCCGGACCGGTGATCCGGCAGATCGGCGCCGAACATCAGCTTACACTCCGGCCAGCGGGCGCCACCTGGGCCCATATCGAAGCGGAGATTGCCGCATCATTGGCCCAAACGCTGGCCGAAGGCGAGGGCGCCCGGGTCCGCATCTGCGAAAATCCTGATTGCCTGTGGGTCTTCTACGACGATACCCGTAACCGGACGAAGCGGTTCTGCGAGGATAAGACCTGCGGCAACCTGATCAAAGTACGCCGCTTCCGGGCACGACAAAAGCGAGGCAGTTAGCCTCGCTTTTTGCATGGCATGGGCCTGTCACCTGGCACGAACCGTACCCAGGGGCAGCGTCGGTCGGTAGGGTGCCCGCAGGTCCGGCGCCACTTTATGTTCCCGGAAGAACTGGCTGAGGTCTCGCCCGGCCACCGCTTCGGCCAGGCGGATGAAATCGGCCGTGGTGGCGGTCTTGAAGCGGTAAGTCTCTGTGTACTGGTGGAGCAACTGGCGGAAGGCCTTGGCGCCCAGGAGTTCTTCCAGGTCCTCCAGCAGGACGGCGCCCAGGTCGTATACCGCCGGCGTATATCCACCGTAGATGTTGAAGTCCAGTGTTGGACTGTTGACTCGCACCTGGTCGGGAATGGTGCGGGAGCGGATATCCTGAAGCTGGTCGGCGTAGCCGAACTCCCTCAGGGCGTAGCGCTCGCCGTAGCGGGCGAAGCCCTCGTCCAGCCAGGCCTCGGCGTACTGATCGTTCCCCACGCTGCCGTAGAACCACTGGTGGGCCAGTTCATGGTAGAGCACGGTGTGCCACCAGTTCCCACGCTGGCTCGACGGCGCCTCGGTGTAAAAGAGGCCGGGAAACTCCACCCAGGCGCAGCACGGCACCACAACCAGATCGGTGTACGGATAGGCGCCGAACTGCGCCTCAAAGAGCTTCAGCGTCCGTTCTGCCTCTAACAGAATCGTTTCGGCCACGGTGCGGTTCTGGTCGAGAACCCGAATGGTGACGTCGCCCACCGTGCGGGCCGCCTCTATGTAGCGGTCACTGCCGGAGGCAATCCAATCCTTGACGTTGGGGGCTGACCATTCGTAGACCCAGCGGCCGGCCTGCTCAGTCCGCCCCACAGGGCGCCCGGTGGCTGCCATCACGGTGCCTGCGGGCACGTCCAGGCGTACATGGAAACTGGCGTTCTCCGAGTAGGGCTCGCCCGGGAACTCCGGAAAGGCGTGCAGGTTCCAGCCCCGGTCGTCCAGCACGGCCAGCAGGGGGAACCAGTGGGTCAGGTTGAAGCGTTCGGCGGTCTGGCCCAGGACCCGGGGCGTGATGATGCCCGGGAGCGTGGTGGCAAAGCTGATGCCAACCCTAACCGACTGCCCGGGCGCCACGGCCCGCCCCAGGGGGACGGTCAGGTCCAGGCCGCGAGCGGTATGGGGCACGGTTGCACCGTCCACGGTGACCGTGTGGATTACCATGGCCGCACCGTACAGCGTGTACTGCTCTGCGTTGGGCCACAGGTTGAAGTAGAGCGTATCGATGGGAATCGCTTCGCCGTTTTGCCAGGTGACATACTGGTCGGCCGTCACCTGGTTTGTCTCCGGGTCGTACCGGGCCGCAATGTCGTACGAATGCGGCGAGTAGTTGTCGTTGGGGCCTGGCCCGGGCGGTGTGCGATCGAGCTTGGGCTCCACCCGCACGGGGCTCATGTCGGCGATCGACTGCAGGCGAATGTTCTCCACCTGCCTGGATGCCTGGTCCAGCCGTTCTTGCCACAGGCCGGTGCCGGCGGCCCGGTCCGGGGCGCCCGTGGCCCACAGCAGCGCCGCACCCGGCGTCAGGTCCTTCGGGCCACCGGGTGAGTGATTCGCCCAGGCGACGCCCCATCGGTCCATGACCAGCGTGGCGAGCGCCGTGGCCGCAGCCTGCCACTTGGCCTGCTTCTCCGGAGCGGGTTCCTCCAACTGTGCGAGCATGGCCGTGGCACTGCCAGCAGTCTCACCGGCCCGCTTCAGGTTGGCGCCCGGATGTCGGAGCGGATCGATGCTCATGACTGCACCCGTCCCTTCGTGCAGCCAGTCGACGGCGAAGACCGGGCTGCCGGGGCCCTGGGTGACGGCCACGGCGATGGCCTCAGGAAGGCCGGTCCCCACCTCTCCCGCGACCACGGTCATAGGCGCCGCCGCACGCACCTGGCGGCCCGGAGGCGGCGCTGCCAGCCCCTTTGGCCAGCGGTAGCCTGCGGGCAGAATCCATACGTGGACCCGCTCCGCCGCCGACACCCGGCCCCAGCCCTTTTGCTGTTTGATGAAGTTGGTTGCGCCGGCGGCCACCGCTTCGGCACCGGCGGATGTCGTGGGCGCAGTGAAGTGAACGGTCAGATGCGGTGACTCCAGCTCTGTGAACGGGGCGCCCACCAGATTCTGCCCATCCCACGAGAGCTGGGGCTGCGATGGTTTGCTGCATGCTACAGCCGACAAGAGCAGGGCGAAGGTGAGCAATAAGAGAGAAACGCGCCTGATCACGTGACCGCCTCCAACGGATCTGATCTCACTGTCCTTCATCGTAACACCCGCTTCCGCAGTCAGCAAATGACGCCGCCGATGCTGATCGGCGGCGTCTGCTTATTAGACTCTTGGAATCGTCTGTTAGTTCAGGGTAAAGGGCGGATATTCGTCGGTCAGGCCGAGGAAGTAGGCGTTAATGCGGGTGGTCCAGCGCATGAAGCCCACCTGGTAATCCCACAGGGCCCGGGGATAGCTGCCGGTGAAGACCACGGCAAACCACGCAAAGATGCTGACCCAGACAGCCGCAAAGCCCAGGAACCACAGGACAATCAGGTGGGGAATCAGCAGGAAGCCGCGCACGAACCAGAAGAACATGAGCAGGCGTGAACTCTCCGGGTTGTACCGGGCCGTGACCGTGATCGGGTAATCGGACCCGTTGCCCGACCCGCCATTCGCAGCGGCACGGGCAGCATCAAGACCGTGCTGGTATCCGACGTGATAACCGTTAGCGTATGCCTGCTGCTGTTCGGGATTCTCCGGGGTCGACATAGACAATCGCTCTCCTTCAGAAATAAGACCTACCCTATTTATGACGCTGCGCCGTGGCGCAACCCTTCACCTCTCACAAAAAAAAGATGCATGGGCGCGCTCACTGCGCGCCCATGCTCGGCAAATTACTGCTTCAGCCACTGGGCAATGCGTTCTGCCACCTGCGCCGGGGTAAAGCCAAACTTCTCGGCCAGTATGTTGCCAGGAGCGGAGGCAGCGAAGTCTTCCATGCCGATGACCAGGCCGTCGCGGCCGGCGAAGCGGTACCAGCCGTCCTTGGCGCCGGCCTCGATGCAGACCACCTTGCCGCTGCCGATGACCTGGTCCTGGTACTCCTTGGGCTGCGACAGGAAGAGGTTGACGGCGGGCATGGAGACGACCCGCAGGGTGATGCCCTGTTCTGCCAGCAGCTTGCGGGCTTCCAGTGCGAGGCCGACTTCGGAGCCGGTGGCCACCACGGTGGCGTCGGCACCGTCGGCGATGACGTAGCCGCCCTTCCAGACGTCGCGCAGCTGGAAGGTCTCCGGCCGGGTGAGGGCCGGCAGGTTCTGCCGGGTGAGGGCAAAGGTGACCGGCTCCTTCGCCTGCATGAGGGCGTAGGCCCAGGCCATGGCGGTTTCCAGGCCATCCGCCGGGCGGAAAAGCGTCAGGTGCGGAATCAAGCGGAGCTGCCAGAGGGTTTCGATGGGCTGATGGGTCGGGCCGTCTTCGCCGACAAAGAAGGAGTCGTGTGTGAAGACGAAGATGGACGGTACGCCCATGAGCGCAGCGAGCCGCAGCGGCGGCAGCATGTAGTTTGCGAAAATCAGGAAGGTGGCGCCGTAGGGCCGGAAGCCGCCGTACAGGAAGATGCCGTTGACGATGGAACCCATGGCGTGTTCACGGACACCAAAGTGGAAGTTGCGGCCTTCCCACGTGCAGTCGTAATGGCCGACCTTGGCGCAGGGGCCGACATCCTTGGCGCCCTTGATGTAGGTCAGGTTCGATTCGGACAGGTCGGCCGACCCGCCCACCAGGTTGGGGACCAGCGCCGCCGCCTTCTGAATGACCATTTCGGAGAGTTTGCGGCTGGCGATGTTGTTCGCAGAGGCCACGGCCTGCACGAGCTGCTCGTCGAGGTCGGCCGGGACCAGCATTTGCTTGTGGGCGTCGTACTGGGCTGCCTTTTCGGGGTTCTTTTCCCGCCAGACGGCCATTCTCTCTTCCCAGGCCTTGTGCTGCGCCTGCTTTTCAGCCTTCAGGCCGACAAAGTAGCTCCGGACAGACTCGGGCACGTGGAAGGTAGGCTCGGTCGGCCAGCCAAGGGCTTCCTTGGTGAGGCGGACTTCTTCGGTGCCCAGGGGGGCGCCGTGGGAGGACTCCTTGCCACCCTTGTTGGGGCTGCCCTTGCCAATGACAGTGCGGGCAATGATGAGCGACGGCTTATCGGTGACCGCCTGGGCCTTGGTGATGGCAGCGGCGATCTGGCCGTGGTCGTGGCCGTCGATCTTCTGGATGTGCCAGCCGTAGGCTTCGAACCGCTTGGCCACGTCTTCGGTGAAGGAGACGTCGGTGTCGCCTTCAATGGAGATCTTGTTGGAATCGTACAGGAAGATCAGGCGGCCGAGCTTCCAGTGGCCGGCCAGCGACGCCGCTTCGGCGGAAACGCCTTCCTGCAGGTCACCGTCGCCGCAGATGCCGTAGATATAGTGATCGATTGGGGTGAAGTCAGGCGTAGCCACACGGGCTGACATCATTTCGGCGGCAGCGGCCATGCCGACAGCGTGGGCGATGCCCTGGCCCAGCGGGCCGGTGGTAACCTCGACACCGGGGGTGTGACCGAACTCAGGATGACCCGGGGTGCGGCTGCCCCACTGGCGGAACTGCTGGAGCTGTTCCAAGGGCAGGTCGTAGCCGGTCAGGTGGAGCAGGGAGTAAAGGAGCATGGAGCCATGGCCATTGGACAGGATGAACCGGTCACGGGCGGCCCACTCGGGCTGGTCAGGGTTGAAGCGCATGAACTGCGTCCACAGCACGAAGGCCATGTCTGCGCAGCCCATGGGGGCGCCGGGATGGCCGGACTTGGCCTTTTCAACCGCATCAACGGCGAGCATTTTGATGGTGTTGACGCAGGCCTGGCGCAATTCGGGAGACAGGTTTGGTTTAGCCACGTTCGGGGGTCCTCCCTCAGCAAGGTGTTCGTACGTACGAATGGTTCCACCACCCATCTACCTTACCATTAGTTCGCAGATTGGGGAAGCCGTTTTGGACGCTCCACTTTTCAGGATGGTCCTGAACACGGGGGATTACTCATTGCCGGCCAATCTGGTTGCGGAGGCACGCAGAGTACACCTGCCGGCAGAGCCTGTCGGCGGATTTCGCCCCTTTGGACGGCAAATCCCGACATGAGTCGAGCGGCTGCCCGCGCAGGCAGCCGCTCGATTTATTCCATGCGCATGATCTCTTTCTTGAGACGTTTGAAGATCCGCTTTTCGAGCCGTGAGATATAGCTCTGCGAGATCCCCAGCAGGTCGGCAACTTCCTTCTGCGTCCGCTCTTTGGTGTCTTTGAGACCGAACCGCAGCTCCATAATGCGCTTCTCCCGACCGGTCAGCTTTGTCATCGCCTTCCGGAGGAGCACCCGGTCCACCTCCTCCTCCAGTCCCCGATAGATGATGTCATTATCGGTGCCCATGACGTCAGACAGCAGGAGTTCGTTGCCCTCCCAGTCCTTGTTCAGAGGCTCATCGAAAGAGACCTCGGCCCGGGTGCGGGAAGAGCGGCGCAGATACATGAGGATCTCGTTTTCAATACACTTTGAGGCGTAGGTAGCCAGCTTGATCTTCTTGCCGGGGTCGAAGGTTTTGACCGCCTTGATCAACCCGATCGTCCCGATGGAGACCAGGTCCTCCACCCAAATGCCCGTGTTGTCGAACTTGCGGGCGATATAAACGACCAGCCGCAAATTGCGCTCGATCAGCGTGTTTTTGACCGTATCGTCACCCAGTTGCAGCCGGCCTAACAGGGCCAGTTCCTCATCGACCGACAGGGGCGGCGGCAGCGCTTCGCTGGAGCCAACATAGAAGATCGCTTCTCCCGGGAGGAGGCCTTTCGCCACAAGCCACCGCGTGACCTTTAGCCGCAGCGCCGCCCACTTCCAGCGGATCGACGAGATCCACCGTTGCCAAGTTTCAAGCATCAGATCTACCCCTCCCCAGTTACTCCCGGCTCTCCTTCTCTGATGGCGCCAGCTGCAACGGCAGCAGGGCCCGATATACCGCCTCGGGATGCAGCGATGCGGTTGATAGTCCGACCAAGCCCGGAACGGTCTGCCACTGACCGCCCCCCGGGGGCTGGACTGACAGGTCGTCTGGCAGGAAGGCCAGCAGCATTCCTTCTGGGCGCCCCACCGCCCGGAACGGCACAAGGCGGCAGCGGGCCGCCCAATCGCCGGGCAGCCGCTCCAGCCCTTCCCAACCCATGGCCACCGCCCGTGTCACCGCAGGTGGCAGCACCTGCCCCAGGGCAGCCGCCTCAACCACGGCCACGGGCATCGATGTAAGTGGATCACGCAGATGATTGCCGGTGTCGACAAGTGCCGGCAGACTGACCGACTGGCCTTCGATGAGAATGCGGAGCGACCAGATTCCCTGTTTCAGCTGGGACCGCTCCCGGAGGGACTCCCATAGGTACCTGACCCCAGCACCGCCCAGAGCGAGGCCGGCCAGGACGAGTCCGCCGGCGACGGTACTGGGCATGTACAAGCCAATGCCGGGCAGGCGCAACTGAATGAGTATGACGGTACCGGCGATGGCAGCACCGCTGAGGAGAAAGGACCACAGGGCCCGCCATGCCTGCCGCACCGCGCAGGGGGCAAAGGCGGCGGCCAGGACCAGGCAGGTGCCCAGCGCCGCCCCGGGCGGGCTCCGCAGCCAGCGCCCCCCGGGAAAGGCCGCCCAAACAGCCAGCAGCGCCCCAAGCATGGCTGCGCCGGTCATGCGCCACCGTCCGGCCTTGAGCCCCGCCGCCCGGGCTGTGACCGCCAGCCAGACCAAATCCACAAGGAAGTTGAGCAGAAAGAGCAGATCGACGCTGACAACCAGGACCACGCTCTCATCCCCTGTGCCGCCATAGTTACGAAGCAAGTCCCGGCTTTATGCAATCATTATAGCGAGGGACTTCCGTGAGATTTGGCGAGGACTGACGACGCCGCCTGACTAATGTTGTCGAATGAAAAAAAGGCCCGGGCCAGATGGCCCGAGCCTTTCGGAAAAACGCTATTGCGGCTTCCGGCGCAGGAAGGCCGGAATGTCCAGATCGTCGGTG
>JARBUG010000237.1 GCA_029239785.1 Symbiobacteriaceae bacterium | reverse complement strand
GAAGTCCGCTACATCGGCCGCTGGCTGCCGCCCCTGTCGGTCACGATTGAGCACCGGGAGCCCCTCCCCAAGAGGAAACCCCGTCCATAACCTCGAACCCCTCCGCTAGATAGGGAGGGGTTCGCATCTTGTCCGCTACTCGCGGGTATCTCAGCATCACCCTGGCCGCGGCCCTGTGGGGCGTCGCCGGTGCCGCAGCCAAGTATCTGTTCGCCAGCAAGGCGGTGCCGCCGCTGTTGCTTGTGCAAATTCGTATGGGTCTGTCGTTTCTTCTACTGGCGATGACATTGGCGATGGTGGCGCCCCATCTGCTCCGCATTCGGCGGGAAAACCTGCGCTATTTCGCCGTGTGGGGCGTGCTCGGCATGGCGGCAGTCCAGTTTACCTACCTGTTTACCATTTCAGAGACGAACGTCGCAACGGCGATCTTTCTACAGTACCTGGCGCCCATTCTGACCGCCCTGTTTGCCTTCTTCTTCGAGGGGCAGAAGTTGGGCGCCCGTCTCCTGGCCTGCCTGGGCCTGGCCATGGGCGGATCGTTCCTGCTGATATTCGGCGGAACCGCCCGACTGCTGGTTAGTCCGATGGGTCTGGTGACCGGGCTGGCCTCCGCCGGGTTCATGTCCTTCTACACCATCTACGGCGCCCGGGGCGTTGGCAAGCTCTCACCCTGGACGTTGCTCTGCTGGGGCCTGGGCGCCGGCTCGCTCTTCTGGCTCCTGCTGGACCTGGTGCTGCTGGGCCTGGGGCGTCCTCTGCCGGGTATCGCCCTGCTGGCGGAGGGCTCCATGTGGGCCTACTTTGCCTACATCGCCGTGCTGGCCACCATCGTTCCGTTCGGCCTCTACCTGATGGGCCTGCGCTCGGTCTCGCCGACCCAGGCGACAATTACCGGCATGCTGGAACCCGTCCTGGGCGGCGTAATCGCCTACTTCGCCCTGGGCGAGGCGCTGCGCCCGGTGCAGGTAACCGGCGGCGGCCTCATCGTCATCGCCGTCATTTTGCTGCAGATGCGAAGGGAGTCCCGATCATGAAACTCGTCCCATTTACTGATGCGTATGTGGATGAAGCCGCGCAACTGCTGGCCCTCAGGCTGCAGGCCTGCCGCAGCGCACACGCCACCATCCCGGCAACCTCGGCTGAACCTGCGCCCGAGCGCATTCGGGGGTTGCTCGGCAAGTCCCGGGCCGCCGGCGTTGCGGCGCTGGATGGCGCCCGCCTGATCGGCTATATGCTCGGCAACCCCGAAACAACGCCCGCCGTGCGAGGGCGCAGCGCCTGGACGCACCTGGGGGGCCAGGCCGTGGCGCCGGACCAGTCCGCCGCCCTTTACGCCGATATGTACGCCTGGCTCTTTCCCCAGTGGCTTGAGGCGGGCAACTTCGCCCACTATGCGATGGTGCCGGCCGAAGATCGGGCGGCCCTTGATGCATGGTTCTCCCTGGGCTTCGGCATGGAGCAGGTTCATGCGATCGTCGAAGCCGCCTCGGGAACGGAAGCGGCCCCCGTTGCGGCGGAGGCGCCTGTCCAGATCCGGCAGGCAACGGCTGAGGACCTGGCGCTGCTGGAGCCGGTCATCCACCTGATCGCCCACCACCAGGTGCAGGCGCCCTGCTGGGCCGCCAACCTGCCCGAGGCCGATGCCGAGCGGGTGGAAGGCTGGGCCGAGGCCCTGGCCGACAAGGACTGCACCACGTTCGTGGCCCTGGATCCCGCCGGGCGTGCCGCCGGCTTTGCGATGCTCTACCCCGCCGACCCCGGCCTGATGGTGCCCGGGCGGACGATCGGTCTGGATGTGGCCGCCACCCGGCCCGACCTGCGGGGCCAGGGCTACGGTGTGGCGCTGACCCGGGCCGCCAAGGCATATGCCCACGAGGCCGGGTTTACGCACATGGTCACGGACTGGCGGTCAACGAACTTGCTCTCGTCACGGTTCTGGCCCCGGCAGGGGTTCCGCCCGACGCACTTCCGGCTGTACCGCCAGGTTGACGAGAAGATTCTGTGGGCCCGGTAAGCTAGGGCAGGGCGGTCATCAATGCGTCGGGCAGGAGGGGCGCCCCGCCGACCCGCGCCGCCGCCTGATATACCCGCAGGAAGGATACCGGGTCGGGGATCGTTTCGATGAGGGCGCCCCGCCCCAGGGCCCGCTCGATGGTCCGGGCCATATAGACCCCGTGCAAATAGCCGGGATGATCAGGCAGGGCCTGGGCATAGGCACGGAACCCCGCGATATCACCGGTCAGCAACTTCCCCAGCGCCTCCGCCAGTTCGCGGAGGCGCTCTTCTGCGTGCTCGTCCATCGACGCCAGGTAGGCGAGGAACGCCCGAGACCGTGCGGCATCACCGTGGGTCGCATCGGCAGCGACGACCTCGCACCACTCCCGGGTGCCGCCAATCAGGCAGTTGACTACTCCCTCGGACTGGAGCATGTACAGGTTGATGAACCAGGGCGCCGTCACCGCCGGGTGATGCTCAGCGAGCGCCCCGTGGCCCGTGTGCCAGATCTCATGGGCCAGGAACTGGCGCATGAGGGCCGGGTCCCGGCGGAGCGTGCGAAACTGGTTCAGGTCAAAATAGATGCCGCTGTCGTTGTAGAAGCCGCCGCTGGCGCTGCCCAGGATCATGTAAACGGTAGTGTCGAGTGGGGTTCCGGGCGGGAGGTTGGCAAGCACCTGCGCCTGTATGGCCTCCTCCATCTGTTCGGCGAAGCCGTTGCGTAAGGAGGCGGCCATGCCCTCGATTTCGGGGAGGGCGCCCAGGGTGGCCCGGGCGTTGTCGAACAGGTACCGTTGCCGGACGCCGAGGTGTGGCGCAGTGGCGCCTTGAGCCGGCGCACCCGTGCACGGCGCTGCCTCCCGGGCCGCCATCTCCCAGATTTCGCGCCACTCAGCCAGGGTGAAATGCCTGGCCCCCTCCTCCGCCACGCAGCAATTGCCCATGATACCCGGGAAGGCTGCCGTTCGGCTCACCGCCTCCCAGCGTTCCTCCGACACAGGCCGCCCAGCAGCCAGATCGAGCAGTGCCGGCAGCAGCGTTTCGACTGCCGCAAAATCGAGATGCATGCGCAACAAGCCTCCTTCAGGGATCTCGCTTACTCACAGGTTACCGCGAAGGCCCGGGCGGCGGAATCATCCATTCGGACTAGTCTGATGATCATGGCGCCAGAGCAGAGAGGATTTGCACGATCAGTCAGCGAATTTCGTTCAACATGCTCGATAACAAAGTTATCTAGCAGCGAGAGCGACAAAGGAGGACGACAGATGGCCCGCCAGATCTATGTCAACCTTGCGGTGGAGAACGTGCAGCGCTCGCAGGAGTTTTACACGGCTTTGGGATTCCGGGTGGAACCGAAATTCACCAACGAACAGGCAGCCAGCATGGTGATTGAGGAGAACTCGATTTACGTAATGCTGCTGGGTAAAGAGTTCTTCGCGACCTTTACCAACCGGGAACTCTGCGATGCGACCAAGGCAACGGAGGTGCTCAACTGCCTCTCCTGCGAAAGCCGGCAGGAGGTCGATGACCTGGTTGCCAAGGCCGTTGCCGCCGGCGGCTCCACTTTCCGGCCGACCCAGGACCTTGGCTTCATGTACGCCCACGCCTTCGCCGACCCGGACGGCCACATCTGGGAACTGGCGTTCATGGACATGAGCGCCATGCAGGGCTAGGAAGGCCAAAAAGAACAGCAGGACCACGGGATACCCCCGGGTCCTGCTTTTTCGCGCGGGCCATGGCTCGGGCCTGTCATGACATCGAAAAAAGTTCTTTCATCCGCTTCACATTCGACCGGCTGACGATCACTTCGGAATGGTCCTTGTCTTTCATTTTCAGGATATAGGCCCCGTTGAAATACGGGCTGATCTCCTTGACCTGAAAGATATTGACCAGATAGCTCCGGTGCGATCGAAAGAACTGCTCCGGCGGCAGCCGCTCCGTCAGCTCCTGGAGCGTGTACCGGACCAGCAGCCGGTCGCTGTGGGTCTGGGCAAATACGTTATACCCCTCGGAAAAGATGAAGACCACATCGGCCAGCGGCACTGGAATCTGCCGCTCATCTTTTTCGGCCATCAGGAAGCTGAGTGCCGGCTGGCGCCGGGCCTGCTCGTCACCGCTCGGCTTGGCCGGCGCCCCGCCCGTGGGCTCACTTTCGCTTCCGCCAACGGCCTCGCGCAGGCGCTGCACCGTTTCGGCAAGGCGCTGGCTCTCGAACGGCTTGAGCAGGTAGTCGACCGCCCGCAGTTCGAACGCGGGGACGGCATAGTTTTCGTAGGCCGTCACAAAGACCACCTTCGGCATCGGCTCACGGCCCTTGAGCTGCTTGACCAGTTCGACGCCGGTCATGCCGGGCATCTGCACATCTAGAAAGATGACGTCGTAGTCCAGCGCGTTGATCAGCCGCAGCGCTTCCCGGGCATTGGTCGCTTCGCCGATGATTTCGACGTCCGGAAAGTTCTCCAACTGGTAGCGCAGTTCCATGCGGGCCGGATACTCATCATCGACGATGAGCGCCTTCAGTACCATCCCCACTCCCCCCTTCCCTATTAGACCGAATTTCTTCTCTAATCGGTACGAGTTTTCCTTCGGGGAACCAAATTCCGCTCGCCTTCGTCTGTTCAACCCGTTAGCACATCACTACCCCGTAAGGAATGAAGTCATCCTTGAAGATGCAGATCAGAGGAAAGCAGCTGCACGTTGAAGTCGTCGGCCCTGAAACGGCGCCCACGATGCTCTACCTTCATGGCGGCCCGGGTGGATTGGGGTGCCTGGATTTCATGGCGACGCAGGCGCCTGCCCTCGCCCGTGCGGTCCGAGTCGTTGCGTTCGACCAGCGTGGAACCCTGCGATCCGAGGGTTATGCAGATGGTGAGAGGATCTCCCTGCATGAGCTCATCGCAGATGCCGAGGCACTGCGCGTTGCGCTGGGTGTGGAGCGCTGGGCGGTGCTGGGCCATTCCTACGGCGGATACCTGGCCGTGCTGTATGCGCTGGTGTACCCGCAGTCCGTAACGGCACTGCTGCTGGAGTCGCCTACTTTCAGCTTCACGCTGTCGGAGCAGTCGCTGCTGCGGAAGAATGCCGCCCTCTTTGCAGAGATGGGCGACGCGGCAAACGCCGCCCGGTGCCTGGCCCTGGCGGAGGTAGATGAGCCTCACGACGCGGTTTTGTGGGAGCTGGGCAACCTGCTGGGCGAGCGGGCCGGCGGTGTGATGCACGCCGGTGAGGACTGGCAGTTCCTGAACCGGATTGCAGCGGCAGCGGGGCTGCCGGGGGAGGTGTGGGCGAACTCGGCCCGGACCCGGGCCCTGGTGCTGGCTGAGGGGAGTATCTACGCGTCGGTCATTCCCCGCTTGGGCGACCTTGCTGTCCCGGCGCTGTTGATGAAAGGAGAGCATGATCCGATTACCTGCGAAAAGCAGGTGGCGGCGTTTGCGGCCCGGGGCCGGGTGGAGCGGTTTGCCAACGCCGGCCACTGGATTCGGCACGAGGAGGCGGCCCGGTACACCGAGACGGTGTTGTCCTTTTTGGCGAGCTTGTAGTCAGCTTGCATCCGGTCGACTTTGACCTTGCATGCAGTCGCCATGGACCTTGCATGCAGTCGTCCTTGACCTTGCATGCAGTCGTCCTTGACCTTTCCTCCGGTCGTCCTTGACCTTTCCTCCGGTCACAGTGGAGTAGCAGCGACGGCACTCAGGAGCAAGTCTATATCCTATGCGACTGTTGGTAACAGAGCGATGAGGCCGCAAATCATGTCGCAATTTGACGATCAAAACCAAACACACCCGTTCAGCG
>JARBUG010000236.1 GCA_029239785.1 Symbiobacteriaceae bacterium | reverse complement strand
GCTTGCCAGCGGAAACCGCAAGCCGGTCGCCTCCACCCCGGTCCTGGCGGCCAGCTCGCACAACCCCGCAATCTCCGCCGGGGTCACGTGCGGACCCACCCAGACCCGCCACCCCGCCCGGTCGTGCCGGGCCGAGTCAGACGAGCCCAGCAGCCCGGCCACCGTGAACAGGCTGGCCAACCCGGCCGGGGGCAAATCACCGGGCGCGACGGCGGCGAACGGCGGAGCCGCCGGAGCGCCCGCCAGGGTCGCCACACCACCGCAGGCCGCCTCACCCCCAACAGACGCGCCGAGAACCACATCGACAACCGCCCCGTCCCGCACCACCACCGCCGTCACACACCGCCCGTTGCCGCAAAGCAGCGGCCCGCCCGGCGCCACAAAGGGGTACGTCATCGCGAGCCAGCGCGCCGCATCCCAGCCGGACTCATCGCTGTCGCCGGTCACCACTACGCCTGCCGGCGTCAGGGCGACCAGCCCGCACCCGGCCGGCACAGCCAAATCAGGGCACTCCCGGTTTCCCGAAGGCCCGAAAATCAGCGCCACACCCGGCGCATCAGGCGCCGTAAAACCCGGGGTCCACCCCGCCGTCTCCAGCCCGAGCCGGGCCGCCACATCAACCGCCCCGGGCGTCCATCCCACCGAAAACCGCACGCCAAACCCATCGGGAAGCCCGTCGCCATCGGCATCACACAGCAATCCGCCGGCCGTGAACAACTGCGTCAAACACTGCAACGTCGTCATCTACATTCACTACTCCCCGTCGGGTTGCTGCAAACTGGCCGGGTCCAAACGCCACAGGGCACTCGTACTGGTAGACACCGCCGCCGCGCCAGCAGCCAGCGCCTTGCGGGCCTCTTTCTCGGTCCGCACCAAGCCGCCGGCAATAATCAGCGAATGCGGGAGCTGCGACCGCACCGCACTAATCGCCCGCGGCACGATGCCCGGCAGCACCTCCACCACCTCGGCCTTACTCGTGCGGGCGGCATCCAGCCCGGTGCTCAACGACTGCGAGTCAAGCAAAAAGAGCCGCTGGACAGGCAGGACCCCGGCCTTCCGGGCCGCATGGACAAGCCCCGTCCGGGTCGTAATTACCCCGGCAGGCCGCATGTGCCGCACCAAAAAGGTGAGACCGGCCTCATCCTTGCCCAGCCCCTCCACAAAATCCAAATGAATGAAAAGCAACTTGCCCGCTTCCGTGGCGGCGGTCCGCACCGCCTGCAGCCGGGAAATCTCTGAAGCGAGCAAAAAGATCACCCCGACCGGAGTGGCCAGCGCCTGCTTCAAGCCCGCTTCGTCTCGAACGGCAGCGATGACTGGTTGCGCCTCCAGAGCAGTCCGGAGTCTATGTAGTACGTCTTCGGCCACTGCGGCCACCTCCTGGTTTCAGGAGCTTTCGACGCCCTGCGACAGCATCCTCCCTCATCCGACAGCCTTACGGTCCCGGAAATCGACACCGGGGTGATACATGTGCGCCACCAGCAGGTTCGGCCCCGTGCAGTGGGCTGCCGGACAGTAGCAGTTGTACGGTGCGAAGGCTGCATGCGTCTGCCAGATGTCGAACGCCGACCCAATCTGTCCGGTCCAGATGTTGCCCAGGGCCGGAATCTCCGCAAAATCCGTCACGAAGATATCGCCCGTAAACGCGTTGATGTTGACCCGATTCCGGCCGTCCGGACAGTTGCGCACGGAAATGTTGGGCGCCCGCCTTACCCGCTCAAGCAGCGCCTGGTCAGCCGGGTCAGCGCTGCAGGGCAAGAACGGAAAGGTCCCGAACAGCGTCCACAGTTCCGGGTCCCGCTCGTCAAGGAAGCGGTTCACGGCCCGCCGGAACTCCGCCTTGTCCAGAATCGGCAGGTCGGCCGCCCAGTCAGCCGGGTACATCGGGTGGACCTCGTGCCGGCGGCACCCCATCTCCCTGATCATCCGATTCAGCCGCCCCAGATGCGGCGCCGTCTCGGCGTTCACCATCGATTCCGCCGAAACGAATATCCCCTCCGCCGCCAGCGCCGCCGCATTGGTGCGAATCCGCTCGTATATCTTGGCCGATGCCGCAGGCAGCACATGCTCCCGCCCGTGGCCCCAGGCAATGCGGTGGAAATCCGCCGGTCCCGTGTAGTTCCACGAAATATGGAGAACATCCACCAATGGTGCGATCCCCCGGTACCGGTCCAGTTCAAACGTCAGGTTGGTATTGACCTGCGTGCGCAGCCCCCGCCGCCTGGCATACTGCAAAATCGGCAGCACGTATTCGGCCAGCGTGGTCAGGTTCTCACTCGGTTCTCCCCCTGTAATGCTCAAGGTCTGCAATGTTGATACCTCATCAAGCCGGTCGAAGAGCAGCGACAGCGGCACCCGGTCCGGCTCCTTGAGCGCCAGCGTCTCGCCCACCGCGCAGTGGCGGCACCGCATATTGCACCGGTTCGTCACCGTCACTTCCACGCTGGTCAAAACGTGAAGACCGCTGCGCCGGGTCACTTCCGGCTCCCATGGATCAAAACCAGGCCCCATCTCCACCGGTATCCCCCCATAAATGAAAGAGGCGGGCCATGCTGGTCCGCCTCCTGGCTCAATCCTCTATATATGCGCCCGTCCGTCAGGACAGGAGCGCTTCCAGGTTTTTCGCGTCAAACCCCACCACTACTTGGTTCCCACGCACCACGATCGGCCGGCGCCACAGCCCGGGCTCCGCCGCGAGCAGGTCAACCAGTTCCGCATCGGTCAGGCTCTTTTCGGCCAGCTCCAGCTCCTTGTACCTGCGGCTGCGGGTCGACAGAATATCCCGCACACCGCCCGGCAGCAACGCCGCCAGCGCCCGAATCTCATCCGCCGACGGGGTCTGCTTGAAATACTGCCGCTCGGTTACCTGGGCGTCCGTCTCGCCAAGCAACTGCTTGGCCTTCACACAGGAGCTTCAGGTCGGGTACGTGTAAAATGTAACTTCCTTAGCCATAAAGCTATCCCACCTCCAAGTCAGAACGTTCCACATACGATGTAGTCTTCCCTGCAACGTAAGAAATAGGGCGCTCCAGCGGGGGCGCCCTCTTCTACTGGCCTATGTTCGCCGGTACCCGCCCGGGCGCCCGGTGTCGGGCAGAATCGGCCCGGCCGGCCCCAGTTCGGCCACAAACCGCTGCACGGCCTGGTTAAACAGTGCAGGCTGCTCCACCATGGACAGACAACTCGCCCGGGGAATCAGTGCCACCCGACTGCGCCCCAGCGCATCCGACAGACCATAAGCCACGGCCGGCGTTGCAATCGGGTCCTGCTCGCCCGCGACCAGCAGGGTCGGATGCGGCACCGCCTGCAGCATCTGCCGCACCGGGTACCCCCGCACCGCAGCCAAATCGGCATGACGGACCGTCGGACTGGTCTGGCGCCAGCGCTGCAGGTGCCGGCTGACAATCGACGGATTGGCGCCGCTGCTGAACATATCGGTCACAAACCCCTCCGGCGCCTCCCCCTGGGCCGTGCGCCGCCAGATGGGCTCCTCGGCCCGCCCGTTCTCGCTGACGCCTGCCAGCACAAGGCCCGCGACCCGTTCCGGCGCTGACGCGGCCAAATCCGTGGCGATCAGCGCGCCCAGGCAGACGCCGACCACCACCACCGGCCATCGAATCGCGAGCGCATCCAAAAAAGCGCAAAGCGCTGCCCGATACTCCGACACGGTGCGATACCCCGTGCCTTCCGACCGGCCATGTCCGGGCAGGTCTGCCACCAGACACCGTGCCGCCTGGGCAAGCCCGACCAACTGGCCGTGCCATGTGGCCGCAGCGCCGCCCGACTCATGCAGAAACAGGATGGTGGGGCCGCACTCACTAACCCCCGACGCCTCGTAATACACATTCTGGCCCCCGACCTGGACCGAGCCACCCGAGAGTGTCTCGTCCGGTTTGCGGCGGCGCACATACTGGCTGCCTGGCGAAACTGGCATGGTCAGGCCTTCGGGTACTCTCCCAGGAATCCCTTGCCCGCCTTGCGGCCCAACCGTCCAGCCCGTACCATCTGCTTCATGAGCAACGGCGGCGCGTACTGCGGCTGACGGAATTCGCTGTGAAAGTACTCCACGACGTTGTAGCAAATGTCTACACCCGTAAAGTCGAGCAAAGTAAACGGCCCCATGGGATGGTTCAGCCCAAGCGTAATCGCCGTATCCACTTCTTCGGGTGTCGCAATCCCTTCTTCGACGACCTTAATCGCTTCAACCATCATCGGCATTAAGATGCGGTTGACGACAAAGCCCGGCGTGTCCTTGCGCACACGCACAGCCGTCTTTCCCATGCGCGACGCCAGGTCCATGGCCGTCTGGACGGCCGCGTCGCTGGACTGGTAGCCGTGAATCACTTCCACCAAACGCATCACCTGCGCCGGGTTGAAGAAGTGCATCCCCACCACCTGTTCTGGGCGGCCGGTGGCAGCGGCGATCTCCGTAATCGACATCGATGATGTGTTGGAGGCCAGCACCACTTCGGTGCGGCAAATGCGATCCAACGCGACAAAGAGGTCCTTCTTCAGGCGCAGGTCCTCAAAAATCGCCTCTATGACGAAATCGGCCTCGGCGAACGCTTCCAAATCTGTCGTCGGTGAAATCCGCCCCAACGTGGCCAGGCGCTCCTCGTCGGTCAACTTCCCCTTGCTGATGGCGCGCTGCATCAGTCCGTCCATCGTTGCGAGCGCCTTTTCGACTCGCGGCAACTCAATGTCGCGTAAGATGACCCGGAAACCTGCCATGGCAGCGGTATGTGCAATTCCCGTGCCCATGGCGCCTGCGCCACAAACCCCCACGGTCCGAATCTCCAACTCGTACCCTCCCCCACATGGTAACCCGGGCGCCTCTTCCGCAGCCGCCGGTATCTGTAATCATAGAATACAGGGAATATTAACACCATACCCAAACAGTGTTCGACACGGAAGTTCGGTGTGAACCAAATGGCCGGGTGGTAAACTCTATGTTGATGTTGGCAACGCAGAGCGAGGGAGGAAGAGAACGATGGAAGAACGGGAAATGCTCGAGAAGATGGACCTGCTGCGGGCCCGCTTCAACATCGGCTATGCCCAGGCACGCGAGGTCCTGGTGGCCTGCAACTGGGATACCGTAGAGGCGACCATTCGCCTTGAAAGCGAGCGGTCGAACCGGGGCTCCTTTACCGAAGAACTGAAGGTAACCGGCAAGGATCTCGTGGAGACCCTGAAGCGACTGCTGCACGAAGGAAACATCAACCGCATCATCGTGCGGGATAGCAGCGGCCGCGAGATGCTCAATCTGCCGGTCAACGGCGTACTCGCCATTACCATCATCATTCCGGTTTTGACGGCAATTGGCGCCGCAGTTGTGCTGGCGATGGACTACACCGTGCTCGTCGAGCGTACAGTGTAAAGTCCGCCTGACTGTTCTGGGAATAAATTGCATCCCGGGTCTTGCCAATTTCCGTCATACAGTTTACAATATAGACGTTGCCGATCCCGTTTGCGCGGCTCTCTGGGTTTACAGAGCATGTCTTCGTGCAGGTGTTAGGCGACAAAATCATTTGTTTGGAGGCACGAAAACATGACCAAGACTCTGTACTTTGGTAATCTGCCCTGGGCCGTGACCGGCGACGACCTGACCAACGCTGTCAAGCAGTACTGCGAAGTTCTCTCCGCCCGCATCGCCACCGATCGCGAGACCGGCCGCAGCCGTGGCTTTGGTTTCGTCGAGGTTCCGGCCGATGCCGCTGAGACCGTTATCAACGCCCTGAACGGCGCCGAGTGGGGCGGCCGGGCTCTGACCGTCAACGAGGCTCAGCCCCGTCCTGAGCGGACCGACCGCGGCGGCTTCCGCCGGTAAT
>JARBUG010000235.1 GCA_029239785.1 Symbiobacteriaceae bacterium | reverse complement strand
GTTCACATAGGTGTTGCCTGCGAGCATGTGCTGCGCAAGTGCGGCGAGTGGCTGCCCGGTCAGCGGGCCCGTCAGGTTCGCCGCGGTGAAGGTGGCGTTTGTCAGGACGGCGGGTGCCCCGATGTCAACCGGTGGTGTGGGACCGTACAGGAAAAGCACAATGGGACCGTTCTCACCCGGACGCCCCAGGTGAATGTGGGCCGCTGTGACCTGCCGCAGGTTGGTGACGGTCAGCATCACACGCAGTGCTGTCAGCGCGGGGTCCCAGGCAAGAAGGGAGACGCCTGTTCCAGTTGTCGGTACAGGCGGAACCTCCATGGCCCCCGACAGGTTCGCGCTGAATTGCAGCGCCGTCACCTGACCCATCATAAGACATCCCCCCAGCTATCTTATGTCATGATGAGACAGTCGTGTGCCGTGCTATGATGGGGTTGACGGGCACAAGGAGGTTGGACGCATGCGTCTGGCAGTGATCTCGGATATGCATGGCAACGGCATCGCCTTCGAAGCTGTCATTACAGATCTAAAGCGCCAGAGCCCTGACGCCGTACTCTGTCTGGGCGATGTGACCATGCGCGGCCCCCAGCCCGCCGAGTGCGTGGCAATGCTACGGGCCCTTGGCCCGATGGCAGTGGTAAAGGGCAATCAGGAGCACCTGCTTACGCGCTTCCCCTGGCCCGGGTATAACGCCGCGGTTCCCCTGCATGAACTGCATCGCCGGGCGGTTGAGTACGACCGGGCCCGGCTCTCTGCCGCCGACCAGGTCTGGCTAGGCGCCCTCCCCGAGAGCCTCACTCTCACCTTTGCCGGCGTGCAAGCGGAGCTTCATCATGCTGCGCCGGGCGATATGCACCGATCTCTTTTCCCCTGGGCCAGCGTGGATGAGTTGTCAGCACTGCGGACCGACGGGGCGACCCGCCTGATACTGGTCGGTCATATTCACCAGCCCTTCGTTCGACAGGCCCACGGCGTGCAAATCGTCAACGCGGGCTCCGTGGGTTACCCCTTTGATGGCGACCCCCGTGCGAGTTACGCCATCATCGATATCGATGGCAACAGCCTGGGCGCCCAGATTCGGCGGGTGCCTTACGATATTGAGTCTGCGATCGCCGACGCGCGGGACCGTGAGATGCCAGATATTGCCCCCTTTGCCTGGGCGATCCGGCATGCGGCCTTCCCCTATAACAGACCTGAACTCCTTCAGGGGGCGTAGGAAAAGAGACGGAGCCCGACCACAGGTCAGGGCTCCGCCTTTTTTGCGACCGGGATCCAGATCTCACTGCGAAAAGTCGGTGAGGTGAGATCCTTGCTTTCGTTCCACAGAAGCTCCGGGCCCTGCGTCTGCTCGTAGTCCGAAGACGGAAACCACTCCGCGTAGATCCGGCCCCAGGTGCTCTGCAACGTTTCAGGGAACGGACCGACCGACTCAAACACCGCCCACGTAAGTGCCGGTATTTCCAGCGCATCAAACTGCGAGGGACAAGGTGCGGCTGTGGCAGCGCCGATGCAGTGGTCCAGCGTGCCACCATCTTGCCGACCCTCAGAGAAGTTGAGCGATGCACTGACAAGGCCCAGAGGCTCCACGTTTGAGATCTCTTTGAGCTGCCTGATCTTGTCGAGATCCAGGCTTGCCCACATCGCGGAGATCTCAGGGTTTACGCCGTGATATATGAGCGTAACCCGCCTCTTGATACCCACGATACGGAACGGTTCCTTTTCTACGATCCGGAATTTCATGCTGTTCCCACCCTTTATGGTTAGTTGAAAGGTCAAGCGGGAGAACGGGTTTGGGATCTGCCCGACCTGGCGCGCCTGGGACGGGGCGATTCCGTGCTGCGCCTGGAACGCACGGGTGAAGGAGTCTGGCGAATCGTATTGATATTTGGTGGCCACATCGATGACCTTGGCGGTGCCACCGGCCAGTTCCTGTGCCGCCAGCGTCAGCCTGCGGCGGCGGATATACTCCGACAGCGGCATACCGGTCAGAAACGAGAACATCCGTTTGAAGTGAAACTCCGAGCAGCCAGCGATTCTGGCTACCGATTGCAGGTCAACAGGCCCCGTCAGATGTGCCTCGATATAGGCAAGGGCATCATTCATGTGCTTGAGCGGATTCATCGCATCACCTCTCATCTGCCTCCAGGATAACGCAAATGGTGTGGCGCTGCCCGACCATTCGGGTGCAAGTTTTGCGGGGATAGAGAAACACCTGCGGCCTCGCCGATAGCAGGATTCGCTAATCCCCCAGTCGAACCCCCTTGGGACTTCGAGTCGAGGGAGGATTCATCTATGCGCTACGGAAAGATACTTGCATTTGTCGCCGGAATAGCAGTTGGACTGACGCTGTCCCTGGGGGGCCTTGTCGTTGCTGCGACTGCTCTTGAGGTCGAAGTGACGCCTGTGAAGTTCTTTGTCGATGGAGCGGACAAAACCCCGCCGGGTGGCATGTATCATAACGGCTCGAAGAACGTTCCCGCGGGGTTTGTATATGAAGGAACGACCTATGTACCACTGCCTTTTGTCTCCCAACTCGTGGGCAAAGAGGTTGGTTGGCGCGAACAGGACAACAGTATCTGGATCGGCTCGCAGTGGCCGGGGAAGTTCATCTGGTACACTGACCTCAAGCCAAGCGACTTCCTATCCAACTGGCAAGAAGAGTTTTGCACCAAAGAGAACTGGAACAACATCGCCGATCCCTGGAACAACGTCTGGAATCACGGCTACTCCTTGAAATGCGAACGGTGGAGCTATGGCACGGAGACGATTCGCCTGGACGGTCGGTTCAAGCAGTTCACCGGAACACTCACGCTTCACCCCGACGCCAGGAGCAAGCGGCCAGACAACCGGGCTCCGTTCCTGAAGATTTACGTGGACGATGAACTGCGTTACATATCGCCTGCAATGAAACCCACGAGCAAGCACGTCCCGATTTCAGTAGACCTATCGGGTGGCACAACGATGCGATTCGATTGGGAGTACGGAAACGAGAGGCACAGCAACAACTCCCCAATCGGTCTCGTCGACATGAAGTTCTTCTATAAAGATTGATGCAATGGCGACACCCTTCCTCACCAAAGGCGGAAGGGTGTCGTCTTTTCGTCCATGTCGAAGACAACCTTTGGTGGGTCATTGCGTTATACTAAACCCAAACCAGCACTGGAGGATCGCCTAACATGCGGGATCAGCGTAGTGGAAGGCCCAACCGGTTGATAGATGAGGTCAGTCCATACCTGCAGCAGCATGCACAGAACCCGGTCGACTGGTACCCCTGGGGCCCCGAAGCCCTGCAGCGGGCGAAGGATGAGAACAAGCCGATCTTCCTGAGCATCGGCTACTCGGCCTGCCATTGGTGTCATGTCATGGAGCACGAGTCTTTCAGTGACCCGGAAATCGCAGCGCTGATGAACGAGCACTTCGTCTGCATCAAGGTGGACCGGGAAGAGCGGCCGGACCTGGACCAGATCTATCAAACCGTGTGCCAGCTCGTCACCAAACACGGGGGCTGGCCGCTTTCCGTATGGCTGACGCCGGAGCAGAAGCCCTACTATGTCGGTACATACTACCCGCCCACCGAGCGCTACGGGCGCCCCGGGTTCAAGCAAATCCTGACCGCCACCGCCCGTGCCTACAGCGAGAAGCAGCAAGAGGTGGCCCGAATCTCCGAGAACTGGACCGGCGCCATCGAACAGAGCGAAATGACGCCCAACCCGGCCGAGGCGGTGCCCGGCGCTGATACCGTTGCGGCAGCGGCACAGCTCTTCGCGAAGCGCATCGACCGCAAGAACGGCGGCTTTGGCGGGGCGCCCAAGTTCCCCAACACGTACAACCTCCAGTTGATGCTGCGGCACTACCGCCGCACCGGCGACCCACAGATCCTCAACCTGGTGGAACTGACGCTCACGCGCATGGCCCACGGCGGCGTCTACGATCAGTTAGGCGGGGGATTCCACCGCTACTCCGTCGACGACCACTGGGCCGTGCCGCACTTCGAGAAGATGCTATACGACAACGCCTCCCTCCCCCCGGTCTACCTAGCGGCCTGGCAGGTGACCGGCAAGCCGCTCTACCGGCGCATCGCGCAGGAGTCGCTGGATTACGTGATGCGGGAGATGACCCACCCCGAAGGCGGATTCTACTCCACCACCGATGCTGACTCGGAAGGTGAGGAAGGCAAGTTCTTCGTCTTCGATCGTGCCGATGTCGCGGAAGCCGCGGGCACCGAACTGGCAGATTTGCTGTGCCGCCACTATGGCGTGTCGGAAGAGGGCAACTTTGAGCAGACGGGCAGAACCGTCCTCCACATCGCCGAGACAGCCGCGGAGTTGGCCGCCGCACTGGGCGCCTCGCTTACAGACGTGGAGGCCAACCTGGCCGAAGGGCGCCGGCGGATGCTATCTTATCGGGAGAACCGCGTTCCCCCCTTCCGCGATGAGAAGATCCTGACGGGCTGGAACGGCCTGATGATCAGCGCATTTGCCCGCGCCGGCGGTGCGCTGCGCGACTCCCGGTACATCTCCGCCGCCCGGGCCGCAGCTGACTTCGTCCTCTCCCATCTGACAGATGCCGATGGCGGCCTTCTGCGCCGGTACAAGGATGGCCACGCCGCCATCGGCGGGTATATCGAGGACTACGCCTACTTCACGGCAGCCCTTTTAGACCTGTACGAAGCGACCTTTGATGAACGGTACCTGGGGCTGGCGATTCGCTATGCGGAAGATACGAACCGGCTCTTCTACGATGGGGAGGGCTCGTTCTACCTGACCCAGACCGGGGCCGAAGCGCTGATCACCCGGCCCAAGGATGCCTTGGACTCCTCCACGCCGGCGGGCTCCAGCGTCGCCGTCATGAACCTGCTCCGGCTCATGCCCTTTACGGGCAACGACGCCTTCCGTGAGATCGCCGAGCAGGTTTTCCGGACCTACAGCCTGCACATGGAGAAGATGCCAGGCGGCACCGCCACGCTGCTCCAGGCGTTGGACTTTTACCTGAGCAGCCCCACAGAGGTTACCCTGGTGGGCGAGGTACCCGAGGAATGGCTGGAGGGGATAGGGCGCATCTATCTGCCAAATCTGGTGTTCACCCGTATCACCGTGCCCCGCACCGACGCCCCCATCTGGGCCGGCAAAGTGGCGAAGGACGGTGCGCCAACGGCCTACATCTGCCAGCGCTTCGCGTGCTCACCCCCGGCGACCACCTGGACCGAAGTCGAAGGGTATCTTGCCTAAATCGAAAACACAGGGCATTACGCCCTGTGTTCTGTTCGCGTGTGAGAAGGGCCTGACCAACGTTACGGGAGGAGATTACCTGCGGCACGGTAGATTTCGTACCATTCTTCCCGCGTCAGATGCACATCGCTCGCCCGACAGCAATCGCTTAAGCGCTCCGCATTCATGGTGCCGACGACCGGCTGCATGCGGGCGGGGTGGCGCAGAAGCCATGCGATTGCGATGGTCGTGTTGCTCACTTCATACCTGGCCGCGACTTCATCGATCTTCTGGTTGAGCGCTGGGAACTTGTCGTTTCCAAGGAACGTGCCCTCAAAGAAGCCATATTGGAACGGTGACCAGGGTTGAATGGTGATATCATTCAGCCTGCAGAAATCAAGCACGCTTCCGTCCCTACCCACGGCAGCGTCATTCTCCATGTTGACGTTGATGCCGTTCGAGATCATGGTGGCGTTCGTGATGCTTACCTGCAGTTGGTTCGCGACAATGGGCTGCTTCACCCACTTCTTCAGCAATTGAATCTGCATCGGATTCTGATTGGAGACACCGAAATGCCGCACCTTTCCTGCGCTCTCCAGCAGATCAAAGGCCGCCGCCACCTCTTCTG
>JARBUG010000064.1 GCA_029239785.1 Symbiobacteriaceae bacterium | reverse complement strand
ACCTACTTCTCTTGATAGGGCCGAATCCGCCGTGACGTCAGCCAGACCAGCAGCCCGGTGGCCGCCACCGCAAAGATGCAATACTTCCACCAAATCGCCTCCCGGGCCGCAGGCGTCAGCAGCACCCGCCCGTACAGCGATGTCAACTGGCCAATCGGTCCGCCCATGGCCGACGAGAGCCCCACAACCGGGTTGGCATAAGCCAGCATGGTCGACAGGGGCGGCACCTCCTGAGGCGGACGGTTAAAGACCTGAAAGACCATCACACTGGCGATCATGAGCGACAGCATCCAACCCAGCGCGAGGCCGTACGCCGCGATCACCGCCGCCTGCGTCCGCCGGAAGATGGCGCTGAAATAGAGCCCCAGGGCGCCCAGCAGGAAGACGGTCACGACGTAAACCGTCGTCGTCTGTGCCAGGTGCGTCATGGAGATGCCGCCCATCAGAAAGAGCAGGCTGTAAACCGGCAGCGAGGCGATCATCAGCAGCAGGCTGAACGCAACCGCCGCCCACAGCTTGCCGCTGACCACCTGAAATGGCGTCATACGGGTGATGAGCAGCAGGTCGAGGGTCTGCTTTTCGCGCTCGCCGGCGATGGCGCCCGCCGTAAGGCCCGGCGCCGAGAAGACCAGCAGGGCGAACTGGGCAATACCCAGCACCGCAAAGATGATGCCGCCCAATTCCGGGGCAAAGGTCTGCCCCACGGCCCGCGTCACCGCCAAAATGAACCACGCAATAAACCCGAGCACGGCCACGTATAGCGTGATTAGCGCCGGGGCCTTCCAGCCCCGCATGCGGACCCGCGACTCCCGGGCGAGCACGGGGTTAAGCGCAGGCAGTCTCATTCGTGTCCACCCCCCGTGATCGACATGAAGACATCTTCCAACTTGGACTGCGCTTCCGCGAAGTGAATGACGGGAACGCCGCTCTGCACCAGGGCCGCCAGCAGAGAGGCCACCGCCTGCTCATCGCCATCGACGGTCGCACGACAGAGGCCGTTCTCCACCTGGGCGTCCGTCACATACGGGACGCTGCGGGCCGCCGCAGCCGCCGTTTCCGGATCGCCGGCCACCCGAATCTCCATCAGACGGGCGCCCGCCCGCCGCAGGACCTGCTGGACCGGCCCCGACACCACCAGCCGCCCCTGGTCGACAATGCCGATATGTGTGCACATCTCCGAGAGTTCGGAGAGAATGTGCGACGATATCAGGATCGTCTTGCCCATGCGGTGCAGTTCGTGCAACAGCTCCCGCATCTCCACGCGCGCCCGGGGATCGAGTCCCGACGCCGGTTCATCTAGAATGAGCAGGTTCGGGTCATGCACGAGGCACCGGGCCAGGCAGAGCCGCTGTTTCATGCCCCGCGACAGACTGTCAACGTAGGCATCTTTCTTGTGCGACAGATTGACCAGTTCCAAGAGGTCGCCGATCAACCGGTCGCGCCCCGCCCGGGGCACCTTGTAGCAGTCGGCGTAGAAGTCCATATACTCGGTGACCTTCAGGTCATCGTAGACGCCGAAAAAGTCGGGCATGTAGCCCATGTGCCGCCGTGCCGCCGCCGGATCGCGGGTCACTTCGCAATCGCCGATATAGACGCAGCCGGCCGTCGGCTTCAGCAGCGTCGCGATCATCTTCATCGTCGTCGTTTTGCCCGCCCCGTTGGGACCGACGAAACCATAAATGGCGCCCGGCTCCAGCGCAAAGTTCATCTCCGACACCGCCGGAAAGGTACCAAATACCTTTTGCAGTCCGTCAACTTTCAGCATTACCGGGCCACCCCCTTGACGGAAATCGTCGGCGACGCCATTTCGACATGTTCGGCCACGTCCACCAGCAATTCGATCTGTCCGCCGCCGCCCACATAAGTCTGCCAGGTCTTCAGGGCCTGGACGGGGGTTGATTCCAGGGGTACCCATTCGCCGCTTGTCTGATCTTTGATGCTTAGATCATAGCCACGGCTGCCGACGCCGATCACCTGGGCGTGGAGCTTCACTTCAGCCACCACGGCCGGATCGATGGCGGGCAACGTCATGCGGAAGGTGTGGGCGCCCTGCCCCAGGCTGTAGCCGTAGGGCGACCTGCCAAAGCCCGGCCCGCCGCTGTGCACGCCGACCACCACCCCGGGCGGAATCTCGCCGCGGGCGGTATCGATGGGAATGGGCGCCTTGACCAGGACCAGGTTGACCCCCTGCGTCATGCGGCCAAGCTCCGCTATGGCGGGCTTTGCCAGCGGTTCGTCGGTCCAACCCGTCACGATGATCGACCCGGCTTCCATCTGCTCGCCGTTCCAGCCGAAGAGGGCGTTCATCACCGAGTTGCGGCGCTGACTCTCCATGTCGATGACCGGCCCGCCGAAGTTGACCGCAAACATGGGAATCCCCTTATCCATGCGGCCGGTTCCGGCCAGGTCGAGCATAAAGGAGCGAGATGTTTCTCCAGGCGCCAGTGTGCCAAGTTCCACCCACGCACCGCCGGCGGTGATCCGCACGTCACGCAGCTGGCGGTCAAGCCGGTTGGCCAGCTTACCCGTCAGGTTGCCAGCTTCATCAATGGCGATTTCGGTCAGTTCGACGCCGCCGGTTACGGTCGCGTCCTCCTCCACCGAAAAACCCTTCATGGAGTAATTGTTCAGTCCGAGCATCTGCACGGTCGTCTTTTCACCATGGATGATGCGGGTCGGGCGATCGCCTTCAAGCCCGGAGAAGCTGGTCAACGGCTTGACCAGCCTGGCGGTGCCCAGGTCCACGTCGAGCCGGCTTCGGCTCGGTGCATAGACGCCCACGTAAGAGGTGATCGAAGCCGCCTGCGCACCCGGGTAGATCTCCGTCACCGTGATCAGGTTGCTGATCAGGTTGATCTGCCGGCTGAAGCCCACCCCGTAGACTGCACCGACAAAGCCGAGCGACAGGATGGGCACCACGGCCCAGAGCCACTCCCGCCGGTCCTTGCGCTTCAGCACCCAGTAGCTGAGCGGCCCCACCAGCAGCAGGTACCCGGCAAGCAGCCCGCCCAGCAGCCACGGCGACGGCAAGCCCAGGCCCGGCAGCTGCTGCAGGGCGTTCATCATCATGTTATCTTTATTGTTCCCGTCGATATATTCGCTGTGCACCCGGCCCGTCAGCAGCCGGTCCAGCATGTCGGGCAGGCCGGCCCACCCTGCCATGGGTTCCAGCGACGGGTCCGCCGCCAAATAGATGACCTTGCCGCTGCCGACCCGGTCCACCACCACAAGCGGTACCTCACCGCTGCTTGCCAGCACTTCGCCGCCCTGCGGCTGGCCAACGCTGACCGCGGCCTTGCCCGTCACCGGCTTTCCTGCGACTGCGGCCAGGCCCGCCAGGTCCACATCGCGCACGCCAGTTACCTGGACCGGCAGCAGGGCAGGCGGCAGGGCTGCGAAGGAGCGCTTCCACTCCGGGCCGCCACCGAGCAGCAGCGTGCCACCCCGGGCGACCCAGGATTCCAGCGCCTGCATTTGCCCGGGGCTCATGCTGCCCGTGTCAAAGCGGGACAGGGCCAAGATATCGTACTGGTCAAGCAGCGCCCCGCTGGCCGGGAAGGTGGCTGCCGTGAGCCTCGCCACCTGGGTGGCGCTGGCGGCCTCCCGTTCGCCGCCCAGACGGGTCAGCGCGGGAATGCCAAGCTCATCGTCGGAGAGCAGGCCCACCAGAAGCGCATCCTGCGCCATGCCCAGCAGCTGGACGTTTTGCTCCTGGATTTTGGCCCCGCCGGCGCGCAACTGCACCGAAATCGTTGACCCGTTAAATGCAGGCAGGTCGATAGGAACGCGCTTTTTGGCCCCCGCAGGCAGCGTGAGCGGCACGACGTATTCGGGCGGCTGGTTTCCCCACCCGGGGCCGCCTGGCTGGCTGACTACCAGTTCTGCCTCCACCTCGCCGCCCAGGTTGGTCAGGTCGACCAATACCGTAACCCAGCCGGTCATGCGAATGCGGCCACCGCCGGCCACCTCGGCTCTCATCTCCACGCTGGGAGCCGCCAGGGCTGGCAGCGCTTGCAGCAACAACAGACAACTGATGACTAGTCCTAGCACGTAGCGTTTCAAGTCGTATAACCTCCCGGAGATTCCGGCTACAAGGGTTAGACGGAGAAAAGCGAGGTCGGGTTTTAGTGAAAAGGGTAGAGATACATAAGTTTTCCCATCTTTTTGGCAGGTAAACAGGCGCGAAGGCGCCCCGGAGCATCTCCGGGGCGCCAGGAACTCTCAGGTCTGCTTCGTTGGGTACAGCCGGAGCCAGGCCCCATCCCAGACACCGGCCTCGGCCAGGGTTTCGGTAGGCTTTAACGGGCGGCCGGGCGGCACGGCGTCGACCAGGAATTCCCCGGCCTGGCCGAAGGCACGGGCGGCCGAGCGGGCCAGGCCGGCGGCGTCGACATCGGCGGGGAGTTCGAGGTCGAGGGCGTAGTCAACCCCTTCGCAGGTGACCGTTACGATGGCCTTGCGCAAAGCCTTTCGCCCCCTCTAGGGATGGACGTAGTACTTGATGCTCTGCATGCGGGACGGGCCGAAGCCCCGGCGAATGGTGGTCTGATTCAGGTTTTCGGCGCCGGCCTGGGCGATGGTCGGGCCGTTGGGCGCATCATACGGGCCGGGGCGGACCATGGCCAGGTGGCCGGGCTCGTTCCTGTGCCCGCCGTGGTAGGTGGCCACGGTCGGGTAGCCCTTGTTGGCGTATTCCTGCGCTTCTTCGGCGGACACGGCCTTCCACCCGTGGTTTTCGATGCCTTCATTCGCCAGCCAGTTGGCGACACCATCGGCGTTTTTGTGGGGGATTTCCGTCCCGGTGGCCCAGAGTACGTCCAGGACGTAGGCGTTGCAGAAGGTGTTGCCATCCCGCTCTGCGTAGCGCGGGTTGGACTGCACCTCGAACTGGTCCAGAAGTCCGTTGTAGATGTTCGGATCGCGGTCGCCCGGGTCGTTTGTGATCGGTGCGTTGACACGGGTTCCGTAATCCTCATCCTCGATGCCGACGAGACGACCATAGGACCGCTCGGGCTTCGGAAGGGGCTGGTGGGCGCCATCGGCCGCCGGCCCGCCCGCCTCAGGGGCGGGCCGCACGGGCGCCGGGCCGGGCGCCGGGCTCCGCCCCTCCCGCTCGATGCGGTCCAGCCGCTCTGGCGGGACCGCAGGCCCGCCCAGCGACGGCAACGCTGCCACAGCCTGGCCATTGGCGGCCCGGAATAGCTCAGCCCGGGCGACCAGGAACTGGGCCATCTTCTCCGCCAGGTCGCCGAGCAGCCCGCCCTGCTGGCGGGCCGAGGCGACCTGTCCCTCAACCTGGGCCCGTTCCCCGGCCATCCAATCCAGGCGGCCCAGGGCGCCATCGAGCCGGGCCGATGTGGAACGGACCTGCCCCGCCGCCTGGCGCAGGTCGGCGCCCAGGCGGGCGAGCAGTTCCGGGTCAACAGTGATGCGACTCACGTCTGATTCACCGCCTTTCGGAGGTCAGCCTAGGGCCTGGAAGGAAGCGGAGTTGCGTCCAGGTTGTCGTGCTCGAAGGACGCCAGGATCTTTCGGAAGACCGGCTCCCACTCCGCGAAGAGCTCAGTGGGACAGGAGACCGATAGCGTCTGATTGAACGTGGTGCCGTTCAGGTCCAGCCCGAGGATTGTTACCGGCACTTCCCACGTGGAGGTATATTTCATCTCGAATGCGCTGACAGTGCCCGGGACCTGCAGTTGTCGGATTTCACCGTCGGCTGCCCAGTCTTGGACCGACGCACGATACTCGTCCACGGTCAGCGGCGGTTCACTGCGCAGCTTCAGGGTAGTTACATGGATTTCTATCGGCCCCTTGGAGATCTGCACGCTATCCCCAGAGATGGTGCGGAAGACCGACCACCCCTCCGGCTGGAGCATCTTGATTCTCGGCTCTCCCTTAACCTGATAGGGCACGAGCTTGACATCAGCCGCACGGGGCGCCTGCGGGGGCGCACTGGGCTCCACCACAGGCGCTGCCGGGGGTTGACCCACGGCCGGTGCCGGCGGCGCCCCCTGCCCTGCAGGAGCAACCGGCTGCGGGGCGGGAGGCTGAGCAACAGGGGCCGTCGGCTGAGCACCGACGCCCTGGTTCGCCGGAGGAGCCGACGGCACCGCCCCGGGCTGAACCGTCGGCTGGCCAGTGGCCTGCTGGGCCACCTGCGGAGCGGGCTGCTTATCTCCAGCAGTCATGGAACCGAGCTGAACCGAGCCGGACCATCCAAATCGCTGGCTGGGCGCCCCCTTCGAAGGACCGGTCGCCCCGCACCCGACCAGCGTCAAGCCGACGATCAAGAGCCCGACGTACCGTCCCATCTTCGCCAAGGTGCGCCGCCTCCTTACCGCTTTTCGATGTACCAGCAGTACTCCTTCGGCGCCTTGAACCACCAGAAGCTCCCGCTCAAGCGAGTTTCGGGGTAGTCGGGCCTGGGGTACTCGTGCCAGAGTGCCAGCTTCGGCGCGTCAACTCCCGGCGGCAAGCCCTGCTTGACCACAAAGTCACCGGAGATGTTCTTCGGCTGGAACAGCTCCCCGTGCTCGCTCATCCAGGCGCCGTACTCCTTGACCGGATCACCCGCGGTCGCCCCGAGCGAATCACTGATCTCCTGGTAGGCCGTCGATACCCCTTTTGCCCAGTTGATATCCGCTGCGTAGACCCCCGGCGCCCCCTCGAATCCGGGCGTATCAATGGGCGTGTACCAGTTGACCCACTCCACCCAAGTCCCGGGGAAACCGCCTTCCACAGCCTTCGGATAGAGCCGCAGCTTGGAGAGAATCGGCCCGTCCAGCGCTGCGTTCAAGTCGGCACTCCATGTGGGCTGCGGCCCGTGGCCATCAAACTCAGCCGAGTTGGCCGGGTTCGTATTAAAACTCCCGGTGCCCTCCTGCTGCAAAATCGCCAGCAGCAACCGTGGATCGACGTGGTTCTGCTCCGCCGTCTCCCACAACTGTTTCACTTTCTCCGGCGTGAGCGTATAGGTCGCAATCAGCGCTTCGGCGCCCTGGGTACCGGCCGAATCGCTCCACTTCGACGCCCAGTTCCGCTGAACGCGGGCATTAAACGCATCAGCCCACTCCGCGAACTGGGGCGAAAACGCCCCGTTCACCACCGGCGCCTCCCCGACGCTCCGCCAGAACGCATCCTGCACCACGTCCATATCGTCACCCGCCTGGGCATCTTCCTCCGACCGCGCTCCGGTGGCGCCGCCCACCGCGGCCCCCACCCCGGGCCCGAACAACTCAGGGAACTGCCCCCGAATCGCCCCGTTCAGCATGGGAAGCGCGCCCGCAGCGAGGCCGCCCCAGTTCATCCACGGGGCCAGATCAGGCCCCGGCATGAACTTGCCCAGGAAAGTCCCGACCTGCGTCGCCAACACAGACAAAGCCTGTCCCAGCTCACCCAGTCCCTGGCCATCTGCCGAGCGGAACAACTCCGCCCGGGTCGCCAGGAACTTGGCCAACAGCTCCGCCTGCCCAGCCAGGGCCTCCGCCTGCTGCCGGACCGACGCCACCTGCCCCTCCACCTCCACCTTCTGCCCCGTCGCCCACTCCAGGCCGTTCACCGCACCGCCCAGCCGTGCCGACACAGCCCGCAGCATCGCCGCAACCTGCCGCAGCTCCCCACCCAACGTCATCAGGTCATCCGGACGCACCCTGATCTTCATACCACCCCTCCCACTCCGGCGGGCTCCGCCAGGGCAACCTTCACCGCCCGGGCCCGGCCCCGCCTCACGTAATAACCCTGCCCCGGCGGCAGGCGCCGCGGCTCACCCGCGGCCACATGCATCCCGAACAGCCCCACATCCGCGTGCTCGTTGCTCCCCAGTACAAACCCGGTCTGCGGCTCCAGCAACGCCTTGACCAGCCCTTCATAGCTGTACTGACTGAAGACCGCCGTCGGGCCCGCCGCCACCAGGTGGAACCCCATCCCGCGCTCCCGCCGCACCAGTTGCTCCAACCGATAGTTCGCCTCGTCGGTCGCAACGGTGCGAAACACGTCAAAGTCATCGACCACCATCAGCAGCGGCGGCGCCTGCTGACGCTCCTCCTCCGCCATCTGACGGCGCTGCGCCAACGCATCCGAAACCTGCTCGATCACCGCCGAAATTCCCTCGGCGTCCACGCCATACCCCTGCACTTGCGGCAATGATCGCAGCGATGCGAGCCCGCCTGCGCCCGGGTCGACCAGCCACACCCGCAGCCGCTCCGACGTCACCGGCTCGGCCAGCGTCCGCACCCAGGCCCGCAGCATGTTCGACTTCCCGCACTCGGGCGGCCCGCTCACCAGGAAGTTCGGCCCTTCGGCCAGCCCGGGGCGGAACGGCTCCAGGCTCTCCACTTCCAGTCCCAGGGCGCCCGGGGACATCTCCACCACCTCGGGCAGGGTGCGCACGGGCCAGGGGCGGGGCCCCGTCCAGGCCCGGTTCATCGCCTCCAGGCGACCCTTCAGGGCGACGCTCCGTTCCCAGTCGGACTCCCCCGCGGCAGGCAGGGCCGTCTGGAACTCCAGGGGCGGGGCTCCCTTCACCAGCCCCCGGCCCGGCAGGTTGGCCGGCTCCAGCCCGCCCGTGCGGCCCACGGCCAGGCTGTATTCACCCCGGTCCGCCAGGCCCAGCGCCACCGCCATCGTGACATTGCTCGCTACCCGGTGCCGAAGCATGGCCGGACTGCCGGCCGTCACCACCAGATGAATCCCATGGCTGCCGCCTTCTCGGGCCAGGCGGGCCACCAGCTCTTCGACAAACTCGTACGCGGCGGCCAGCGCCGGATAGTTGTCCAACATCAGCACAAGCGCCGGAAGCGGCTCTCCGCCCGCCTGCCGGTAGCCGGCAAACGTGCCCACCCCAACCCGGGCAAACCGCTCTTTGCGCCCATCCAGTTCGCCGACCAGATGGCGCAGCAGCCGTCCCACCCGTTCGGCTTCATCCACAGCCACCACCCCGCCCACATGTGGCATGGCGGCCATGGAGAGCAGCCCCTTGCCGCTGCCATCCATCAAGTAGATGTTGACCTCGGCGGGCGTATGGACCGTGCCCAGTGCGAGGGCCAGCGTCTGGAGCAGCGTGGTCTTGCCATTGCCCGGCGCTCCAAAGACGGCCAGGTGCCCATCCTTCCCCAGATTGACCCGCAGCGGCGTCTGGCTCTGACTCTCCGGGTCATCAACCAGCCCGACCACCGGCTCCAACCAACCACCACCGTCGCCGTCTCGCACCAGATCGCTCACACTGATCGCTGCCGGCAGCGGCGGCAGCCACGGCCCGGGCACCGGGTCAATCCCTTCCCGGGCGGCCACGGCCTGCAAGTGGGCGACCAGCGCCTCCAACTGCGTCTCCGTCGGACCAGCGGCCTCAGCCACAACATCCGCCTGCGCCAGCCGGAAACGGCTGCCGTCCAGGCCGACCTCCGCCACGGCGTAGGGGTCAGAGGCCTGGTTCCGGCGGGGCGCCCCGCCCCAGCCGGCCTGGAACAGCTCAAACCGCTCGTTGTTGCCAACCTGGAAGTAAGCCCGCCCTGCCCCCGTAATGCCGGCGGCATCGGGAGACCGCAGCACCTCCTGGCTGTCCTCGGGCCGCTCCACCCGCAGGCAGAGGCGAAACCGGGAATTGGACCAGATCTGCTCATCCACCACGCCGGCCGGCTTCTGGGTGGCCAAAATCAGGTGGACGCCCAGGCTCCGGCCAACCCGCACCGCACTGATCAGTTCCCGCATGAAATCGGGCTGCTCCGCCTTCAGTTCGGCAAACTCATCGACTACCAGAATCAGATGCGGCAGCGGCGCGAGCGCTCGTCCCTGCCGCCGCAAACGGATATGGTCATCAATATGGGTCACACCGGCATCACCCAGCAGCCGCTGACGGCGTTTCAGTTCCGCCTTCAGCGCTGACAAGGCCCGCCGTGCCAGCCCGCCTTCCAGGTTCGTGATGGTCCCGGCCAGATGCGGCAACCCGGCAAAGGCGTTCGCCATGCCGCCGCCCTTGTAATCGACCATCACGAAGGCCACTTCATGCGGATGATAGCTGGCCGCCAGCGATGCGATCAGGGTCTGAAGCAGTTCACTCTTGCCGGAGCCCGTCGCCCCGGCGATCAACCCATGGGGGCCGTGGGCCCGCTCGTGCAGATCAAGCAGGAGCCGCTCCCCGCCGGCCCGGGCGCCAACAGGCGCTGCCAGCGATCGATATGGCTCACTGGACCGCCAGCGCACCGCCACGTTCAGCTCTTCGACCTGACCGACCGCCAACGTCTCCCACAGCGATACCCGGCTGGGAATGGCCGCCGCCCCGGCCATGCGATGGGGCTGAACCGGGGCCAGCACCCGGGCGAACCGCTCGGCCTCATCTGGCGTGCACGCGTCCGGCATAAACTCCGCCGGCACCCGTCCGGGGATGGTCTGAATCAAAGTCGACCGGCCACTGCCCACCTCGGCGATGGCCCGGCACTCCATGGGCAACTCTTCCTTCCGGCCGGCCAGTACCAGGGCGCAGGCGCCGAGCGCCGTGCCTTCCCGCAGCAGCAGCGGAATGGCCGGTTCATGCTCCGCCAGCGCCGGGTCGCCCAGAATCACGACCAGCGCAGGCCCATCGGCAGCCTTGCCCTTCAACTTCCGCCGCTGGAGCATGTCGTAGATGTCGGTCAGGAGCCGATGCGCCGTCTCACGGTCGGCAGCCAAATACCGGACCTGCCGGTCAGATGACCAGACGTGGGGCAGCCACCGGAGCCAGGCCCAAGCCTCCAACTCCGCCTCAGGAAAGAGCGCAACGATCTTCAGGTCATCCGGCGAATGATGGGTGGCCAACTGCATGGCCAGGGTACGCGCCAGTTCCAGCACGGCGGCCCGCTCGCCCACCAGGCCCGCGGCTCCCACCTCTTTCAGGGGAAGCCGCACCGGCACGCCCGGCACTTCGCCGAACTCAGCCGCAAGGGCCTCGGCCTCCTGCTGAAGCTGGTCGGCGTCCAAGTCGCTGCCCTGCCGCCGCACCTTCACCGTCAGGCCGAAGGGCACCCGCCCCAGCCCCAGGCGAAGGCTCAGAAAGTCATCATCGGCGGGCGATCGTTCCCACAGCCGGTGATCCAACTCGGCGGCCCGCTCGAGGCACGCCTCCGGATGCGGATCGCAGGTGCGCAAGGACTCCTGCTGCATCTGCCGGTTCCGCTCTAGCTCCCGCCTGTGCCGCCCGAGCAGGTCGCGATACCTGCCCTCACGGGCGGCCACGGCCGCGTGGTACTTCTTCTTCTGAAACCCAAAGTGGATGATTTGCACAAGATAGCCCGCGGCCATCATCGGGAGGGACATGAGCATGTAGGAAGCACCACCGGCGCCACGGGAGCGGGAGAAGCCATACATGATGACCGCTCCGAGCAGGCCTGGCGCCATCGAAAGCAAGATCGAGAGCACCGACATGCTCGGCTCGGTGGGTGCAGTGGGCGGGGCGGCGATTTCGACCTCCCCCGCCGGAAGTTCCGGCCGCAGCCGGGGCGAACGCTGGAACATGGGCGGGCCGGCCATCTCGCACATCCCTCCCTCTCCGCCCGGTGCCGGCAGGGCCGGGCCTCACTGCCGGCCCCCCTGCCCCGGGCGTCTCCATGGAAACAAAGCTACATCGCCTGGCCGCGGTCGGCGGCCTCGAAGCGGTTGGCAATGGCGACCAGCTGCTGGTTGATGTGATCAAGCACGCCGACGAACTCCCGCATCTTCACCTGCCACTCCTGGAACTGCGTGTAGAACTGCTCCTTGGTCAGGCCGTCCCACTCGCCCTGCATGCCGTTGATCTGCGACGTCAGCTTGGTAACGATCTCCTGGCTCTGCACACTGGAGCTCTTAAACTCGCCCGCCACCATCCGAACCTGCTCCGGCGTAATCCGAATCAGCCTGCCACTCATAACGAAACCCTCCTCAAAATGTTGATGCGGAGCCTATGCGCCAATCAGCTTCCCAATGGCCGTCCGGGCGCCCCCGGCTCCGGCGGGACTGATGGTCACCCAATCTTGCGCGGGCGTCAGGAGCCAGAGGCCCCCCAGCCCTTCCAGGAATGCCGTGCCGTCGGCCTGCCATCCGGTGCCGCGGTGGTGAAGGGCCACCAGTGCGGCGTTCAGTACAGGTTCGGCCAGATCGCTTGCCAGGCGGACTGCCGCTTCCAGCGAGAGTCCTGCCTGGTGCAGCAGCACGGCCGCCTCCTGGTCGCGGCCCTCGTCGGACAGGTCCTGGACCCGTCGCAGCAAGGTCTCGGGAATCCGTCCCCCGGCCCCGGTCGGCACGGCCTGCCCGTCCAGGTGAAGCAGGTCAGCAATCCGGTGGGCCAGGTCATCCACCTGCATCAGAAAGACCTGCTCGGCGCCGGGCGTTGTGGCCAGTTCCACGGTGCGATCGCCGGCGGTGTAGAAGTGATGCAGGCTGGAGCCGACTTCGGGCAGGGTGCGGGCCAGCCGATAGGAGGTGGTCGCAGCCTTGCAGGCCTGCAACAGCTCGGCAACCTGGGCGGACCCAGATACGGTGCCGTCGGCATCAATCTGAATCAAGCCCCGGCTGGACAAGGTCTCACGGGCCTGAATCAGCGCTTCTTCGATCTCCAGGGCGATCCAGCCGTGGAAGGGGTCGGGCGCCCCGATCAGGGGGCCTTCGCCGGCCAGGGCGGCCAGGTAGGCCAGTTCCACGGTGGTGCAGGCGATCATGGTGCGTGCGGTGAGCATGCGGGTCACCTCTCATTAAGGAAGAGTAAGTTCCAACGGTTCGATACGGGAAGCGGCGGAGCCGGTCCGGGTTAAGGTGTGGCGCCAGCCCACGAGGCCGGTGACGGAGCGGATTTCGAGGGTCACCTCGACGTCCACCAATCCCCTGTCTGCTCTTGGCGTAGCTTCGAGATGAGTCCACCGGGCAAGGGACTGGTCCCGCCAATTTGCCCGGAATACTCCCTCTGCCAGGTCCTTGGTGCTGGCGGGATACTCGACCCATTGTCTGACCTTCTCAGCACTGGTGCATTTCCAGTTGGGCGCCTCAGCGTTGCTCCCGCATTCCGCCAGAGCAGGCCAGTTGCGCCGGATTTCGGCATCCTTATCGGTCACGACTTTGGTTTCGGTGGTGGACTGGAAGTCCATCCGAATGCTGGTCACGGTGCATTTCTCGTCCACGCAGACGGTTACGGGCACAAACCAGTACTGGTACTTCGTAACCCTGATCTCGGCCCAGACCTCTGCGGTGCGGGCGCCGGACTCAGCGGCGAAGTCGGCGATGTTATCGGCCAGGTGGATCTTGTAGTTGAGCCACTCCCGATCCAGGAACGCCCCCAGCAGAAGCATCACGACCATCAGTATCAGGATGAAGACTGGGCTCACACTGCCGCGCTCTTTGTCTCTCATAGGTCAGTTCCCGCTGTTGGCGCCGTAGGGGTAACTGCCGGTGTGGGTGATGCTGATCGGCCCGATGATGCTGTCACCCGTAAAGAGGCCGGCCCCGGGCATGATGGAAGGGATGAATATCGTAGCCGTGCAGGAGACGAGTGGTGGGTTGGGATTGCACGTCAATCCGCCTCCCGAGATGCCCCGCAGGGCGGTGCTCATCTGTGCCTGGAATGTCTGCTGCGCCCGCCCCTGGTCCTGGGTAATCGCCATGGTCCGGGCCGCCCGAATCACAGCCGTGTGTCCTGCCAGTGCCCCATGAAAGACGAGCACCAACTGCAACGTACCGAGGGCGGCGAAGAGCAGCAGGACCGTCCCGATGGTGGCCTCCACCATGGCCACGCCCTCCTGCCGTTTGCGAAGCATGCCAACCATCGAAACAAGCCTCCTCTCATCAGCGCCCGCCCGGGTAATACAGGTTCGGATAGTTGGTGCACGGATAGATACTGGTGAGGTCCGGGGTGCGCACACAATCGTCGGGCACGATCAGGGTCTCAGTGCCGCCGCTGCCCGCCCCGAAGGCAGACCTCGAAGGCGCAGGCACCTGTGCCCCAATCGTCGTCGACATCACCAGACGGTTGTTGCTGTAGGTTCGCTCTGCGGGGTTGCGGCCAGGGTTCAGGTCGATGGTGACCTCGGAGCGGTCGTCGCAAAAACCGGTGCTGATGGCGGCCGACATGGGCGCCGCTCCGGGCTGGACGGCGATGCTGCCTTGCTGAGCGGCCCAGCCACCGGTCTTCCCCGTTGACACGCTGACGGTGAAGTTGGTGGTTAGCGCGGCCGCTCCGTCGTTGGTGATGGTCCAGGTGACTGTGTAGGCGCCGCCCGGGTTGCAGGCCACCTGGCCCGGGGCGGCGGGGTTGCTCAGGGCGAGGTCGGGGATAACGGCCCGCTTGAGCGCCGTGGTCTGGATGTTGTTGGCGTATGCATCTTCGTTTACTTTGCGGATTTCGGGGATCAAACGGGTCTCGTTCACCATGATATCGATGGCCTGGCCCGCAGCCCGGCCTTTGATTTGTACTTCGACCCAGGTGCCGCCGTTTGGGGCGAGCGCGATCTGCTCTTCGTAGGGTCGCCAATCAGTCTCGCCGGGGCGACGCCAGCCGTCGATCTTGCTCCAGGTGGTGCTGCCGCCAGGGCGCCAGCCCAGGGTGGTTTGGAGTTGATTGCGGGTCGATTCGTTATAAATCGTAAGGGGTATGATGGCTTCGCCGGCGTCGTCCAGGTCGAGTGTAGCCGGGGCGTTGATCAGGTGCAGGTCGACGGGGTGCAGGACGACCCGGTAGACGCCGCCGTCGCTGTGGTTGTTGCGCATGTCGGTGGCCCAGTGGCGAGCGTAGAAGTTCTCCGAGGGGTTGGGCGGCTGAGTGGAGATGCCCGAGAGGAACCAGGCGCCCCAGAAGTCGCCGCCGGCTGTAGGAAAGAACCAACGCCAGTTGCCGAACCTGTCCTGCCTGCGCTCGAAGCCCCCGTCGGCCAGGATGGTGTCGCCGAGCTCCCGGGGGATGCCCGGGCAGACCAGGGTGAGGGCGCCCGGGTAGGCGCAGACCTGTTCCGCGGTGGTTCTGTCGTAGAGGCTGGCGAAGTTGGTTTTGATGTCGGGCAGGTCCCAGCGGAGGACGTTGCTGCCGGGGGTGCCCAGCCCCGGCAGGGCCTGGGTGGCGGGGATGTTGGGCATGCTGCTCATCGCTTCGAGGACGTCGGGGATCCAAACGCCGTCCAGTTCGATGAGGGTGGAATCTGTGCCGCCCCGGACCCCTGCGCCGGATTGCTTGCAGGCGTCGGCGTAGCCGAACCCGACGAACTGGAGGGTCCCTACCTGGGTAATCTCCTGAAAGATGATGGGGTGACGGTAATAGTAGTGAGGCCAGTCTGCCTGGGGGCATCCAAAGTCATTGGGATCAGGGGCTGGGCGCTGTGGGAACCAAGGAACTCCCTCTGCCGAGGCCCTGCTAACCCAGGACAACAGCAGGGTGAGGCACAGCAATGCCGCGGTTTTCCTCGTGGTCGACAACTCCTTATCCCTCCATGGCGGGATCAGCGGCGCCGGATATCAGCCACCGACCATCCCGAAGCACGAAAATCTGTCTCCCACAACCCGATTGGATGAACCAGGGGCGATCGGGCGGATCGGATTTCCGGTAAACCTTGGCTGTACCACAGACGGTTAGCACAGCGATGGTATCGTGTATCTCGACAACTTCAAAACTGTGTCCCTCCGCAACGGACCACGCTAATTCTGCGTTGGGGCGAGCAGCTACGCTGTCGCGGGCCACGAACAACAGATAATCGCCGAACTCCTGTGTTCGGATTCCTTCAAGCCCGACCTCATCTACATACCCGATCTCCACCCACCGCTTCATCCGCTCCGTTGCCTGCCGGTCCGCCTCCAGCACGATGCCCTGCAGGGTCTCAACGACCTCAGCATCCTGGGCGTTCCCCTCGGCATTCCTGGCCCGGGCCAGCCGGACCAACATCACCGCGGCCTCCACCCTGAGCAATGCCCGGTCCGGCTCAAACCGCCCCTCCCCTGTCCCCTTCACAATCCCCGCCCGCAGCGCCCGCTCCACCAGCGGGTCATCCACGTCCGAGAAGACCATCTCACTGGCGTTGTCATCTGCCCTGAACGCCTCGGCGGCCCGGCCCATCCACTGGCCCGCCTCCCGCCGGGTAATCGCCTCGCCCCAGGCCTCGCTCGCATCCCCGGGAATAATCCCCGCCACCCTCAAGGCCTCCACATAGGGCATAAACCAATCGGCCCCGGCGCCATCCTCCGTAGCCAGGGCCTGCGACCGGCTCAACACCGCCGCAAACTCCGCACGGGTCATGGCCCGCTCCGGCATGAACGCCCGGTCCTCATAGCCCATAAAGTCCTGCGGCTCCACCGGATACCCCCGAATGAGCTCGAACCGAATCGCATCCACCAACTCGCCGTCGATCGGCGTAATACTGTTCTCACGAAAATAGGTCGCAGCCCAACGCGGCCAGGAAGCCCGGTCCTCATACCGCCTCGGATCACCGGCCGCGGCCGGCGCCGCCGTCGCCAACAACACCCCACAGGCCACCAGACCTGACATCCACCGTTTCATCACGAACCCTCCTTCACATCACTCGCCGGCACCCGGGGCCGGAGCAACCCTCCGGCCCCGCCGGCTCTTTCCTAAGCCCCGCGCCCGTTGACGATCCGGTCCATGGTAACAGTGATCCAGTTCTTCAGCTGCGGCCCGACAATCATGAGCGCCCCCACGAGGAACAGCACCAAAAAGGCCGCCGCCACCCCGTACTCGACCATGGTCAGACCCTGCTGCTCCTTGCGAAGCCGGCGCATCACCCGCTGAACCCCGCAGTTCGCCCGGACATACCACTGAACCATCATCACCGAGCCCCCCTTTTTCTCTAGAGCTGCTTCATGACCGTCAGGATAATGGTCCCAATGACGGGCATGAGACTCAGGAAAATTGCAAACAGCTTCGGGAAGATGCCGACAATCGCCATCGTCCCGGCGGACTGAATCAGGTCCGCCACCCGCTGTTCTCTCATTTGTTCAGCCATCCGGGCCAGGTCCCGGCTTGGCACACCGCCGCCGTCGGCCAAATGCCGCACCTGCTCGGCGACGATCAGGAACTCCTGCGACCCGGTCACCCGGGCCTCCTCTACCAGTGACTCGCCAAAGAGGCCCGAGGCGAGCATCCGGTCAACCGCCCGGCGCACCTCGGTGCTGAGCAACCAGTCCGGGTGACGCTTGCAGATCTCGACCAGGGCGGTCTCCACACCTTCGCCCGATGCGACCAGCAGGCCCCACAGGTCGAGGAAGGCCGGCAACTCCAGGGCGATTTGTGCCCGGCGCTGGCCCGCGATCGACGAGAGCAGCACCCTTGGCATAAACCACGCCAGAAGCCCCGCCACCAGACCCAGCGCCACACTCGCCGCCCCTAGCAGCACCACGCACAACAAGGCGAACAGCCACTGGTACTGGAGCAGGGCAGCCCCCGTCAGCCCGGCGGGGCGCCCCGCATGCTGGCAGAGCAGATCCGCCGCCTCGATGCCCAAGTAGGGCTGCAGCACCTGGTACCACTTCTTCCGGCGGTCCCAGGAGTGCTGCATCACACGGCGGCCCCGCATCGCCCGGGAGCGGTTCTGCAGAAACGGCCAGCAGAAGAGCAAAATGGCCAGCCCAGCCAAAAACGCCGCGAGCGTCGCCATCCCATCGCCCCCTCCTACACCCTCTGCGTCTGCCGCAGCAGGCTTAAATGGGTCACCCGGATCAAAAACAGGTTCCCAAGGACCGATGCAGCCAGGAGCAACTGCCCGACAATCGACTCCAGGAGCGGCCCCAGGCCGTCCGGCGTCATGAATGAGTAGGCGACAAGGACAAAGAAACCAACCCCTGCGATCACCAGCGACTGCATCAAGTGCTGACCCATCTGCTCCTTGACGATGTCACGGTATTTCCGCCGTGCGGCGAGCACCTGGCGCAGCGCTTCAAAGGCCTGCACCACGTTGGCGCCCCGCTCGTAACAAATCACCATTTCGGTGGCGAAGACCTGAAAGTCGGGGCTCCCCGCCACGGCGGGCAGCGTCCGGCACTGTTCGACCGCCTGGGTCAGCGTGACGCCCATGCTGGTCGCATCAACAAAGCTCCGCAGCACCGGCCCCAGCGGCTCTGCCATGGTGGCGGACGTCTCGGCGATGGCGCCTTCCAGCGGCGAACCCCGGCGCAGGCTTGTGCTGATCATCGCCATGGCGCGCCCCAGTTGCTCGGAGAGCTCCACAATCCGCCGGGTCTGCCGCCATTCCTTGACCCAGGTCGGGAGCATAAACCCGCCCAGGGCGCAGGCAAAGGCGAGACCCGCCCGCTGGGCCAGCACCAACACGGCCAGATAGATGCCCACGGCGCCCAACCCCGCCACGGCCAGATACTGCAGCCGCTCTGCACGCTGCTTGCCTGCGGCGGCGGTTACGGCCACCCGCTCCCGGGCGACGCGCCGGCGGGTCCGGCCCGCCGTAGGCCCCAACTTCCAGAGCACGTAGCCGCCGGCGGCGGCGCTCATCATCGCACCCGTGGCCAGTACGGCCCCTGCCCAGCTACTGGCCATCGTCAGTCACCCACCGACTCGCATCGACGCCGTTCAGCCGCAGGTGGACGGCCAGCTTCTCGCTGATCGCCCCGACCCGCCGCAGCACCCGGTCGGCGCCCCGCCGGAAGACCGGCCTTACCACGAAACCCATGGTGCCGGCCCGCTCGGGCAAATACTGCACCACTTCGGCGATCTCCTCAACGCCGCGGGTGACCCGGCCGTCCGCCGCCACCCGACGCTCTGCGTGCACAATCAAATGGAGAGCGCTGGCGACCAGTTCATAGGCGCCGGCATCGGTCAACTGAGGGTCGCCGCGCTTCATCATCTGCCCGAGGCGCTTGAGCATGTCGAGCGGCCCGTTGGCGTGGGCGGTGCTCAGGCAGCCGTCGTGGCCGGTGTTCATCGCTTCGATCATGTCCAGCGCCTCGGCGCCGCGCACTTCGCCCACCACGATGCGGTCGGGCCGCATGCGCAGCGCCTCCTTCACCAGCATCCGCATGGTAAACTCGCCCCGGCTCTCGATATTCGCTTTCCGGGTGCGCAGGCGGATCACGTGGGGGAGCGGCAACCGGAGTTCGGGCGCATCTTCCATGGTCAATACCCGTTCGCTGTCGCCGATGAACCCCGCCACCACGTTCAGAATCGTCGTTTTGCCGGATGAGGTACCGCCCGATACCAGCACGTTGGCCATGCCGCCGACGGCGTCACGTAAGAACGCGACCGCATCTTCGCTGACAGCGCCGTTCTCGACCAGTTGTTCCAGCGTGGGACGCCTGCTGTGGCGGCGAATGGTGATGCTGACGCCATCGATGGCGATGGGCGGCAGGATCACATGAACGCGGCTGCCGTCGCTCAGGAAGCCGTCCATGGAAGGTTCGGACTGGTCAATGCGGGAGCCGATAATCGCCGCCAGGCGCTGGGCAAACCAGAGTGCCCGGGTTTCGGGCAGGGTCTGGCCGGCATCTTCAACCCGCCCGTCCTTTTCGACCCAGATCTGCCCACCGGAGCCGACCATGATCTCGGTCAGGCCAGGGTCACGCAGATAATCTTCCAGGGCGCCGGCACCGAGGTTTTCTTTGACCAGCCACTCGGCCAGGGCCAGAATTTCGGGCTCAGTTGCAGCCATTTGCTCCGGGCCGAGGTAGAGCCCCAGGTCCCGGGCGATCTCCGCGCTGACTGCGATGCGCCGCTCGGGGCTGAGGAAGATCTCCCAGGCCTGGCCGGCTGCGCCGGCAGCCGCAACCTTGGCCGCCGTCCGGTCTACCAGGTCCCGCAGTTTGGTCACCTGCTCGCTGCGGCTCTGGATGAAGCGGCTCAGCCACTGGGTCGCGGCGGGCTGAATGGCATGCCACTCGGGCGCCCGGCCATCGCGGGCCAGTTGCTGCAGGCAGGTGCGCACTGCGAAGCCCATTTCAGCCTGGTCCCGGGGCGCCGGACTATAGAAGGCAACCAGCCAGCCCACGCCATGGGCAGGGCGCAGGGCCCCGGCGATCGCCTGAACCAACTCGGCCATGACCGTCTTTTCCTGCAGAATCCGATCGAACTCGGTGGAGGCCGGCAGGGCCGCGCTTACGGCGCTGGCCGCGGCCACATCATCAAAGGCCTGTGGGAGCCCCATCTGCTCGCTCATGTGCCGCCCTCCTACCCGTTTTTGCTACCGAACAGCCCCATCAGCCCGCGCTTCGCCCGCGGCTCCCGGGCGCCTGCGGCCTCGGCCATGCCCAGGGCGAAGGCCAGTTGTGCGACCGCCCGCCCGTAGGGCGAATCAGGCGCATCGGCGGCAACGGGCACGCGGGCGCCCAGGCGCGACTCCATCTTCCGCAGCAGCGGCTCCTCCGGCACCCGACCGAATATCGGCATGTTCGCCAGCGACCGCACGGTGCGTGAGCCATAGGCCCCCTCACTTTCCCGCAGAACCAGGAAAATGCGGTCATCACGGCTGCCATCGAGGGCCGTCAGGCCCCGCACCAGGGTGTGGATGCCGCTGCCCCAGCCGCCGGCCATCAGCACGATGCGGCCCGACTGTTCCAGCAACTTCTGGGTCCGGGGGTCGCCCAGGCCGGCGCCGGCATCGATCAGCGTCAGGTCAAACGATCGCTCCAGGGCGTGCATCGCCCACTGCAGCAGATCGGCAGGCAGCGAGGCCATCTGTTCAAGAATGGCCGGAATATGTAAGACCCGCAGTTCGGCATGGCGAACCCCGCGCAGCCGGACCTCGTCAAGGCGGCGCATCAGTTCGTCGCCGGCGCTTTCCCGGGCGGCTCCGCCGTTGCTCATGTGCACCCAGCGCAAATGGTGAACGCCCCGGTTCACATCGTCCGGCTCGGCGCCCAAATGATGGAGTACGGTCCCGCCCGTGGCAAAATGGGCGTCGACCACCAGGACCCGCTGGCCCGCCATGGCCGCGTAGACCGCGAGATTCGCCACCAGCGTTGAAGTGCCCACGCCCCCGGACGCCCCGAGAAACGCCACGGCACCGCCCCTGCGCACCGGTTGCGGCACCTGCCCCGGGGGCACCGGCTGCCGCAGCCGCTCAAAGGCGTCGCGGTCCTGCTCGGCCAGAATCCTGCCGACCCGCTCCGCGACCCGGCTGATCTCACCCGCCACGTCATCGACATTGCGGGCGCCGGCCGCGACCACGTCGGCCGCCGGGCCGTAGGCGCTGCGCACCCGCTCGCGCACCGTTTCAACGGCCTCAACACCATAGACCAGCACCACCGCCACGGGCCGGCGCGGGCAGACCGCCGCCACCTTGGCCAGCCAAAGTTCCGCCGCCCCGTCGGGCAGCACTTCGGGCAGCAGCACGCAATCGGCCGGCTCCCGGCTCAGTTCCGCCACCAGCTGGTTGCCCGTCTGCACCACCGACCGCACCCGCAGGCCACCCAAGGACAGGGGAACGACAAAATCGCGTCCCCGGTCGGGAGATGGCATCGCCAGGACTGTCTCCATGGTTCTCTCTCCTTCTCCCTACTGGCGGGGTTGCGGACCCTGGGTAACGGCCACGGGGGCGGGGGCCCCGGCGCCCGTCAGTGTCTCCAGGCGGAGAGCGGGCACGGGCCCCTCGGCCTGAACATCTCCCTGCACAGCCACGGTCAGGGCGCCCACCCGGAGCGTCAGCGCGAGCTTCGGCACCTCTTCGTCCCGCAGGGCGACCAGCACCGAGGACTTGTCCGTCTGGCCCGTCGCCTTCCGCACATCCAGCACGGTCGCCACGCCGAGCGAAACGGCCACGCTGCTGTTTGACCGGGAATCCTGCACGGGCAGCACGCCCGTCAGCTCCAGCCGGTCGCCGGGCAGCAGGCGGTCGTAGGCGGGCACCAGATCACCGGGAATCGAGACCGCCCGGTACTGGGCGCCCAGGCCTGCCACCTTGCCCGCCACATCACCCATGCCTTCCGGGACCAGATGCGTCTTGCGCAGCGTATCCCCGGCAGCCAGGCCGAAGCGTATCCGCATGCCCTCTGCATCCTTCACACTGCTGAGCGCCTCCGCCGGCAGTGCGCTGGAGGGCACCTTCTTAACCGTCAGATCCGCCGCCGTCACCGTGGCGCCGGGCGGCAGGTCACGGGCCACCACCAGCACGTCGCTGCTCGGAACCGATGAGGACAGGTAACTGTAGATCGTCAGCCCGGCAAGCACTGCCAATAAGACCGCACCAAAGAAGAAGAGCCCCGCCCCGCTGTGCCGAATCGCCTCGAAACCCCTCACGGTGACAACCTCCCCAGTTCATGCACCACGAAAGCAAGGGCTGCATCGCCGGACGGCTGTGAAAGGGTGCCTGCCACGGGCACATCCAGCCCCGGGGGCGGCGGCGGGCCGTTACCGACGACGACCAGTTTGACCCGCCGCATTGCGGTCCAGCCCGAAAACTCCGCCTGCTCCAGCCGCATCTCCGTCCCGGTCCACTGCCCGGCCCGGGTGATCAGCCAGATCGTATCTGCCCGCAGCAGCACGGGGCGGAAAAGCCGCGGCTCCCACCGGCAGCCAAGGTCCACGACCAGAACGTCCGCCGCCTCACCTGCGAGGTGGAGCACCCCTTCAACAGCGTCGCCGCCAACCTCCGCCTCGGTCGACGGCCCCGGCACCACCACCCGCAGGCCCTGCCGCACCAGCAGTTCCGGCGACGCCTGTTTCCACTGCCAGGCCGGCGCCCGGGCAGGCAGGCCGAGCCGAAGGCCCAGCCGGTTCTCACGATCCAGGCTGACCAGACCGGCCCGCTGCCCGGCCTGCTCCACCGCCCCCGCCAGGGTCAGTGCGAGCGCATCGGCCCCGGCGGGCACGGCCTCGATCAGTGCGATCATCTGCCGGCCGAAGCGCCGCGCCCGAACTGCGGCTGTGGGCGGGGGCGGGCCGGCCTCGGGCTCCGGGGAGCCGGGCCCAGCCAACATCTCAAGTGCAGGTGGGGCGCACCGAACCTCCCCCACCTTTCCTTCCCCCAGCCGAATACGCAGTTGCCGGGCCATTACAGCAGGTTGCCGGGCAGCACCCGGTTCATAATCGACCGGATGAACTCCCGCAGCGCCTGCCCCGTGCAGGGAATCAGATCCACCCACCGGGAGCTCTCACGCAACAGCCAGAGCCCGTTCTCCCCTTCAAGCAGGCCCACCCCGTCAATGCCGACATCCGCATGGGCGCCGGCGACCGCCACCAGTGTGCCTTTGCCCAGCGGCCGCGCCAGCGTAACGGCCAGCCCGGCCGCAGTCTCCCGGCACAGGCCGGCGCTGACCAGATAGAGTTCAGCCGCCCACGCCCCCGTCTCCTCGGCTACCTGCCGCGCCCGGTTCAAATGGCGCCCGGTCAGGCGCCCGCTCGGCAAAAGCGGGGCCGCCTGGTCGCCCAGCCGAAAGATTCCCGCCACGCGGTCGAGCACCGACCGGGTGTCCAACCCGCTGAGCTGGCAGGTGATCTCTCCAGCCTGGCTCAGCACCAACTCCACAGCCGACTGGCGAATCACGTGAAAGTGGTGCCCGGACACGCTCCCGTCGCTGCCCGTGTAGGTCAGCATGAAAGTCGCCTCCGAAAAACCACAGGTCCCAACCAATTCGGCCACACGCTGCTCCATGCAAATGCTCCCGTCGGACAGTACCGACAGCAGCCGCCGCTCTGCCAGGGAGACCTGGGCCGCATCCCATGCCACCGAAATCGCTTCAGGCCCCCACCCCACGAAAGGGTCCGGCACACCGGTAAGGCTCTCCGCCCCAAGCAAGCCGGCGAGAAACGCCAACTCGGTCGTGCTGCACGCAATGGTAGGCAGTTTGACCGGCATTGCGATCGCTCTCCTTTAGGACGAAAT
>JARBUG010000063.1 GCA_029239785.1 Symbiobacteriaceae bacterium | reverse complement strand
CTACCACCTTGACATGAGCCTGAGCTCCTACATGGGCACGGGCTACGTCTGGATGGCCGGCACCTCCATGGCCACCCCGAAGGTCTCCGCCGTTGCCGCTCTGGTCATTGACCAGGCCAAGGCGAAGGGCCAGACCCTGACCCCGTCTCAGGTCACTGTCCACCTGCAGCAGACGGCGGTCGACGAAGGCAAGGTCGGCGCCGACCCGTTCTACGGCAAGGGCATGCTCGACGCTTACTACGCCCTGGGCGGCAAGTAGGCTGGTCGCAATTCGCTCCTGACCAAGCGTTAATCACGTGGTCGAGGGCGCCCTGTCCCCCTGGGCAGGGCGCCTTTTTGCCTCAGTTGGCATCTGAAAATTACAGGAGGTCAGATGATGAAGTTGAATCGGGTAATCAGTGCAGCCTCGGTTGCACTCCTGCTCCTGACTAGCCTCGCAGTCTCCGTCGGCGCTCAGGACGTTGTGGAGCTTGCGCCCCTGACCCCGCCCCCCGTAGTGGACCACACCGCCATGGTCAATGAGAACCCCGGCTCCTATATTGTAGAACTTTCCAGCGCCCCCGCAGTCGAAGGCACCTCGAAGGCCACCCTGAAGAAGGAAAAGGACGAGTTCCGCAAGTCGGCGCAGAAAAATGGCGTCAAGTTCACGGAACGCTATGCCTTCGACGACCTCGTCAACGCGATCTCCATCGAGATGGACCCGGCCCAACTGCCCGCCCTGAAGCGGGTCGACGGTGTCAAGGCCATCTGGCCGAACCTGGCCGTCGAGCGCCCGCAGGCGACCAACGTGCCTTCCGAACCCGACCTCTACACCGCTGTCAACATGACCGGCGCCAGCTACGCCAACACCGAGCTGGGCTATACCGGCAAGGGCATCAAGGTCGGCATCATCGATACCGGCGTCGACTACCACCACCCCGACCTGGGCGGCGGCTTCGGCCCGGGCTATAAGGTCTTCACCGGCTACGACTTCGTCGGTGACGCGTTCAACATGGACTCCACCTTGCCTTCCTACAACCCCGTTACCACGCCGGATGAGAATCCCGACGACTGCGGCGGTCACGGCACCCATGTCGCCGGTATCGTCGGTGCCAATGGTGCGGTGAAGGGCGTTGCTCCGGACGTCACCTTCGGCGCTTACCGTGTCTTCGGCTGCGAAGGCTCCACCAACTCCGACATCATGCTCGCCGCCATGGAGCGGGCCGTTGCTGACGGCATGGATATCATCAACATGTCCATCGGCGCATCCTTCCAGTGGCCGGAATACCCGACCGCCAAGGCTGCCACCCGGGCGGTCAACAAGGGCGTCGTGGTCGTCGCCTCCATCGGCAACAGCGGCGCCAACGGCCTCTATGCGGCCGGCGCTCCCGGCGTCGGTGACAAGGTCATCGGCGTCGCCTCCTACGAGAACAGCCACATCTACCTGAACCAGTTCACCGTCACCCCTGACGGCATGAACGTGGGCTACACCAATGCCACTGCTGCCCCCATCGCTCCGCTGGATGGCACCTATGAGCTGACCCGCACCGGCACCCAGACCAAGGTGGACGACGGCTGCACCCAGCTCCCCGCCGGCACCCTGGCCGGCAAGATGGTCCTCATCCGCCGCGGCACCTGCGGATTCTATAACAAGGCCCTGTACGCCCAGCGGGCTGGCGCGGCTGGTGTTGTCCTGTACAACAACGCCGTCGGCAGCGTCAACCCCACCGTGGCCCCCGTCGCTCCCGAGACCGAAGTGATCACCATCCCTGTGGTCATGATCTCTATGGCCCAGGGCAATCTCATCGACTCCCGGCTGGCCGCCGGCCCGGTCTCCATGACCTGGACCGACACGAAGGGCTCCTACCCGAACAGCCTTAGCGGCACCATCGCCACCAGCAGCTCCTATGGCCTCGCTCCCGACCTCAGTCTGAAGCCGGACATCGGCGCCCCGGGCGCCAACATCTACTCGACCTACCCGCTCGAAAAGGGCGGCTACGCCACCCTGAGCGGCACCTCCATGTCCTCGCCGCACGTGGCCGGCACCGTGGCCTTGCTGCTGCAGGCCAAGCCGCACACCCCGGCCCAGGCTGTTCGTGCCATCCTGCAGAACACGGCGGAGCCGAAGAACTGGCAGGGTAACCCCGGCCTTGGCTACCTCGACCAGGTCCACCGGCAGGGCGCCGGCATGGTACAGATCGACAAGGCGATCCTGTCCACCGCGAAGGTGGAGCCGGGCAAGCTCTCCCTCGGTGAGAGCGAAGCCGGTCCCGCCGTCCGCACCCTGACCATCGAGAACAACGGCGCCACGGCGGTCGCCTATGACCTGCAGCACGTGCCCGCACTCTCCACCGGCCCCAACGAGTTCACCGTCGGCGCCACCACCGGCTTCGCCGCCGTCGCCTTCAGCGCTCCGTCCGTCACCGTCCCCGCCGGCGGCACCGCCACCGTTACCGTCACGATCACCGCCAACCCGGGCCTGGCTCAGCGTTCCCTCTACGGCGGCTACATCGTCTTCAACCAGCAGGGCGGCGGCCAGAAGCTGCGCGTTCCCTATGCGGGCATGAAGGGTGACTACCAGTCCGTGCCGATTCTGACCCCGACCGCCAATGGCTTCCCGTGGCTCGCTAAGGTAAGCGGGACCACCTACTACAAGCAGGCTGAAGGCGCCACCTTCACCATGCAGAACGGCGACATTCCCTACATCGCCGTCCACATCGACCACCAGGTCCGCCGTCTGCGGGTCGAGGTGAAGGATGCCGTCAGCGGCAAGTCCTGGCACCGGGCCTTCGCTGACGAAGAGTACCTGGGCAAGAACAGCACGGCCACCGGTTTCTGGGGCTTCTCCTTCGATGGCACCACCATCAACGGCAAGCAGGTCAACGTGGTGCCGAACGGCACCTACGTCCTGGTTATGTCGGTCCTCAAGCCCCTGGGCGACGAGAACAACCCCGCCCACTGGGAAACCTGGACCTCGCCGACCTTCAACATCGCCCGTCCGTAAGCAGCATCTATAGCAAGGCGCCCTGCTCTACCCACGAGCAGGGCGCCTTCTTGCCAAAAAACCACGCAGGTTCGTTGCTCTTGCCAGAAAATGGAAAGGAATCCAACCGACGCCTGTAGAATAGGAAGCCTCAGTATACATAGAGGAGGCTGGTTTCATGCGGAAATGGTTGGCTGCCGGTCTTATGCTCACGCTCCTGCTCAGTATCACCGCGATCTCTGCTTCCGCATCGGCCCCGGTTAGTATGACCGTGGTCTTCAAAAGTGCGACCCTGCCCGCCGATGCCGCCCAAATCGTGCAGCAAGCGGGTGCCACTGTCGTAGCGGCCATTCCTGAACTTGGTGCCATGACCGTCACCGGCCCCACCGCCGCCATGAGAAGGCTGAACAGCCACCGGGCCGTGCAGGCCGCGAGCCGCTCCCTGGAAATGACCTTGGCACCGGCCCAGGCCTACGCCGACGCATCTCTGGAAGCTATGCCCGACACGGGCGCCGCCGACCTCTACAACCTGTACCAGTGGGACATCAAGCAGGTCACCCGGAACGGTGCCAGTTGGAACCTGTCCTCCGGCAGTCATAACACCGTGGTTGGTATCATCGACACCGGTGTCAGCCAGAACCACCCCGCCCTGCACGCCAACCTGCTGGGTGGCCGCAACTTCACGCCCGACGGCCCCGGCGGAACCGTCGACCCCACCGACATTGAAGACCGTCACGGCCATGGCAGCCACGTGGCCGGCAACATCGCCGGTAAGGGCCGCATTCTTGGCGTCGGGCCCGACCTGGGCTTCCGGGCGTATCGTGTCTTCGGCGCCTCGGGCGGCGCGCCGTCCTCCCGCATCGTCCAGGCCATGGTCGCCGCTGTGAATGACGGCGTCGATGTCATCTCCATGTCGCTCGGCGGCTTCGACATAATCGGCGGGTACACCTGGACCGACCCCGACACCGGTGAGGTCTTCCGGTACAAGGACGTCGCCGACATGATGCTCTACAAGCGGGCCATTGAGTACGCCACCAAGAATGGCGTGGTGGTGGTCGCCGCTGCCGGTAACGACGCGATCGACATCAGCCACCCGCCCACCGTGACGGCCTTCCTGAACGCCGAGTACGGCCCGCAGGGCTACACCTTCTGGGGGGCCTCCAAGGAGGTGCCCGGTGCGCTTCCGGGCGCTGTCGCCGTCTCGGCCACCGGGCCGGACAACTCGCCGGCCAGCTACACCAACTACGGTCCCGGCGCCATCGACCTGGCCGCTCCGGGTGGCGACTTCCAACGGTACCCGGTCGGCGACTGGTACACCGACATGAGCCTCAGCGCCTACCTCGGCACCGGTTACGTCTGGATGGCCGGCACCTCCATGGCCACCCCGAAAGTCTCCGCAGTCGCTGCCCTGGTCATCGATCAGGCCAAGGCGCAGGGCCGGCTGCTGAACCCCGCACAGGTCGTCACCAAGCTGCAGCAATCCGCCGCAGACGCGGGCCCGACTGGCACAGACCCGTTCTACGGACACGGCATGGTTGACGCCTTCACCGCCCTCGGCGGCGAGTGAAGGCAGTTCACAAAACAGGCGCCCTGCTCTACCCACGAGCAGGGCGCCTCTCACTGCCTCTGTGACCTTACTTCGCGATCGCCAACATCCGCTCAAGGGCAACGCCGGCCCATTTCCGGGTCTCTCGGTCGACCTGCACGTGGTTCACCACGGTGCCTGCCGCCAGTTGCTCCAGCGCCCAGCACAGGTGCTGCGGGCTGATGCGGTACATCGTCGCACACGGGCAGACGTTGGGGCCCGACAGCGAGACAATCAGCTTATCCTTATGCTCTTCTGCCAGGCGGTGGATCAGGTTGATCTCCGTGCCAATCGCCCACTGGGAGCCTGCCGGTGATTCTTCGATCACCTTGATAATGTGCTCCGTGGAGCCGACATAATCGGCCCCCAGCACCACCTCAAGAGAGCACTCCGGATGGACGATGATCTTCATATCGGGGTAGAGGCGTCGGACCTCTTCTTCCTGCTCCACCGTGAACTTCTGGTGTACCGAGCAGAAGCCCTTCCATAGAATGATCTTGGCGTTCTTCAGCTCTTCGTCGGTGCACTCGAAATCGCCGAACAGCGGGTTGTAGATCACCATCTGTTCCAGGGGAATGCCCATCTTGTACCCGGTGTTGCGGCCCAGGTGCTGATCGGGGAAGAAGAGAATCTTATCGCCCCGCTCAAAGGCCCACTTCAAAATGCCCTCGGCGTTGGAACTGGTGCAGACCGCACCGTCGTTCTCGCCGCAGAACGCCTTCAGCGCCGCCGTCGAGTTCATGTACGTGATGGGGATGATCTTACTGCCCGGGAGTCTCTCCGCCAACTCCGACCAGCAGTCGTCCACCTGCCGTTCGTTGGCCATGTCGGCCATGGAGCAGCCGGCGCCCAGGTCGGGCAGAATGACCACCGTCTCTTCCGGCGACAGGACATCGGCGGTCTCCGCCATGAAATGCACGCCGCAAAAAACGATGTACTTGGCATTGGACCGGGTTAGCGCAAGCCGGGCCAGCCTGAAGGAGTCGCCGGTGAAGTCAGCCCATTGAATCACCCGGGCGCCCTGGTAATGGTGGCCCAGCAGCACAACCTGCTCGCCGAGCTTTGCCTTGGCCGCCCGTATCCGCTCGTCCAATTGTGCGTCTGAAAGCATGTAGTACGCATCGGGAATCCGGGTCCCGCTCTGTAGGGTAACGCCGAGTTCGTCGGCCATCTCTTTCACGTTCCTCCCTTTAGCGTAAAGAGCGGAATGGGGCGAAGCCCCCCTCCGCACCACCTCTCCCTGGTTGCCGGTACGTAGTGCGCCACGTCACGTCGGCGGAGCCACCGTGCCCGTGGCAAGTATAGTCTCCTATACATCAACCATGCCGCCGCGGCAGGCTATGCTTATTATAAACGAAATATCCTTGTCAGTTCCATCGACTTGCGTTAGTATGGCCCCAGCGCCTGCCAATCTTGACTTGTGTCACGACTATGGTAAAATCTATGTTGAGTAAGTCTGAAAAGGGGGTATTCTGGTGAACATCTCTCTCACCGATAAGGCTTCTAATAAGCTTAAGGATATCATCAAGTCCAAGGGCGAGAACCTGGCCCTGCGCGTTATGGTTCGCAGCGGCGGCTGCAGCGGCTATGAATACGGCATGGCGCTGGAGCGCAACCCCCGTCCCGACGACAACGTCTCCGAGCAGGACGGCGTCAAGGTCGTCATCGACGCCAACAGCCTCAAGTTCCTTGACGGCTCCACCATCGACTACGTCGACAGCCTCATGGGCGGCGGCTTTACGGTCAACAACCCCAACGCCACCTCCAGCTGCGGCTGCGGCCAGTCCTTCAAGACCGCCGACGGCGGCGGCTCGCCCAAGTCCTGCGGTAGCGGCGGCTGCTCTCACTAAGCCCAGTCAATATGCAAGGGGGGCCACCTGCCCGGTGGTCCCCCTTTTTGCATTTCGCTTACCGGTACGTGACTGTGACGGGGCCTGACGTCCAGCGGTCCCAGTGCTCCGGATTGTCGGGGTCACCCAGCGGCCGCAGGACTTCGAGGATCAGCACGTAATCGCCCTGCGGGACCAGCTTGCCCTTGGCGTCCCGGCCATCCCACGACAGTTCCATGAAGTCGGCAGGGCCGGCGTTGCGCCCCACGTCACGAATGTCGTAGACCTTGTTAACAGGGCCGCCCCGGGCCGCCCGGGCCGTCAGTTTCATGCGGGAGGCCTGCCGGGCCAGGTTGATCAGCACATACGCCCGCTCACCGGCGACCGGGTTGAGGCGCATGTTCTCCATGCGGTAGTAGATGCCGTCCTGGACCATGGCCAGCCACGGCAGGCCGTAGTCGTTGAAGCGGAGGGCGCTCAGCTCCTGATAGTCGCCCTGGTAGCCCAGGTAGGGAACGCTCAGGGTCGGGCCGCCGCCCGTCGGCGCGAAGGTGATGTACCCGCCGAAGATCAGGCCCGGTGCGCCATCAACGGGGGCCGAGATATCTACGGTGATGTTGGCCGTGCCCTTGGCGGGAACCCGGACGGTATTCCGCTCCAGGTCGACCTGGGCCTCATCGGTCGTCATGCCGACCGTCGCACTGTTCGGGGTGTCGGCGTACGAACTGAGCGCCGCCCGGTGGCTGACGGTGTAGGTGACGGCACGGTTGGTCATGTTGGTCAGCGTCAGTTCGGCCGTGACCGGGGCATCGTCCTCAAACTCGCCCAGCGAGAGCTTGGACGGCGAGATGCGGACCGGCGACGAAACGGCCGCCCGCACATCGATCATACCGGCGCCCTGCCGGTTGACCGGCCACAGGAACGGGTAATTGGCGTAGTTGCGGGGGACGGCGGTGTTGCGCAGCAGGTCCTGAATCTGCGGGGCCTTCATCTTGGGGCTGTTCTGGATGATCAAGGCTGCGGCGCCGGCCACGTGCGGCGAAGCCATAGACGTACCGGAGAGAGAGGCGTAGCCGCCCAGAGCCATGGGGAAGGTGGAGTAGATGGAGCCGCCAGGGGCGCCCAGGTCGGGCTTGAGCGACAGGTCCGGTGACGGGCCCCAGGAGCTGAACGAGGAGATCTGCCCGGCGTTGGGGTTGCCTGCCGAGTGGCTGTTCGGCGTAAAGGTGATGCTCACGGAGCCGCCGGCGGCCAGGCCGCGCAGGCGGTTGCCATCTTCCCGGGACATGCTGAGGCTGGGAATCCACGGGGTGTCGGCGTTATCCTCTGTGCCGAGCGTGCCGGAGAAGAAGCCGGCGGCGTTGTTGTGAATGATTGCAGCGGCGGCGCCCATGCGCATAGCCCGGGCCACCTTGTTGCCGAAGGTGTCGGCGCCCCGGCTGACCAGGACCGCCTTGCCGGCCACGTCCAGCCCGGCATAGTCGCTGTCGGCGTTGCCCAGGTTGGGCACGGCCACAAGCGGGAAGGTCTGGCCGGTCGCATCGGGCGAGAAGGTCATGTGGTCGTACCCCGCCGCCGAACCGTCCGACAGGTTGGCCCGGTAGACAGTGACCATGGTATTCTCAAAGCTGGCTGTTGACACAACCTTGGATGCCACGCCCGGGGAGCCCCCGGCGAAGAGGCCGCTGTCGCCTTCGTTACCGGCCGATGTGGCCACCACGATGCCCTTCTGGACCATGCGGTCAGCGGCAACACCCGTGGGATACTTGGGCCACTGGAACGAAGCGCCGAGCGACATATTGATAATGTCCGCCCGGTCCTCGTACGCGGCCTCCATGGCGGCGACGATGACGTCAGACGAGGTGGGGCCGTCGGGGCCAAAGACCTTGTATGCAAAGAACGTGACGCCCGGTGCGACACCGGTGACGCCCTCGCTGGAGGCGGCCCGGGCGCCGATGATGCCGGCGACGTGCGTCCCGTGACCGTTCAGGTCCATGGGGTCATTGTCGGGCATGGGAATGTCGTCATCTTCGCCGTAGTACAGGTCGCCGACGAAGTCGTGGCCCCGGGCTACCCGGCACCCTTCGCCAAAACACCCGCCCAGGTCAGGATGGGAGTAGTCAATACCTGTATCGATCACCGCAACCTTGACGCCGCTGCCGTCGATCCCGTCGGCTACGACTTCGGGGGAGCGAATCATGTCGGTGCTGGTCTCCAGTTCGGGCCGGGCCACCGGGAAGACAGGGTAGATGTTCTGCACCCCGGGCAGCCTCGCCAGGGCGGCCAGGTCGGCGGCCGGCAGCGTGACAGAGAGGCCGTTGAAGAGCTTGGTGTATGCAAATCGCTCTTTCAGTTTGATGCCCGCAGCCTGGGCCGACTTCCGGAAATCAGCCTGCTCACGCTGGATGGACTGGGCCTGGGCCGCTTCGTTGGCTACTGACAAGTCGGCTGCGGGGAGCCCGGTCAACTCCACGAAGACCGTCCGCAGACCCTTGGGCACGGGGAGTTGGTTCATGGGGCCTGCGTTGCCGAAGCCAGGCAGGAGCGTGCTTGCCAACAGAACCGCTGCAACAGAGGCAGGGCCGATTCGGCGCCGGAATCTGGTCGCTTTCATGTAGGAACCCCCTTTTCTTTAGGCGGCTGAGGTTCGTAGCAGACCAGATTCGACACTTTCCAATCATTTCCTGTCACATGAATGGAAAAATTTTACATTAGCGATCCGTAAGAAAGCGCCGGAGCCATTTAGTGGCCACCGGCGCTCGATTTCAGCGATGAGAGTGCATTTGCGATTTCAAGGGTAACAGCAGGGTCCGTCTCCTGCCGCTGGCGGGCTTCCAGGGCCACGACTGCCGGTCCCGCTGCCTCCTGCAGTGACCGGCCGAGCTTTCCCAGCCCCCACGCGGCATGGGCCCGAATGGGCTGGCTGTCGCTCTCCAGCGCTTTGATCAGGGGCGCCACCGCCGCAGGGTCGCCTGAGTTGCCCAGCGCAATGACGGCGTTTCGCTGAATCGTCGTCTTTCCGCGCCAGCCCGCTGCTGTTGGCTCGAACCAGCGCTTGAAGTCCCCCTTGGTCATCGCCATAAGTTGGAGCAGGTCCGGCGTACCGGTCACTTCGGGGTGCGAGGCGAACTCGGCATGTAGGCCACGGCGTGCCTTCTTGTTGTACGGGCAGACGTCCTGGCAGTCATCGCAGCCGAAGAGCCGGCTGCCCATCACCTCGCGGTACTCCGCCGGGATGACGCCCTTCATCTGGGTCACGTAGGAGAGGCACCGGTTGGCGTCCATCTGCCATTCGGTGAGGCACTGGGTCGGGCACGCATCAATGCAGAGCGTGCAGGAGCCGCAGGCCGCCTCAATGGGCTGGTCGGGGGGGAGGGGGATATCGGTCAGAATCTCCCCGAGAAAGACCCAGGTGCCGAACTCCCTGGTAATCAGGTTGGTGTGCTTGCCCCATTTGCCAATGCCGGCCCGCTCGGCCACGGCCCGATCCAGCGGCGGCCCGGTGTCCACGTAGACCAGCGACCGGGCGCCGGGGACCTGCTCTTCCAGCCAAGAGGCAACACGCTGGAGCCTCTCCTTGAGAATCTGGTGATAATCAAGGCCCCGGCAGTACCTGGATACCCAGCCGCGCAAGCCCTCCGCCGGAGGCTCATCCTCCATCAGGTAGCTGATGCCGCCGGCAATAATCGACTTCACGCCCGGCAGCAGCATATCGGGTTTGACCCGCGGCTCGATCTGCTGGTATTCATACGGGTTCGGCCCGAAACCGGCCTCCTGCCGCCGGCGCAGCAGCTCTTCGTCGCGCACGAAAGGTTCGGCCGGGGCTACGCCAATCAGATCCAGGCCGGCCGTCAGGGCGAACGAAACCATCTCTGCTTTGAGTTTTTCCGGGTTCGTGGTTCGTCCCCTCCTTGCCGCCAACGCTGCTGTCGCTGCCAGAACTATGATATCATGGTGGGCAGGCTTGTCATACTCGAGGCAGTCCGCTGCAATGAATATGTAGGGGGAGGCCGCGGGGACAAAGGAGTCGGTAGATTGGACAGGACCTTTCAGTCGATTCGGGCCGTGGCCCGTGTGCTGATCATCAATAACGCCGGCGAACTGCTGCTCTGCCGCAGCCGCGACGGCAGGGCCTGGGTGCCGCCGGGCGGCACGCTCGACCCGGGGGAGACGCTGGCCGTGGCCGCGCTCCGTGAAGCAGACGAAGAGGCCGGCCTGGCTGTTGAACTCGGGCCCATGGTCTATTTGCAGGAGTTCGCCCCGGCGCACCGGCCCGAGCGGGTGCTTGAGGTAGCGTTCCGGGCGTTGGCCCCCATCGACCGTCCGTCCCCGGAGCGGCGAGCCGGGCCGCTGGGCGGGCCGGAGCGGCCCTGGGCAGCCTGGACCATTCAGGACCTGGACGGCCCCGTGCGCGAAGTGCGCTGGTTCAGCCCGCAGGCCCTGGCCGATCTGCCGGACCCGGTCTACCCGCCGTATTTGCGGGACCGCTTCTGGCAGGAGGACCGTAGCGCCGCCAACCCTTACCTGGGGTTGGTTCAGGGTTCGTAAGAAGACCGGCTTCTATCTGACCCCAGGAGGGATATTCTGTTGCTCGAAACGTTGTTTATGGCTGTGATCGATTTTCTGGCGCCGTTCGGCTACTGGGGCGTCGCCTTCGGCATGTTCGTGGAGAGTGCCTGCATTCCCCTGCCGAGCGAAATTGTGCTCCCGTTTGGCGGTTTCCTGGCCTCACAGGGGACCATTACCTTTACGCAGGCGGTCCTGGCGGGCCAACTCGGCGGCCTGGGCGGCTCCATATTGGCCTACGGCATTGGGCGGTACGGCGGCCGGGGGCTGCTGGAGCGCTATGGCAAGTATATCCTGATTTCCCGGCACGAAATGGACGTCGCCGACCGCTGGTTCGCCCAGCGGGGTGAGATGACCGTGTTCCTCACCCGACTGCTGCCGGGCATCCGCACATTTATCTCCCTGCCCGCTGGTATCGCCGGCATGAACTTCGGCAAGTTCATCTTCTACTCGTTCCTCGGCATGCTGCCCTGGTCGTTCCTGTTCACATACGCCGGTTTCCGCCTGGGTAACTCCTGGTCGCTGGTGCGGCAGTACCTGCATAAGTTTGATCTGGTGATTATTGTGGTCCTGCTGGCGGCGGTGGGCTGGTTCATCTGGTACAAGCTGCGGCGGCGGGAGGCATAAACGTACAAGGCCCAGGTCCTTGGTTAGGACCTGGGCCGTTGCCGGTGTTGTGTGTTGACTCTCTCTGAGGTTAACCCTTCATCAGGTTCTTGACGATGAACCAGAAGTTGCCGGGGCGTTCTGCAATGCGTCGGGTGAAGTACGGGTACCACATCCGCCCGAAGGGGACGTAGCAACGTACTTTGTAACCCTGGCGGGCCAACTCTTCCTGGAGCGACGTGCGTACGCCAAAGAGCATCTGAATTTCGAAGCGGGATTTGTCGATCTGTTTTTCGTCGGCAAACTGCTTCAACCAGTCGATAATCTTCTCGTCGTGGGTCGCAGCCGCTGTATACAGGCCATTCTCCATCAACGTGGCAACTACCTGCTTATAGTTCTCATCGACATCCACTTTTTTCGGGAAAGCGAGATTCGGTGGCTCTTTGTAAGCTCCCTTTACGATGCGAAGATTGGCGTTCATCTTAATCAGGTCCTGGATATCTTGCTTGGTGCGGTATAGATAGGACTGAATAACCGTACCGACGTTGTCGTAGCCCATCTCCCGGAGGTTACGGTAGATTTCAAGGGTGGCGTCTGTGTAGGGCGTATCCTCCATGTCGATGCGAACGAAGTTCCCGCAGGCCGCTGCCTTCCGGACGATGGTGAGGAGAATCTCGTCGGTCAGTTGGCGGTTGAAGGAGAGACCCATTTGGGTCAGCTTCAACGACACGTTGGCGTTCACACCGGTCCGGGCGATGCCGTCCAGGAGGTCGAGATAGGCCTGGCACATCTCGCGGGCGACGCTCTCCTCATGGACGCCTTCGCCAAGCTGGTCCATGGTGACGAGGATGCCCCGGCGATTCAGGTCGCGAACGGTCTCCAGCGCCTGGTCCAGGGTTTCCCCGGCTACGAACCGGGAGGCGCCAAGCTTCATGCCGACTCGCTGTGCTGCGGCGCTTACGGCCCGATTGGCGGCAACAGACAGGACGATTTTACGGTACAGCGGGGTAAGGTCCATCTCACGTACCTCTTTCTGAGTTGCTCCGTTGTGGTGGTGCGTCCCTGTACATTAATACGCAGCCCGAAGATACTTTCCTGCCAGAAAACCTCACCAAACGGACTAGTACGTTCTTGAAAAATCAGGTTCACTTTGGGAAGAGCGGCGGTTCATGGGACGAACGTCCCAGACAACCGGGACTCTGTGTACATTTTTCATATAGTACTCGTGCCTTTATAAAACCGTTCATTCATCCTACAGATATTTGCATGGCATTACCGTATAGTTGGGATAATCCACGCTATATCCTAAAGAGGAATGTAACAGACGTGAATCGACTTCATTGGCAGGGCCTGTTGGCCGTTCTGTCTGGTTTGTTGGGCTGGTGGCTGGTATACATCACCGGGGGCACATTTTCCGCTGTGACACACTTCATGTATGTTCCGGTGGTGCTGTCAGCTTTGAATTGGGGTCCGGCCGGTGGTTTTGGCGGAGGGCTGGCGGCGGGCATTTTGATGTGGATGACCCCGGTCAGCGTAGCCACCGGGCAGTGGCAGACCATTCCAAACGTGCTTGTCCGGATGTTTTTCTTTATGGCAGTCGGCATGTTGGTCGGGTATTCAGTGCTGCGCAACCGGCGACAACACCGCGAGCTGCAGAACCTGCTGATCCAAAGTGTGACGGCACTGACGAACGCGATCAGCGTGACCCACGAGCAGACGGCGAGGCACAGCCTGCGGGTCGCCGAGATCAGTACGCAGATCGGGACTGCGCTGCGTCTGGATGATAACCGGATCTTTGTCCTGCGCATGGGCAGCCTGCTTCACGATATCGGCAAGCTGGCCGTTCCTCTGGAAGTGCTCGACAAACCGGGGCGCCTGACCCCCGAGGAGTACCGCCGGATACAGGAGCACACGCTGACCGGGACGTCGATTCTCGGCGCCTTTGACTACTCCCTGATCGGTTCCGTGCAAGATGTTGTTCGGCATCATCATGAGCGGCTGGACGGCAGCGGGTATCCCGACGGGCTGCAAGGCGGCGAGATTACCCTGCTGGCCCGGGTGGTTGCTGTGGCTGACGTGTATGACGCGCTGACAAGCACCCGGGCCTATCGGCACCGGATGACCCACACGGAAGCGATGGAAGTGCTGCACACAGAGGCGGCGGCGGGAAAGCTGGACCAACGCCTGGTCGATTTGCTGGAACGGCTGCCCAGGTTTGTGCCTGGCAGTTCAGGGACCGAAGTGGAGGCTGCCACGGAGGCGGTGTGAGGCCGGCGAACTTCAAAGTTTTGCGCACATGTGAGCGGACCCTTCGGGGTCCGCTTTATGCTGTGCTGCGACAGTTCTGTGTGGCTGGAGCAGGCGTTGGATCTTACGCGGGCGAATTGAGACGAACCTACAAAGGAGTGACAGACGGATGCGGAGATTGGCGGTCGCCCTGACGACCTTGGTTTTGATGACAGCTTGTGCACCGGCGCCGTCTGCTGCGCCTGGAAAGGCGAACGGCCCGGGGGAGGTCGCAGGCACAGGCGGGGAGCCTGTTGCTGAAGCCGGCGAAACGGGCGCCGTTCCGGCGGCACCGCCCGCGGTTGATCCGGCGCCTATGCGCGTCACGCCACAACTCAAGGTCAGGACCCTCCGGGCTACGCGGCTGTACACCGGCCCGGGGACCTTTTATCTGCTGGTGACGGAGCTGCCCGGGGGCGCAGCGGTCGAATGTCTGGGGAATCAGAATGGCTGGCTGAAAGTGCGCACAGCAGAGGGGGAGAACGCCTGGCTGGCCGTGGCCGACGCCGAACTGACCGATGGCCGGGGGCAGGAGGTTACGTATGGCGTTCGAAGCGGCCGGTGGCAGGTGAGTCTTGCCGCGGGGCTGGCCGTTGAGGTGATGCGGGTTGGCACTGGCGTCATGCGCATGACGGTAACGGGGCTGACGGGCGCGGCTGAGGTGCTTCCTGCAGGGGAGAGTGCCGTAGCGATTCAAACGTCCTTGCCCGCCGGGCTCCAGGTCGCCGGTGATATTGGCGATTCCGGTGTGGGGCGGGTGTCAATCAGTGAACGGGGGATTCTGCTCGACCTGGAAGGCGGGCCGCAATACCTGGTGACCGAGAATCAGGGCGGGCGCCTGGTGTTGGAGGTGCGGCCGGGGCTGGTTGCTGTTGCTGCGGTGGGCAGCGATGGCTGGCACTTTACGTACCGCGGCGACCTGCGCCCGGTGCTGCGGCAGAATGGGAGCGAACTGGTGCTGGACCTGCCCGGCGCCTTGCGCGGCCCAGGTGTCGTGATACCGCCGGGCGCCAGCCTGCAGGATGTGGGGCCGGAGCCCGCCGCCCAGTCACCTGCGCCTTCGTCCGCCGCCAACCTACTTGCGCCTGCACGCATGCCGGCGGGCGGCCTCAGGCTCCGGTTGCCGGCGCCGCAGGGTCCTTACGCCCTGCGAAAATCAGGCGCCGGCCGCTTTGAACTCCGCTTCCTGAGCCCCAGCCTCTCCGGCAAGACCGTGGTCATCGACCCGGGCCACGGGGGCGAGGAGACGGGCGCCGTCGGGCCGGGGGGCCATGCCGAGAAGCAAATCAACCTGGCCGTCGGCCTGCGGCTCAAGCCCCTGCTGGAGGCGGCCGGCGCCCAGGTGCTGATGACCCGCACCACAGACGCCCGGGTTCTGGCCCCGGAGCGGGCCGCTGAGGCGACGTCAAGCGCCGAGCGGACACAGCTTGACCTGGCAGCCCGCTCCGCCATGAGCAACGCGGCGGGCGCCGACCTCTATGTATCGATCCATGCGAACGGCGGCCCGCCAGGCGATGGCGGCACCGAAGTCTACTGGGCGAACTCAAACCTGAACGCCCCGCTCAGCCTGCGCCTCGCCGAGCTCGCGCAGGCGGAACTGCTGGGCGCCCTGGGCCTGGCGGACCGGGGCTTCAAGCAGCGCCCGTTCAACGTGATTCGCATGAGCGAGGCCCCGGCCATGTTGGTGGAGATGGGCTTTATGACCGACCCGGGCGAGGAAGCGCTGCTCGCTTCGGACGCGGGCCAGCAGGCAGCCGCCGAGGCGATTTTCCGGTCGATCGACCGGTACTTCCAGGAGTTCTAAGTGAGGCGCCCCCTGTAAGCCACAGGGGGCGCCTTGCGCGCTACTTGGCCGCCAACTGGCAGGCTACTTCTGTGGCCGCCTGGCGGGATGCTGCGAGGGGTGACCGGAAGAAGTCGGTGCCATCGGGGAAGCCTGCACACTGCTCCGTTACGTCAGTCTTCAGGTTGTGCCAGGGGTCTTTGCCGGCGCCGTCGATCAGGACGATGCCGCCAGTGTAATATTGAATATCGATGCCAAAGGCTTCGGAGACCGACCGGGCCGTAACCCAGACCCGGCCTTCGCACAAATAAGAGGTAAGTGATGTGGCTTTCTGATCTAGCAGGGCTGTATAGGTGCGGTCGACGCCGCGGGGGAAGCGGACGGAGAGGGAATGGCCGCCGTGCCAGAAGGTGGCGGTTTGCAGGTCGCTGTACCAGCGGACGCTGTCGGTGCCCGGGGAGAGCGCCGAGGTGAGGGCCCGAAGCGGCACGACGGTGCGGCCTGTGTCGGCATCAATGAAAGGGGAGGGCTGGTCCGCCGCCAGCGCACCAAACGCCTGTCGTTCCCCGCTCCGTACCAGGACCGTGACGGGCAGCTGTCTTTCTGGCAGGCACTGACCGCCTGCGGCCGCCGTTGCTGGTCGCGACCAGGCGCCCAGGAACACCGATGCTGCCAGGAGAAACACCGAGAGAGCCGACCTGAGTCTCATCGCTAATCTCCACCCTTCCAGATGCTGAGGGTTCAGCCTGTCCCGTTTCATTTTAGCCGCTGGAGAAAAAGGACCGTTAGGGCTACATCGAAACGTAAAGAAAAAATTTTCCGCTGATAGAGATAAATGGCAACATAATGTCGGCGACCGGCAGGGCCAGCACTTGCGAAAGGCAGGTACATAGTCGGAGTTCCGTGATATCATAAGGCGCAGGATATTCTGAGGAAAATGGTCCGGAGGTGCACCTGTGGGCGGCATAAGGCACGGAACAGCGCACGGCACGGGGCAGGGAGCGGCCCGCCGCACCTGGCAGAAGCTATGGCCGGGAGCGGTCGGGCTTCTGGGGTTTTTCGCCCTCTGGCAGGTGGGCGCCCTGACCACTGACCCCATCATCTTACCGTCGCCGGGGGCGACAGCGAAGGCGCTGGTGCGGCTGGCTGCCGACGGCCGGGTTGCCGGCGCCGCCCTGGCTACTGCCCTGCACACCCTGGGCGGTTTCGGGCTGGCCGCTGCCGCCGGCGGGCTCTTCGGCCTGGCCGCCGGGCTCAGCGCCACGGTGCGCCGGATGCTGGCGCCCGTGGTCACCATCGTGCAGGGGGTTCCCCAGATCGCCTGGATCGTGCTCGCCTTGCTCTGGTTTGGCCCCAGTTCCGCTGCCACGCCGATCTTCACCGTGGCCGTGGGCGTGCTGCCCGTCATCTTTGCGGCGGTGGTGTCTGGCATCAGCACGGCGGAACGGCCTCTAATTGAAATGGCCCGCACCTATCAAACCCCGAAAGCGTTGCTGCTGACCGATATCTACCTGCCGCATCTGATTTCGTACCTGTTCCCCGCGGTGACGGCGGGGCTGGGCATCGGCTGGAAGGTCGCGGTGATGGCTGAACTGATGGCAGGCGCCGACCGGGGCGTGGGCGCCGGGCTCGCCCGGGCTCGCACCAACCTGGAAGTGGCGGATGCCTTCGCCTGGATCGCCATCATCGTTGTGATGATGTTCGGGCTCGAGTACCTGGTCCTGCACCCGCTGCGGCGCTGGCTGGAACCATGGCGGGCGGGCGAGGGGGAAGGGGGGCGGCGCCGTGCTGAAGCTGACCGCGATTAGCCATGATTACGGGCAGGGCACCGTGCTGGCGGATATTTCGCTGGACCTGGCCCCGGGCCGGGTGCTGGCCCTGACCGGCCCGTCGGGCTGCGGCAAGTCGACCCTGTTACATATGGCTGCGGGCTTGGTCACCCCGGGCGCCGGGCACGTAAGCAACACCTTCCGCCGTACGGCCTGCGTCTTCCAGGAACCCAGGCTGCTGCCCTGGCGGACCGCCCGGGAGAATATCGCTTTCGGGCTGAAGGCACTGGGGGTGCGGGGCGCCGAGCGGCGGAGCCGGTCCGAGGCGCTGGCCCGGCGCCTGGGGCTGGAAGATGCGCTTGCCAAGTACCCCCACCAGCTGAGCGGCGGGATGCGCCAGCGGGTCGCCCTGGGCCGGGCGCTGGCCGTGGAGCCGGACCTGTTGCTGCTCGATGAGCCCTTCGGGGCGCTGGACGCCGGGCGCCGGGCCGAGCTTCAGGAGATGCTGCTTAGCCTGCTCCGGGAGCGGGGGCTGGCGGCGCTGCTGGTCACACACGACCTGGCAGAGGCCGAGCGGCTGGGCGACGAGCTGGTGGTGCTGTCGGGCGCCCCGGGCCGGGTGCTGGAACGGCGTGCAACGCAAAAACGGTTGTAGCAAGGAGACGCAGAAACCAAGATGAATCGTCGTGACTTTATGCGCCTGGCCGCCCTGGTGGGTGGCAGTGCGGCGCTCGGCCTCGCGGGGCTGGCAGGCTGCGGGCAGGGGAAGGAGACCGAGTCCCCGAGCGGCCCCACCGCCCCTGCCCCGGTCGCCCCGGCGCCCCTTGAACGCCTCGTCATCCGGGGCCCCCAGTCCCCGGCCACCATCCTCCTGGCCCACACCGCCACCGTCCAGAAAGACCTCGCATCCCACGCCACCATCATCGACTTCGGCACCGTCAAAACCGCCGACCAACTCCGGGCCGCCATCGCAGCCAAGGAGCTCCAGGTCGCGGCCGCCCCCACCAACGTCGCCGCCAACCTCTACCGCAAGGGCGTCCAGATTCAGCTCCTCAACGTCACGGTCTGGGGCACGCTCTACGTAATGACCACCCGTGACGATATCAACACCTGGACCGACCTTGTCGGTAAGAACCTGCTCGTCCCCCTCAAGGGCGACATCCCCGACCTCGTCTTCCAGTACCTCGCCCGGCAGGCCAAAGTCGACCTGACCCCCACCTACCTGGGCACCCCGACGGAAGCCATGCAGATGCTCCTCGCCGGCAAGGCCGACGCCGTCGTCCTGACAGAGCCCGTCGCCACCGCCGCCCAGATCCAGGGGAAGGCGAAGGGGCTCACCGTAAGGGTCGCCATCGACCTTCAAAAAGAGTGGGGACGGCTGACCGGGCGCCCCGCCCGCTTCCCGCAGGTCGGCACCATCATCTTGGGCGATCTCGCCAAAACCCGCCCCGAGCTCGCCCAAACCCTCCACAATGCGATGAAGAACGCCGCCCAGTGGATGAAGGCCAATCCCAAGGAAGCGGCTGCCCTGGGCGAAACGACCCTGACCGACCTGAAGGCCCCCGTCATCGAAGCGTCGCTCACCCGCACGCCCATCGATGTACTTAGCGCTGCCGAAGCGAAGGAGGAACTGGCATTCTTCTTCGCACGTCTGAAAGATATGTCACCGGAGATGATCGGAGGCGACCTGCCAGATGCGGACTTTTACTCGGACGTCAAGTAAGCTCCTGATCGCACTTCTTTTCCTCGCTGGATGCAGCAAGGCCCCGGCATCAGCCCCGCCCACCGCTGTGACGGCGCCGACGGTTGCCGACCAGGGGCAGGGCGCAGCGCCAGCGCAGACCCCCGCCGGCACCCCAACGGCAAGCACCACGCCATCCACCGGCACCGCCCCGGCCCAATCCATAGACGCCCTGAACGACGCCGCCCTCACCGCCATCAGGGCTGGAAAGTGGGAAGAAGCGATCGCAGCCGCCACCCGGGCCGTCGAGAAGGACCGGGGCAACGTCGCCGCCAACTTCAACCTGGGCCGGGCCTACCTGGGCGCCGGCAAGGGCATGGAAGCGTACGGGGCCCTGATGAAGGCCAGCGGCGCCAACCGTGAGCCCAACGCCGACATCGAATACTACCGGGGCCAGGCGGCCGAAGCGGCGGGGCTCCTCATGACCGCTCATGGCGTCTACCAGAACGCGCTTGCCCGCCTGCCCGCCCCCGACAAGGAGATCCGTCTGGCGCTCGAAGCGCTGACGGCCAAACTGATCGCCGATGCCCCCACCGCAACGCAGGTCGCGCAAGTGCTGGAGGAGCAACGGACGAAGGGCGACGTCAATACGCTGAGTAACGCCATGAACAAGCTGAAGCAGTTCCTCCTCGGACCGGAAGGGGCTGCCGCAACCAAAGTGGACGGCCTTACCATCTACGGCGGTGCCCCGGCCCGGGTCATCATCACCCACAGTGCCGGCAGCGTAGGCCAACTCAACCGGGGCTGGAGCTGGGTCCAGTGGCGGGACCAGGGGAAGGTTTACTTACAGGGCCTCGAAGAGGAGTCGCCAGTCGTCATCGCCAATGCCTACTTCCTGGACGGCTCAGACGGGCGGTACCTGCTGCTGGACAAGTCGCTGGGCATGCACCCCTGGACCGAATACCTCAGCGTCCTGAAACTCGATCCCACCCGCCCGGCCTGGGTCAAAACGGAGGCCCTCTCCGGCCTGCCCCCCAAGGTGGGCACAGTTGAGTACAAGCAGGGCCCCGGCGGAATCAGCGTCGATGATCCGGCCATCGCCAAAGTCGCCCTGATCCACGTGCTTGATGAGGGCCGCACCCTCAAGCTCTGCGACGCCAACGAAGTCTGCGTAACGGCCCAGTGGAATGGGACCCGGTACTCCCTTAAATAGCGAAAGAAGGCAACGTCAAACGGGACGTTGTCTTCTTTTCTTCCCCCTGCCCGCGGGTGTATGATTGGTTCGTGCTATGAACTATCTCTAGATCAAAGGGGATCTGTATGCGATTGCCGCGATTCAGACTCCGGGGCGCCCTCGCGCACCGGGACTATCTCCTCTTCTTCAGCGGCCAGATGGTCTCGCAGATCGGTTCCTGGATGCAGTCCGTCGGCCAGAGTTGGCTGATTCTGCAGTTGACCGACTCGCCCCTTAAGCTGGGACTGATCAGTACCCTCCAGTTCACGCCGATGCTCTTCTTCACGCTCTTCAGCGGCGCCATCATCGACCGGTTGCCCAAGCGCAAGGTGATCATCGCCACGCAGTCGCTCTTCATGTGCCTGGCCTTCATCATGGCCTTCCTGGTCCACACCGAACTAGTCCAGTACTGGCATGTCGCGGCCCTGGCGCTGTCGCTGGGCATTGTCAATACCTTCGACCTGCCGGCCCGCCAGTCGTTCGTCGTCGAGATGGTCGGCAAGGCCGACCTGGCCAGCGCCGTTGCCATCAACTCGGCGGTCTTCAACGGCGCCCGCATCGTCGGCCCCGCCATCGCCGGCATCCTGATCGCCAAGATCGGCATCGCACCCGCCTACTTCTTCAACGGACTTAGCTTTGTGGCGGTCATCATCGCCCTGACGCAGATCAAGGCCGAGGGCCTGCCGAAGGGCACCACCCGCGGCAACATGATCCAGCAGATCAGCGAAGGGCTCTCCTTCGCCTGGCGCACGCCGATTCTGCGCTTCACCATCCTGCTCATGCTCGTCATCGGCACCTTCGTCATCAACTTCCAGGTGCTTGTTCCGGCGCTGGCGCGGCAGGTGCTGCACCAGGAAGCCCAGGGCTACGGCGGCCTGATGTCGGCCATGGGCGCCGGCGCCCTGCTCGGCGCACTGGTCCGGGCCGTCCAGAACCGGGCGCACATCCGGCTCCGTTCGCTCTTTATGCCTGCAACGCTTTTGAGCGGTGCCGCCATCTCCATGTACTTCGTCCACTCGATGGCCATCGCCGCCGCCGTCCTCTTCGTCATCGGCTTCGGCATGATCCAGTTCCTGACGGGCACCAACACCAAGGTCCAGATGGCCGCCCCCGACCACCTGCGTGGCCGGGTGATGAGCCTCTACACCCTCGCCAACAGCGGCACGGCGCCCATCGGCTCGCTGTACAGCGGTGCCGTCACCGAAGCGTTTGGCGCGGGCACCGGCTTTGCCGTGGCCGGTTCGCTGGGCATCGTCTCGCTCACGGCGCTGGCCGCCTACTGGTGGAAGTCCCTGCGCCACAAGCAGGTGGAGGAGTCCCCGCACCTGAAACCGGACCCCGCCGCCTGACAACGGCGCCCCCCACTGCACAGGAGGACGTATGATGCTGGAACGCCCGCCGCACGACCGACCGGTCACCTACCTGGGCATGACCATGGAGCGCCGCACCCGCTGGAACTTCAACTGCGAAGCGGTCAACGTGCTCTTCATGGGGATGTTCCTCGGCATCGTCAACCCGTTTCTGACGCCCCTGGCCGTCCGCCTGGGCGCCACGCCGCTCCAGATCTGGCTGCTGACGGCCGGCCCTTTCATCGGCAACGCACTGGCGCCCATTTGGGCCCGCCTCAGCTTCAATGCCCGGAAGCTCCCCTGGGTCGTGGTGCCTAACCTGATCTGGCGCTGCGGGATGGGCCTGATCGGCCTGGTCAAGAACCCTGCGGCCCTCACCGCCGTTCACTTTGGCACCAACATGGTCGTAGCGGCCGCCAACCCGGCATACGGGTCGCTGGTGCAGCGGCTCTTCCCGCCCGCCCAGCGGGGCCGGCTGATGGGCTACATCCGCCTCTTGATGGCCTCCGCAATGCTTCCGACCACCCTGATCGCCGGGCGCCTGATCGACCGCTTCGGCGTCCAGGTGATGTATCCCGTTGCCGGCGTCCTGGGGCTGATTGCGACGGCCGCCTATGCCATGACCCGTGAGCCGGTAGACGCCCCGCCGCCCAGCGGGCCGCTCTCCAGCCCGGGCGCCGTCCAGGGCCTGAAGCTGGCGCTGGCCGACCCGACCTTCCGAAGCTTCCTGCTGGCCGCCGTGCTCTTCCACGGGGGCGCCCTGGTCGCCTCGCCGCTCTACGCCGTCTACCAGGTCCGGGAGATGGGCCTGACCAACGCCCAGATCTCCTGGCTCTCCGTCGCCTGGAACGTGGGCTGGCTGCCCGCCTTCGCCCTCTGGGGCCGGGTGATCGACCGCAAGGGCCCCCGGCCCGTGGTGCTGGCGGCGGCGCTCTTCTACCTGGGCCTGCCCCTGGCCTACGGCCTCGGGGGCGGGAGCCTGGCCCTGATCGCCCTGGGCCACCTCTGCCAAGGCGTGGCTGATGCCGCCCTCGACCTGGGGGGCTGGAACCTGATCCTGGCCACCCATCCGGAGCGGGTCGGGTCCTATACGTCCGCTTCGATGGTGGTGACGGCCCTGCGCGGCTTCTTCGGCCCGATGCTCGGCAGCTTTATGCTGGGGGCAGCCGGCTTCCAGCCGACCTTCCTCACCTCGGTCGCTCTGGTCGGCGTGGGGGTGGCAATCTGGCTGACCGGCCGGCGGCGGGCCGAGGTCGTGTAGTGCGAAAACCCGGTGTACCAAGTGGCGGCGCCCCTCGCGGGCGCCGCCAACCTTTTTTACGAAAATCTTTTAACCGTATCGACCTTTTATGGGCTAACGGTCGTATTGAGAAGCAGCAAGCGGCTGTCTCCTAGTCCTGTGGTGACGGCGCGGATCCGGCGACCGAAGTGGGCAGCCCACTTTGGGCTCATCGTCGACACCTACGGTGGTTCATCGGACTCAATCGGCCTCCCGGACCAAATCACGTGCGTAAGTCTTTGGTGCTCTTGGGTGATGTGAGGGCGTGCTCAGGCCGGGTCACGCAGGTAGGTGCCAGAACCCCGGCTGGTGGGCCCCAACATGATCATCGCCTGACAAGGACGCTGCTCTGGCAATTCACGCGGACCGCCTGAGCGGTCCCACCTAGTGGCAGTTCGGCGATTTTTTGCCGGGGCGCTGAGGCTGTGCGGCGCGGTTATTTCACGAACCACAGGAGAATGGCTCTGGCTGGCCCCCTCCGGGCCGTTTCAACGTCAGAACGAGAGTCGAATCTCGTCGACCCTGCTCGAACCAACTCGAATCCATTTGTCTGCTGGCGTATTGGACTTCGTACATGCCTGTTGGGCGCCGCCGTCTGTAAAATAACGCACAGGTGAGTCGGCTACCAGGGCGCAAATACCTGACGAATGCTAATTGTGACCTCACCGGTAGCCCGGGCCACCGCCCGCCGTGCTGCACGAACGGGCCGTTAGCCGACAAAGAGTCGCCCGGGAGGCGCGTGGCGAAGGCCCGCGTCGACCACGGCCCGCCCCTACTCAACAGTCACGCTGAACAGACTGCGACCCTCAGTACGACTCGTCCCCACT
>JARBUG010000234.1 GCA_029239785.1 Symbiobacteriaceae bacterium | reverse complement strand
GTATAAGTGCACGAGAACGCCCTGAGACCGGCAACGGCCTCAGGGCGTTGCCGCGGCTACCCGTTCGGGTAGGTGGGGCGAGCCGTCACCTACCCGCAAAACCTGCCCGATGGAGTAATACCGGGCTCTCCCACTTCCAGGTAAGCTTAAGGCGATGAGAGTAGGGAGGTGCAGGCGGTGGTTAAGCTCGACGTGCTGGCCGATGCGCTGGCCGGTCTGCGCCCGGTGCAGGTGCAGCCGCGGCGGTGCCTGTCTGCACTCTCCCCCCACGCTCACTGCACCGCCTGTGCGGCGGTCTGCCCCGAGGGGGCGATTCGCCTCTCCCCGGCGCCTGTGATCGCCGAGTGCAGCGGGTGCGGACTCTGTGCCGCCGTCTGCCCCGGCGATGGACTGACCCTGGACGACCCCTCGGACCATCAGCTGCTGCGGCAGGTCTCCCAGGCAGCCCAGCGTTCGGCCACGGTCAGCGTGGGGTGTGCGCCGGGTGCCTCGGTCCGGGTGGAGTGCCCGGGGCGGGTGCCCGCCGAGCTGCTGCTGGCGGCAGTGGCCGCCGGGGCGCAGCGGGTGGAGTTGGTCTGTCCGGAGCAGCTCTGCCGTGCCTGCCGATACGGCGCCGGACGGGGGCTGGCGCTCCATGCGGCCGAGACCGCCGGGGCGGTGCTGACCGCCCTGGGGCGCCCAGAGACGGTGGCCGTGGTGGAGCGGCCCGCACAGGGCGGAGCGCCGGCGGGCGGGGGCGGGCCCGGGGGGCGCCCGGGCCACCAGCCCATCCACCAGGACCGCCGCGAGTTCCTCCTGGCCGCCTTCGGCCTGCTGCGCCAGAGCCTGCCGGCGCCCATGCAGGGCGCCCGCCCGGCGCCGCCGGAAGGTCAGGACCCCGCCGCCCGCTCGCCCCGCCGGGACCTGCTGCTCTGGGCCTGCGAGACCCTGGACCCGGGCGGAGCCGGCCACGGCCCGGCGCCCTGGCCCGGGGGGCGCCCGGTTCTCCAGGCGCCCTGCACCCACTGCGGGGTCTGCGTGCGCCTCTGCCCGGGACAGGCCCTCAGCCTCGGCACCGTCCTCTCCCACCTGCCCCGGCGCTGTATGCACTGCGGCCTGTGCGCCCAGGTCTGCCCGGCGGGCGCCCTGCAAATGGCCCCGGGCGGCGCCCTGGCCGACCTCCTGCCGGATAGACCGGCGCCCCTGGGCCAGGCCGCCCTCCTCACCTGCAGCCGGTGCGGCGAGGTCTACCCGGCCACCGCCGCAACACCCCCGACCACATCTACCTGCCTACCCTGTCACATGCGCGGATCCCGCGGGGAGGATTGGCTCTCATGAAAAACGCCGGTGTCACGACCTTCTGCGAGTACCGACTGGCCCTCTTCGCCCTGCTCCAGCGGGCCTATGCGGCCCCGGTTACACCGGAACTGGCCGACGACTTGACCCAAGCCCTGTCCACCTACGCGGCCCTGACCGACCTCGACCTGCCGGCAAACAGCGATCCCCCCACCGAGGCCGAGTTCAACCGTCTCTTCGTCGGCCCCGGCAAGTTGCCGGCGCCGCCCTACGAATCGGTCTGGCAAAGCGATGACCGCCTGCTCGTGCAAAGCGCCATGACCGAGGTCCGCTCCTGCTACCGGGCGCACGGCGTGCAGAACACCCACCCTGAGCCCGACGACCACCTGGCCCTGGAACTCGAGTTCTACACCCTGCTCCAGCGGCGGTTCCTCGATGGCGACCGACCGGCGCACCAGCTCGCAGCCCAACATCATTTCCTGACCCACCACCTCTCCATCTGGCTGCCGGCCTTCTGCGAGGCGGTACAGACCCACGCCGCCAGCCCCTTTTACCGGAACCTGGCCGAGTCCACCCTCCGGATCATCCAACTCGAGAAAACGATCCTGCCGATGCTGCAATCCGCCATTTCCGCAGAGGAGGAGTCAGCCCATGCCCATGCGTGACCTGTTCGAGCGGGCCCTCGGCCACCAGTTCACCCGACGCAACCTGCTGAAGGCCAGCGCCGCTGCGGGCGCCGTGGCAGCGCTCAGTGGCTGCACCAGTGAGCCCGAGGCGTTCCGGTCCCCCGCCGCCGACCCCAACGTAAAGACCTTCCGCACTGCCTGCCCTCGTAACTGCTACGACACCTGCGGCCAGATCGCCACCGTCCAGGACGGCGTGCTGCGCAAGGTCGATGGCGACCCGCTCCACGGCTACACCCGGGGCCGCCTCTGCGTCAAGGGCTACACCTACGTGAACCGTACGTACAGCCCGGACCGCATCAAGTACCCCATGGTCCAGTCGCCCCGGGGCTCCGGCAACTGGAAGCGGGTCTCCTGGGACGAAGCGCTCACCATGATCGCCACCAAGATCCTCGACCTGAAAAAGCGCTACGGCAGCCTGCTGCCCGTCTGCCTCAACAAGTACTCCGGCAACTTCGGCATCGTCCACTATGGCATCGATGGCACGCTGGCCTCCATGGGCTACCACACCACGGCCCTGGGCACCCCCTGCTGGCCCGCCGGCCTTGACGCCCAGACCTACGACATGGGCACCTTCATGAACCACGACCCCGAAGAGATGGTCAACACCAAGTACCTGATCATCTGGGGCGCCAACCCGGCCTGGTGCGCCGTCCACCAGATGGACATGATCATGGAAGCGAAGGCCAAGGGCGCGAAGATCGTCGTCATCGACCCGATCCATACCGCCACGGCCTCCAAGGCCGACCTGTACATTCAGATCAAACCCTCCACCGATGGTGCGCTGGCCCTGGGCATGGCCCGCTGGATCGTGGAGAACAACCTGCACGACAAGGCGTTCCTGGAGAAGCACGTGCATGGCTGGCCGGAGTTTGAGGCCTATTTGCTGAAGGAAGTCACCCTGGAGTGGGCCAGCAAGACCACAGGCGTGCCTGTCGAAGCGATTGTCGAACTGGCTTCCGGCTACGCCACCACCAAGCCCTCCATGCTCTGGATGGGCTACGGCATGCAGAGGCACATCAACGGCGGCCAGAACATCCGGGCGATTGACGCCCTGGCCGCGCTGACCGGCCAAATCGGCGTGTCGGGCGGGGGCGCCCAGTACGCCCACCTGGCCACCTGGGGCTTTAATTATCATGCGATGTCCTTCGCACCGCCCGCCGGCTCGGTCGGCGTCAAGACCGCCGACGGCAAGCAGGCCAACCGCACCATCAATATGAACAACTTCGCGGCCGAGGTCCAGGCGCTGAAGGACCCGCCCGTCAAGATGCTCTGGATCGCCGCCCGCAACCCCGGCAGCCAGGACCCGGACGCCAACGACATCAAAAAGGCATTCGAATCGATGGAGATGGTCGTCGTCGTCGACCACTTCCTGAACAAGTCCGCCGAAATGGCCGACATCGTGCTGCCCTGCACCACCCACTTCGAGTCCCCCGACGTCAACGTCGCCTACTGGCACTACTGGATGTCGATCAACGAGCGGGCGATCCAGCCGATGTTTGAGGCCAAGAGCGACCTGCAGATCTCCTGGGCGCTCTCCAAGAAGATGAATGAGCTCCAGCAGGGCTCCTGCACCTACCCGACCGAAGGCGACGAGGAAGAGTGGGTGGCCAAGGAGTTCAACGAGGGCATCTACTCGCTCTTCGGCATCAAGGACTACAACGAACTGCGCAAGGCCCCCGCCAAGGCCAAGCTGCCCGCAGTCTCCTGGGCCGACCGCAAGTTCACGACGCCGTCGGGCAAGTACGAGCTCTACTCCGACCGGGCCAAGGCCAACGGCCTGCCCCCCATGCCGACCTACGTACAGGAACTGAAGGCGCCGGCCGAATTCCCCATTCGGTTCATGACGCCCCACCCGCAGCACGGGCTCCACTCCCAGTTCCAGAACATCCCCTACATGATGCAGACCAACCCCGAACCGCTGCTGGAGATTCATCCGAAGCTGGCCGAGGCCCGGGGCATTACGGACGGCGACATGGTCCGGGTCTTCAACAAGCTGGGCGAAGTGCGGCTGCGGGCCCGGATCACCCGGGTGGTGCCGCCGGACACGGTGGTCACCTACGAAGCCTGGTACAAGGACTCGCCCTTCAACGTCAACAACACCGTGGCGGCCATTCCGGCAGACATGGGCAAGCTGTACACCGGCAACAACGGCATCTCGTTCCACGACAACTTCGTCCAGATCGAACGGGTGTAAAGGAGGGGAAAACCCATGCCCAAACAGCTCGGATTCCACCACAACATGTCCGTGTGCATCGGCTGCAAAGCCTGCCAGATGGCCTGCAAGAACGAATACGGACTCGAAGCTGAAGTCAACTGGCGGCGGGTCTACCCTTTCCGGGAAGATCCCGGCGCACCGGAGCGCAACTTCATGTCGGTCGCCTGCAACCACTGTGAGAGCCCCGAATGCGTGCGGGTCTGCCCGGTCGGCGCCTACACCAAGCGGGAGGACGGCATTGTCGAGCAGAACCACGACAAGTGCATCGGCTGCCGGCTCTGCACCATGGCCTGCCCCTACGGCGCCACCCGGTACTCCCCGAGCCACCGGAAGGCGTCCAAATGCGAACTCTGCAAGACCCGGCTGGACGGCGGTCTGGAGCCTGCCTGCGTGGCGGCCTGCCCCACACACGCCCTGACCAAGATCGAGCTCGACACCTTCAAGGACCCCGCCGCGGTCGCCTCGGTGCCCGGCTTCCCCAACAGCAACATCACCAACCCCAGCATTCGCTTTACCCCGCCGGTGGCCGGCAAGCAGTACAGGAGGGACGCCTAGTATGGAATGGATGGCACTGGTGCTCTTTACCGTACTGGCTGAGGCTGCCGTGGGCCTGATGGCTGTCTACGGGCTCTACGGCCTGACCGCCGCCGCCCGGGAGCAGTCCTCCGCCTACGGCAAGTTGGGTCGCACCGTCTACCTGACTGCGGGCTGCACGACGCTGGCAGCAATACTGATTTCGCTTGAGCATCTGGGCTGGCCCCTCTTCGCCCCCCGGGCGCTGATGGGTCTGGGCTCCTCCCCCCTCAGCTGGGAGATCCTGCTGACCGGGCTCTTTGCGGCCGGGGCCGGGGCGCTCTGGTGGCTGAGCCGTTCCCGCCCGGTGGCGCCCTGGCTGACCGGCATCTGCGCCCTGGTGGGCGTGGCCGCCACCTTCATCTCGGGCCGCATTTATGCCCTGCCTGCGATTCCAGCCAACGCCAACGCCTTCCCCGTGGTGCTTTTCCTGGTGACGGCCCTGGTCACGGGCGCCGCACTGCTGATGCTCCTGCTGGCCGTGACTGAGGCAGGCAAGGCGCTGGCGCCGGCCTGGCTCTCGAACCTGTCGCTGTTGACGCTGGGCGCCGTGGTCCTTGCGGCCGTGGCCACCTGGACCTATACCAGCGCCGCCGCCGGCGGGGCGCCCGAGGCGCAGGCCCAGGCCGCCCACTTCACCGGCAGCACCCTGCACCTGGTCCGGCTGGTCGCCGGCCTCCTCCTCCCGGGCGCCGTCCTGATCTGGATGGCACGCCGGCCCGCCCGCCACGCCGTTGGGGCTGCGCTGCTGGTGGCCGCCGTGCTGCTGGGCGGCGAAATCGCCGGACGCTACCTCTTCTTCGAATCGACCACCTTCCTCAGCTTCACTGCAGGACTCTAAGTGAAAAGACGCAGCCGGCCTCCCGTGCCGGCTGCGTTTTGTCGCGTGCTGTCCAAACGTGCCTGTACAAACGGCGCGGATGGCGCGACGCTTGAACTATTCCCACCCAGGAGGTGTGAACCGTGCGCTACGGCAGGTTCCACTGGTCCGTTCTCGCTGCTGCCCTGGGCAGTGTGCTGCTGGTCGAACTGGCCCGTCACCTGCTGCCGGCCGGCCTCTGGTGGATCTGGCCGGTCGTGCTTGTGGCTGGGGTGCTGGTCTTCACCCGGGCCGTCTTTCTCCAGATC